>NZ_JAKMZC010000028.1:0-37167 GCF_029890535.1 Vibrio sp. S/42/10 | reverse complement strand
TCCGCTCGACTTGCATGTGTTAGGCCTGCCGCCAGCGTTCAATCTGAGCCATGATCAAACTCTTCAATTTAAAGTTTTGATTACCTAAATTAATAGGTGTGACTCAACGAATACTGACTTCAAAATCTATTCTTACTCGAAAGTAAAAAGTAATTCTAAAGCTATTACCATTCCAACAGAATGGTAATGAATTGACTGTGCCGAATAATTTCTTTCTACAAGAGAAAGTAGTTAAACGTATTGGTCACTCAGTTCATTGAAATCATTTTGTTACCGAAGTAACTGTCATTACGCTCTTTCGAAAAAGAACCAATAACGTTTTGATATTCATCAACGAGTGCCCACACAGATTGATAGGTTTAAATTGTTAAAGAGCTTTACTTCTCAAGCGCTCCTTTTAAGTAAGGTGCCTCTCGAAGTGGACGGCCATTCTAGCGAATTAACATTCAGTGTCAAACACTTTTTGAAAATTAATTTTTTGTCGCTTTCCGTCTTACTGATTCTTGCTGAAGCCTTGTGGCGTCTGCCGTCTCAGTGGTGTCGCATTATAGGGAACCCTCTCAGCTTAGCAACTACTTTTTCATAAAAAATGAATAAATAGGGGTTAACTGCCTAATAGTTCACCTAAACGTAAAAAAGAGAGCATTTCTGCTCTCTTTTTACTCAAAATCTAAAGGTATTGTTAGATAAACGCGTAAGCATCAGCGTACATATGGTCGCGCTTTGCGTCTTTGTTTTGAGTAAATAAGTCTCTTGCTGCACCCGCCATTTCAAAACGGCCTGCAATATAGATATCGAAATCAGCTAATGATTCGAAGCTTTGCGTAATAGCTTCAAGCACATTACCTGTTTGACCATGCCAAACCTCAGGAGCTTGTTCTACAACAGGTACAAAGTGTACGTTGCTATGTTTTTCTGCAATATCGACTAACTCTTCTTTCGCATATAACTGGCACTCATCTTTTGCGCCCCAGTATAAGTGAATCTCTTTCTTGCTGTTTTGTGCAATACAGTGATCAAGAATCGAACGTACATAGCTGAAACCAGTACCACCAGCAATCAATAATAGAGGACGTTCGCTTTCTTCTTTAACCCACGCGTTACCGTGAGGAGCATCAATAGCAATATCACCATCTTCAGATTGTGCTTTTTTCATCGCCTCAACAACTTCTAACGCGTAAGCATTGTGCTCAGCAGCACCAATGTGTAACTCAAGCTCGCCTTCATGGCGACAAGGGCTACTTGCAATCGAAAATGGGCGCTTGTCTTTTTCACCCATTTCAACCATCAAGTATTGTCCCGCTTTAAAAGCGACCGGTGTTTCTGGGTGAAGTAGGATTTGGTAAGTGTTACAAGCCAAAGGCTCGATAGATTTCACTTTACATTTAATAGTCATGTTCTTCCTCTCACTAACCCTCAATCGGCAAAGGTTAGAACTAAATTACTTTCTGCAAATGCTTGGCAAGCAAAAATCCAACCTTGTAACTGCTCTTTCTCTGTGAGCATGGGTTCAAGGTGGTAACTCACTTGGCCTTCTAATTTTTTGCACATACACATCGCGCATGCGCCAACTTGGCAACGATTCGGGAAATTGATATTGCTGTTGAGCGCAGCATCCAAGATCGTTTGCCCTTTTCCTACTGTGAAACTGATGTTTTCTGGATATAAGACTACTTGGTAGCTCATGAAATTCCTAGCTGTTCCCAAATGCTATCAATCTTTTTGACGAGCTCAGGATCTTTTGTAATTGGCACCCCCCACTCACGAAGGCATTCACCTTCCCATTTATTAGTCGCATCTAGACCCATTTTTGAGTGTCCAGTTTCATTCTGTAGGAACAATGTATCTCTGGCCGGGTCCATTCTTGTGGTCACCGCCCAAATGATGTCATTCCAATCACTCACGTTGACATCACCATCACACACGATAACAAATTTATTCTCATCAAATTGAGACCAAACCGCTTCCATGATTTTCTTACCGTTACCTGCAGCTTGCTTATCAATAGACACGACAACCATGCTGGCGTTGTCGTTCTGTAGATGAATATCAATAATTTCAGGGTGAGCCTTAGTTAACTCAGCCAGGCTACCTTCGATATGTTCACTACTTACAGGCGCAGATTCAACGTCTGGCGATAATGCTAACTCCGCATCCCACTTCTTGGTGATGTCTAAGCCCATCTTAGAACCCAATCCAACCACTGGAGACGCAAAATCTAACGAGTCGATCGGTGTGTTCTCTATCATCAAGCTATCGCGTGACGGATCCATATATTTACACATCGCAGCGGTTACTTGAGACCAATCACGTGCGTTCACATCCTCATCGCACACCAATACAAATTTGGTGTACATGAATTGACGCAAGAAAGACCATACACCCATCATCACTCGCTTAGCGTGACCTGGGTATTGCTTCTTCATTGTCACTACCGCCATTCGGTACGAACAACCTTCAGGCGGCAGGTAGAAATCTTCGATCTCAGGGAACTGCTTTTGAAGAATAGGAACAAACACTTCATTTAGTGCAACACCCAATACCGCTGGCTCATCAGGCGGACGGCCAGTATACGTGCTGTGATAAATAGGGTTCTCGCGCATGGTTACATGAGTAATCGTAAATACGTGGTGCTTTTCTTTCTCGTTGTAGTAACCCGTGTGGTCTCCGTATGGGCCTTCGTCCGCGAACTCATTCGGGTCGATGTAGCCTTCCATTACGATTTCCGCACTTGCTGGTACCTCTAGGTTATTACTGATTGATTTAACGACCTCAGTTTTACTACCACGCAGCAATCCTGCAAATGCGTATTCCGATAAGGTATCTGGTACTGGTGTCACCGCGCCAAGAATGGTGGCAGGGTCTGCGCCAAATGCTACAGATATCGGAAATGGTTTACCTGGGTTGGTTTCCATCCAATCGCGTAGATCAAGCGCACCACCACGATGGGCTAACCAACGCATGATGATTTTGTTTTTACCGATCTTTTGCTGGCGATAGATACCTAAGTTTTGGCGTTTTTTATTTGGACCACGAGTAACCGTTAAACCCCATGTTAGCAATGGCGCGACATCGTCGGCCCAGCAACTCATCACAGGAATTTTATCTAGGTCGACCTCATTACCTTGCCAAACCACTTGTTGGCAAGCCGCTTTGCGAAGGCGTTTAGCCGGCATGTTTAAGACTTGCTTAAACACTGGCAGCTTATCAAGAGCGTCTTTAAAGCCTTTTGGGGGCTCAGGCTCTTTTAGGTAAGCAAGCAACTTGCCCACTTCACGCAGTTCTTTTACTTCCTGACGACCCATACCAATAGCCACACGGTTAGGTGTACCAAATAGGTTAGTCAAAACAGGCATGTCATAGCCTACAGGATTTTCAAACAAAAGAGCCGGGCCACCAGCACGTAGAGTACGGTCGCTAATCTCGGTCATTTCGTAGTCTGGATCGACAGGGTGAGAAATGCGTTTCAACTGACCAATACTTTCAAGATGGTCGATAAAATCACGTAAATCTTTAAAACTCATAGGACTTCTACATGCTGATTATTCTGCGCTCAGTATATCAAAAAGGGTGACGCTGAGATCCCCCTTTTTAATGTGGTTATTGAGAGGCAAAATCCACTTTACGGTAATGCTTGCTCGATCAAAGAGCTCTTCACCTGAGGGTTATCATTGACGAGGTCTTGCAACCAGCGAGTGTGACCTTGTTTGGCCAGTTCACGCGCGACTAATGGCGCTTCATCGGCAATCGCCATCCGAGAGACAAGGAACTGCTTCACTTCTTCTGATAACGGATTAACCTTGGTAAGCAAAGTTATCGCCTCATCTTTCAAGCGCGGATTCTTAGTCGCCGCCATTACCTGTTCAAGCGCGAACGTTTGTTTAGTTTCAGCAAGGCGCACTAGTTCGGCTTGACTATGATAATCGGCCTTCATTCGCCATAGAATCTTGTAGACCTCCGGGTCTTCGCTGACTTGCGCTAACCGAACCACCACCTCTGTAGAAGGTAACCAACTAACAATAGAAGATGCGGTGAGTTGCTTAGTCAGATAATCAACCGCTTCAGGTGACAAACTATCTAGCTCTCTTATTAACAGAGCCTCTCGCGTTTGAACTTGATGCTCAGGGCCAGATAGCCACTCTTTTAGGTCGAGCTCTTGTTTTTCTGCATCTAACACAAATACCAATGTTGTTTGGTCTTGGTGCCACTGTTTGATTAATCGATTAGCAATCGAAGGGTAATTAAAGGCAGGTACCGTGAACTCATATCCATCACCACGCTCTAAAACTTGGTAAGTCGGCGTGAGATCAAGTTGTTGCTCGATGAAGATAGACATCTTAGGAGTGAGTGCAATTTTTTGTTGCTCAATCTTCTTCAAAAGTTGGTAACGAGCTACCTCTTGCTGAGGAAATGTCAGACGCTCAAGCGCGAAACGTAACGAATTGACTTCATCACGCACAACAAGCTCGAGTAATTCAGCAGTTTTCAGTTTTACTTGATCATTCTCAAGCCAAGACTCAACTGTAAGTGGAGACATCTCGGTGGCATAGCTCATACCAACCGGTGAAAATAACAGTGAAGTAGACAGGAGTAATGATGACAACAGTCCATGTTGCATTTTAACTTCCTTTTAACACTTTTGGTCATTCTGCAAGCTAGCGCTGTAAAATGCAAATAAAAAGCGCCACCCGAAGGCAGCGCTTTTTGATAACTATAAACCCGTCAAGGTTACTGACGGCGCATTGCGTCAAAGAACTCATCGTTCGTTTTAGTCATTGCTAGCTTGTCGATAAGGAATTCCATCGCGTCGATTTCGCCCATTGGGTGAACAATCTTACGCAGGATCCACATCTTCTGTAATTCATCGTTCTTAGTAAGAAGCTCTTCACGACGAGTACCAGAGCGGTTGAAATCAATCGCTGGGAATACGCGTTTTTCCGCAATCTTACGGTTAAGGTGCAGTTCCATGTTACCTGTACCTTTGAACTCTTCGTAGATAACTTCATCCATCTTAGAACCAGTATCAACCAGTGCTGTTGCGATGATAGTTAAGCTACCGCCTTCTTCTACGTTACGTGCCGCACCAAAGAAGCGCTTTGGACGATGTAGAGCATTCGCATCAACACCACCAGTAAGAACTTTACCAGATGAAGGAATCACGGTGTTGTAAGCACGAGCGAGACGAGTGATTGAGTCCAGTAGGATAACCACGTCTTTCTTGTGTTCAACAAGGCGCTTCGCCTTCTCGATTACCATTTCTGCTACTTGTACGTGGCGAGATGCTGGCTCATCGAAAGTCGATGCAATTACTTCACCTTTAACTAGGCGCTGCATTTCTGTTACTTCTTCTGGACGCTCATCGATAAGTAGAACCATTAGTTCACACTCTGGATGGTTGCGAGCAATGCTTTGAGCGATATTTTGCAGCAGCATTGTTTTACCCGCTTTAGGCGGAGCAACAATCAGACCACGCTGACCTTTACCAATTGGTGAAGCAAGGTCAAGGATTCGGGCTGTGATATCTTCAGTCGCACCATTACCAGCTTCCATCACCATACGTTCGTTGGCATGAAGAGGAGTAAGGTTTTCAAAAAGGATTTTGTTACGTGCGTTGTCTGGCTTGTCGTAGTTAACCGTGTTTACTTTAAGTAGTGCAAAGTAACGCTCGCCATCTTTAGGTGGGCGGATTTTACCGCCAATAGAATCACCTGTGCGAAGGTTAAAACGACGAATCTGGCTTGGTGATACATAAATATCATCTGGCCCAGCAAGGTATGAGCTGTCGCCGCTACGCAGGAAACCAAAACCGTCTTGAAGAATTTCTAGAACACCATCACCAAAGATGTCTTCACCACTTTTTGCATGCGCTTTAAGGATGGAGAAGATAATGTCTTGTTTTCTTAAGCGAGCTTGATTTTCAAGACCTAGGCTTTCGCTAAGTTTAACAAGTTCAGACACTGGTCTGTTCTTCAGTTCAGTAAGATTCATAGTGGTGGAAGTTTGTTTAGTCAAAATAGGATCTGTTTTCTTAAGTTAAGAAGGATTTGGTCACGCAGGATCGACCAAGAAGAGAAATTCGTTCAATTAACGTGCGATAAATTAGCACTAAAACTAAGACTAGTCCATAGCTTAGAAAAAACAAAACCGCGCATTTGTTAACTGCGCGGTTTCTTTTCAAATGCTCACCTAATTAAAGGTTAGCGTCTAGGAACTCTTTAAGTTGAGTTTTAGACAATGCACCAACTTTAGTTGCTGCTACGCCACCATCTTTGAAAAGAAGTAGCGTTGGAATACCGCGAATACCAAATTTTGGTGGAGTTCCTGCGTTTTGGTCGATATTTAATTTACCGATAGTGAGCTTGCCTTCGTACTCGTCTGCGATTTCATCAAGAATCGGAGCAATCATCTTACAAGGACCACACCATTCAGCCCAAAAATCAACAAGAACCGGGCCTGCAGCATTGATCACATCGTTATCAAAACCGTCATCAGTTAGCTGCAAAATCTTATCACTCATCTTCCACTCCAATGTATTTTTTAGAACTGGTTGGATGATAACCAGTAAATAGATGCCCTATTGGAATGTATTTACTTTCGTATTGCAAGCTTAAGCTGATATTCTATAGCAATGAAAAAGACGCATATCACAGAGCAAAAGTTCGCCGACTTGGATTTACTCCCGCAAGTCATTGAAGGATTGGAGAAAAAAGGGTTCGATTACTGTACCCCTATCCAAGCCTTGGCGCTCCCGGTACTGCTCACCGGCCAAGACATTGCAGGCCAGGCCCAAACGGGTACTGGTAAAACGCTTGCGTTTCTTACTGCTACTTTTAATCACCTGCTAAAAACACCTGAGCATGAAGGGCGCAAGCCTAACCAGCCACGTGCGATTATTATGGCACCAACACGTGAACTCGCGATTCAGATCTACAACGATGCTGACTCTCTGGTTGAAAGCACAGGTATCAAAGCAGCACTTGCTTACGGTGGCGAAAGCTACGACAAGCAACTAGGTAAGATCGAAGAAGGCGCAGATATCTTAATTGGTACAACTGGCCGTATCATCGATTTCTACAAGCAGAAGGTATTTAACCTTAACCATATTCAAGCTGTTGTTCTTGACGAAGCTGATCGCATGTTCGATCTTGGTTTCATCAAAGACATCCGCTTCTTGTTCCGCCGTATGCCTGAGCCAAAAGATCGCCTGAACATGCTGTTCTCTGCGACGCTGTCTTACCGCGTACAAGAGCTAGCGTTCGAACACATGCACAACCCAGAGCATGTTGTTGTTGAGCCAGAGCGCAAAACAGGTCACCGCATTCAGGAAGAGCTTTTCTACCCTTCTAACGAACATAAGATGGCCCTTCTACAAACGTTAATCGAAGAAGAATGGCCAGATCGCGCAATCATCTTCGCTAACACGAAGCACAAATGTGAATCAGTTTGGGGTCACTTGGCTGCCGATGGTCATCGTGTTGGTCTACTAACAGGTGATGTTCCACAGAAGAAACGTGAAAAGATTCTTGAACAGTTCACTAAAGGTGATGTAGACCTACTTGTAGCAACCGATGTTGCAGCACGTGGCTTACACATTCCTCAAGTAACACACGTATTCAACTTTGACCTGCCAGACGATTGCGAAGATTACGTTCACCGTATCGGCCGTACAGGTCGTGCTGGTGAAAGCGGTCATTCGATCAGCTTTGCTTGTGAAGATTACGCAATCAACTTGCCACCAATCGAAGAATACATCGAGCACGCTATTCCAATGTCTGACTACGATGCTTCTGCACTACTAGAAGATCTACCGGCACCATTGCGTTTACGTACACGTAATCCGCAACAACGTCGCTCAAACAACAATGGTCCACGTAACGGTAACCGTAAACCAAACCAGAACCGTCGCCCACGCCAACCGCGTCATAACAAGGAAGCTTAGTCGCTTATGAGCCAAACAGTGTCATCCCCGCTTTACGCTGCAATCGACCTCGGGTCGAACAGTTTTCATATGCTCGTTGTGCGCCATATCGATGGCAGCGTGCAAACCATGGCTAAGATTAAGCGTAAAGTTCGTTTAGCCGCAGGCTTAGATGAAAATAACGCACTTAGTAAAGAAGCGATGCAGCGAGGCTGGGACTGTTTGAGTCTCTTTGCAGAGCGACTGCAAGACATTCCTAAAGAAAATATCCGCATTGTAGGTACTGCGACCCTGCGTACAGCGACCAATGTGGGTATCTTTCTAGAGAAAGCGAACCAGATCCTTGGTTACGATATCAATGTTATCTCTGGTGAAGAAGAAGCTGCGACTATCTATAAAGGCGTAGCACACACTTCTGGTGGCAGTGGTCGCCGACTAGTTGTTGACATTGGTGGCGCGAGTACCGAGATGATCATCGGTGAAGGCTTCTCAGCGAAAGCATTAACTAGCCTGAAGATGGGCTGTGTTACTTGGCTTGAGCGTCACTTTAAAGATCGCCAATTAACCGCAACCAACTTTGACAACGCCATTGAAGCGGCTAAATCTACGCTGGCACCAATCCTTGATAGCTACACGGATATAGGATGGGATGTGTGTGTTGGTGCAAGTGGCACCGTTCAAGCTTTGCAAGAAATCATGTTGGCACAAGGCATGGATGAGGTCATCACTCACGCCAAGCTTAAACGCCTACAAAAACAAGCAATGGCAGCAGAGCGACTCGAAGAGCTAGAGATTGAAGGGTTAACCCTTGAACGTGCACTTGTATTCCCGAGTGGCCTATCGATTCTAATTGCTATTTTTGAGCTGCTTGAGATTGATTCAATGACACTCGCCGGCGGTGCACTCCGTGAAGGCCTTGCTTATGAGATGGTTGACGAGTTACGCCAAGAAGATATTAGGGCTCGTACGGTAGCTAGCGTTCAGTCTCGCTATCAAATGGACGTCACTTACGGTGAGCAAGTTGCATCGTTAGCACAATATCTATTTGAACAAGCGGGCGCTGAGGAATGGGTATCAGAACCTCAAGCTGGTATCCTTTTGCAAACTGCAGCTAAACTGCACGAAATTGGTTTAACCATCGATTTCAAAAAAGGTGGCGAACACAGCGCATACTTACTACAAAACTTGGATTTGCCTGGTTTTACACGTGCACAGAAGCACTACCTCGGTGAACTCGTACGTCGCTACCGTGAGCAACTGACATCACTGCCAGAGCAACACGCCGTATCAGGTACTAGTAGCAAACGTATTTTACGTATTCTACGCTTAGCCATTTTGCTAACTCATCGCCGTAACCCTGACCTTGTCGCGCAAGTGAAGTTAACAGCACAAGATGACAAGCTAACATTAAATCTGTCCAAGCAATGGTTGGAGGCCAACCCTCTTACGGCTGCTGAGCTAGAAATTGAGTCGAACCGCCAAACTGATATTGGTTGGCCGCTCAATATAGAATGCCTGTGATATTAATTATCTGTCGCTAGAAATTAAAAAAGCCCAAGTTAGTTGACTAACTTGGGCTTTTTATTACCGCTGCATTAATGCTTTGCGTTACAAATCTCAAACTTAAGCGTTAACACCTGTCGCTTTAAAGTCAGGGTTCACTGCGGTTAACTTCTTAACCACGTAATTAAGTAGCACACCGTACATAGGTACGAACAGACCTAAGCTGATGATAAGCTTGAAGCCATAATCGACCAATGCAATCTCAGTCCAGTGCTCAGCCATGAATGGATCTGGGCTTTGGTAGAAAGCAATCGCAAAGAACGCGATGGTATCGAGCGCGTTACCAAATAGCGTTGAACACGTTGGGGCTACCCACCACTGCTTCATTTGGCGTAAGCGGTTGAAAACATGCACATCCAAGATCTGACCCAGTAAATAAGCCATGAAGCTCGCCGCGGCGATACGTGCAACAAACAAGTTGAACTCACCTAATTGGCTAAAGCCTTGGAATGAACCTTCAAAGAACACCACAGACAATAAATAAGAAACGGCTAGTGCAGGCAACATCACTAAGAAAATGATTTTACGAGCAAGCTGCGCGCCAAAAATGCGTACTGTTAGGTCGGTCGCTAGGAAGATAAACGGGAAAGTGAAAGCACCCCAAGTGGTGTGCATACCGAAGACGGTAAAAGGTAGCTGAACCAGATAGTTGCTTGACGCAATAATCACCAAATGGAACAACACTAATAGTGCTAGGGCTTTGCGCTGTTGCGCAGGGGTAAAGTTACTCATGCTGTACCTTTTTAGTTTGGTTTGGGGGTGAGGGAACCCAAATCGAGTCATTTCTTCGAATAAACCAAGAAAGCTCTTACCAATAATGTGAATTAAAAATGTATCTATAAATTGCTCTATTGAGCGGCGGGCGATTATACATTAATCAATATTGGCTGCAACGATGAGAATAGACGCAAACGTTTATCCTCACATTTATTGGCGAATGACGTTAAAAGCTATGTTTTTTAAAGCGAGGTTTTTAGGTTCTATGCCTAAAATTAGAAATGCGCTTGAAGTTAGAAGCCACGCTTGAAAAGCGTCGCGAGATAATCAAACTCTTCTCGGCTTTCTTCAGCGTTTAACGACTCAAACCAGATTGATTCACTGTAATGTTCAGACTTTAAAAACATTCGACAGTCTTCAAAATCGATCAACCAAGAATGCATGTCAGCGTCCCATTGCTTTTCTACAACAGAAGCGGACAGCAATGCCACCAGCTTTTCACCTAACACTTCGTAAGAATCAAAATCAAAACTTGGAGACGTAATCAATAAACGCCCTTCCTCAGCTAAATACTCTCTTAAGCCAAATTCTGTGTTTGTTGTCATGTCCCTATCAACCTTATTCTTTTTCTATGAACTAACCGTTCTTATAAGCTAAACGCTTCTGAAAACTAGCAATCAGCCAATTAGCCGTGGGTGGTAATGTGTTCTTGAATCAAATCTAAGAATGGATCAGCGTACTTATCGAGTTTGCGTTGACCGACACCATTCACTGCCAACATCTCTCCGTAAGATGTGGGTAGGATTTCGGCCATATCAATCAAGGTCGCATCACTGAAGACAACATAAGGTGGTAAGCCATCTTCATCAGCAATCGACTTACGCAGCTTACGCAGTTTGGCAAACAGCTTCTTATCGTAGTTCTTGCTACTTAACTTATCGGACTTAGCATTACGAACTGCGGTATCCAAACGAGGCACTGCCAACTCCAAAGACATTTCACCGCGTAACAGCGGGCGTGCTTCTTCGGTTAACTGCAAAGTCGAGTTACGAGTGATGTTCTGGAACAACAAGCCTTTGTGAATTAACTGACGGAAGATACTGATCCAGTAGTCGTGGCTGTGATCGCGACCAATACCGTAAGTAGACAACTTATCGTGACCATTATCGCGCACACGGATGTTCTGCATACCACGCATCACTTCAACCACGTAACCCATACCAAATGACTGATTTACGCGGTACACACAAGACAACGCCTTTTGCGCTTCTTGGGTCGCGTCAAAGTGTTTTGGTGGATCTAAGCAAATATCGCAGTTACCACATTGCTTCTCACGATATTCGCCAAAGTAATTAAGCAGAACCTGACGACGACAAGTTTGCGCTTCAGCAAAGGCACTCATCGCGTTCAGCTTGTGCATTTCAACTTGTTTCTGTGGGCCTTCTTCTTTCTCATCCAGCATGCGACGCAGCCACCCCATATCAGCAGGGTCAAACAGCATCATAGCTTCAGCAGGCAAGCCATCACGACCCGCACGGCCAGTCTCTTGATAGTAAGATTCGATGTTACGTGGAATATCAAAGTGCACCACAAAGCGTACATTGGGTTTATTGATACCCATACCAAACGCCACAGTCGCCACAACGATCTGAATATCATCGCGTTGGAAGGCCTCTTGCACATAAGCACGCTCATCAGTGTCCATTCCGGCATGATAACCCGCCGCACGAAGACCGTTATTGCACAGCTTCTCGGTCACCATTTCCACTTTTTTACGGCTACCACAGTAGATAATGCCGCAATTACCTTTCTGTGTTTCTAGGTAGCGAACCACCTGAGACACTGGCTTGTGTTTCTCTACAAGGTTGTAACGAATATTAGGACGATCGAAGCTGCCTAAATAAGTGTGCGGCTCCACCAACTGCAAACGCGAGATAATATCTTTGCGCGTCGCATCGTCAGCGGTTGCCGTTAGCGCCATATAAGGTACATGCGGGAAGTACTGTTTAAGTTGCCCCAATGATGCATATTCAGGGCGGAAGTCGTGTCCCCACTGAGAGATACAGTGCGCTTCATCGACTGCGATCATTGAAAGAGGAAGCCCTTGTAGACGCTCGATAAAGTCACGCATCAACACCCGCTCTGGCGAAACATAGACCATTTTCAATTGGCCTGAGTTCATGCGATTAAACACCGAGATTAGCTTTTCTCTTGGCATCGACGAGTTAATGCACTCAGCAGCGACGCCATTGGCCTTCAATTGGTCAACTTGGTCTTTCATTAGCGAGATCAGTGGTGAGATAACCAAAGTTAACCCTTCACGAACCAAGGCCGGAATTTGATAACACAGCGACTTACCGCCACCAGTTGGCATAATCACCAAGCTATCTTTGCCTTCAACGGCAAGATCGATGACCTCTTGCTGACCATCGCGAAAACTTTGATAACCAAAGACATCTTGTAAGATGTTTTGCGCATCATTCGCGGGAGTCGGTATTTGCTCAGCAATCAGAGTGGCGGTCATTGTGGTTCCTAATCGAGGTATAAAATCAGCCAGCATCATTCGCAAGCAAGGCGCACATTGTAGAGGGGAACGCTGGTGAATTAAACCGCAAATTGTTAGGTGAAAAGGGTTAACGCTCCTATACTGACCAACTCTCTTATAAATCTTATTAATAAGCACTCAATGCTAGAGAAAGTTGTATGACCCCTGAAGAACAACAACGTACTCGCCAAGGAATCTTGCTTGCCGTCGGCGCTTACACCATGTGGGGGATCGCCCCTATATATTTCAAATCTTTAAGTGACGTCTCCCCGCTAGAGATCCTTAGCCACCGTGTAGTTTGGTCTTTTTTCCTACTCGCTTTCTTACTGCATATTGGTCGCAGCTGGCGCAAGGTTCGTGACACCTTAACCTCAAAACCAAAAATGCTTTATTTGGTGGCGACTTCGATCTTGGTGGGTGCCAATTGGCTCATTTTTATCTGGGCGGTTAATTCCAATCATATGCTCGATGCCAGCTTAGGGTATTACATCAACCCACTGATTAACGTCTTGCTTGGGATGCTGTTCCTTGGCGAACGTTTACGCAGACTACAGTGGTGTGCGGTTGCGCTAGCGGCTGTCGGAGTCCTTATCCAATTGATAGCCTTTGGCTCAATTCCTATTGTCGCTATCGCATTAGCCTTTAGTTTTGGTTTCTACGGCTTGCTACGTAAGAAAGTTAGCTTAGAGGCACAAACAGGTTTGTTCATTGAAACCCTAGTAATGTTGCCTCTCGCTGCAACGTACTTACTGTTTATTGCCGATAGTCCAACCTCAGACTTATCAATGAACCCGATGCAGCTCAACCTATTACTGGTTGCTGCTGGTGTGATTACAACCATCCCTTTACTGTGTTTTACGGGTGCAGCTACGCGATTAAAACTATCGACACTGGGTTTCTTCCAGTACATCGGTCCAAGCTTAATGTTCTTATTGGCCGTGCTGATTTATGGTGAAGCCTTTACGTCAGACAAAGCTGTTACCTTTGCCTTTATTTGGGGGGCATTAGTGGTATTCAGCTTTGATGGTTTGAGTAACAACAAAAAGAACAAACAAGCTAAACAAAAGAACTGATCGTTTTTTACAAGACAACTGCGAGTGACGAAGATAAGCTTGGTTGAATTGATGACTATTTGACCAAGCTTTTTTGTACCATGGATAAAGTCCACTATTACTCTACACCGACAGAAGATATCAGCCTGATTAAAGCTCAATACCAAGAGTTCGCGTTTCAGCGTCACTATCATTTGGACTTTCACATTGGCTTAATAACAAAAGGCCAACAAAAGTTTGTCTATCAAGGTGCGAGTCACCATGTCGGAGCTGGCCAAGTTGTTATCATGCCGCCTGATGAGCTTCATGATGGGCACTCCAAACTCGATTCAGGTTATCAAGTCAGCGTATTTGCGATTTCTCCTCAATGGTTTCAAGATCTTGCCGATCCCAAGCTAAATGGTCATACATTAGGCTTTTCTGAGTTGATCCTCTCCGATCAAGCCGCTTTTTCACAATTGTGTAACCTACACCGTCTTTTAATAACTCAAAACGTCAGCCAACTCGCTCAAGACTGCTTACCTTTCGAAGGGTTTTCTACGATTGTCGATCGTTATGCAAAGTTTGGATCGAAAAGCGACATCAAACTGGGTAATCAATCGATTGATACGCTAAAAGACTATTTGATGGCGAATTTGGACCAGCCAGTTCGTTTAGAACAACTGTCAGACCTATGCGGCTTAACCACCACTCAGTTCCAACGCCACTTCAAAAATAAGATGGGTATCACTCCTTATGCTTGGCTAAGCCGTTTACGTATGGAACAGAGTATGCGCCTTATTAAATCAGGGATCTGTGGCACCATGGTTGCACACCAAGTTGGCTTTTATGATCAAGCCCATTTCTCCAAGGCCTTCAAAACCACATTCGGTGTCCCACCATCACAAATCAACTAAGTGTTGATAATTTACAATTGCTCCATTTCAAATCACGGTAAGCTACGCTCAATACGATTACTTATTTTAAAATAGCTGCAAGGTTATTGAGAACGAACAATGAATGAAGTCACCATATTGATCACCCTAGCCTCTATCCACTTCATCGCTTTGATGAGTCCCGGCCCTGACTTTGCGTTAGTCGTGCAAAACGCGACACGTCATGGTAGACAAACAGGCTTGTACATTGCTTTAGGATTGTCTTGCGGGATATTACTGCACTCACTGCTGAGCCTAACGGGGATAAGTTACTTGGTCCACCAGCAACCGACTCTATTTGCGATAATCCAACTAGCAGGTGGTAGTTACTTGTTGTACCTAGGTTATGGCGCTTTGAAAGCCACTTGGTATACGATCCAGCATCACGATGACGACACTGATTCTGTTCATTCCACAGATCTCATTCTTACCAACAAGCGTGAGGCGTTTTCTAAGGGTTTTGCCACTAACATTCTCAACCCAAAGGCTTTGGTGTTTTTCATTAGTTTAATGTCGAGCCTAGTGCCTGCTGACATGTCTCTTTCAGGTAAAGGTTTTGCTCTGCTTATCTTATTTGGCCTGTCGCTGTTTTGGTTTTCACTTTTAGCTTGGATGCTATCTACTAAAGCCTTACAGAAAAAATTACATGAAGCGACTGTCTATATCGATGGCTTGTGCGGCGCTGTATTCACCATTATTGGCGTCAGTATTTTGTGGCAATCAGCCTCATCACTACTGCTCTAAATTAGAACAAAGATTACAATTAATTAACAATACACTGGCTAAATGTTATTTCCACTGTCAATCTAGCTCTGCATATTAAAAGGAGAAGATCATGCAGTGGAAAACAAAACTAACAACCCTCGCTACTTCTACCCTACTTTTTGCTTCCCATGTCAGTTGGGCAAATCAAGCTGCCGATGCCGTCGCGCCTGAACAAAGTAGTGGTTTAGAAACTAAACAACTCGTCAAAGCCAATGATTGGATGGTCACCGCAGCTAACCCATTGGCGACACAAGCAGGCGCAGACATCCTCGCCCGAGGTGGTAACGCGATTGACGCCATGGTAGCGGTACAGCTTATGCTTGGCTTGGTAGAACCTCAGTCATCAGGTATTGGTGGTGGCGCGTTCCTTGTTTATTTTGATGGCAAGGACAAGCAACTCAAAACCTACGATGGTCGTGAAACTGCACCACTTGATGCTACACCACGTCTATTCCAAGACGAAAACGGCCAACCGCTTAAATTCTATGATGCGGTAGTTGGGGGTCGCTCAGTTGGTACACCCGGTACGGTTCAATTATTGTGGGATACCCACCAGAAATACGGCAAGCTAGAATGGGCCTCACTCATCAAGCCTATCGCTCAACTGGCTGAAAAAGGTTTTACCATCAGCCCACGCTTAGCCACCTTGATCGAGAACGACCAAGAACGTCTAAGCCGCTTTGCCACCACTAAAGCCTACTTCTTTAATGCCGATGGCAGCCCGAAAGCAGCTGGCATGCAACTTAAGAACCCAGAATACGCGGCAACGTTAAACGCTATCTCAAAGGATGGCGCTAAAGCCTTCTATCAGGGTGAGATCTCTGCCGACATCATCAATGCTGTGCAAACTGCCAAAGGCAATCCGGGCGTATTGGCACAGAAAGACTTCGACGCCTATTCAATCAAGCAACGTGAACCCGTTTGTTCCGCTTATGAGAGCTACGATATTTGTGGAATGGGACCACCAAGTTCAGGTGCATTAACGGTTGGGCAAATCTTAGCGATGACCGAGCAATTTGACCTCAAATCATGGGGACCAAACGACGCAAAGTCTTGGCAAGTATTAGCGGATGCTTCTCGCCTAGCCTTTGCAGACCGTGGTATGTATATGGCAGATCAAGATTATGTACCTATGCCAACCCAAGGGTTAGTCAATACTGACTATTTGCAGGAACGAGCTCAGTTAATTACCGCAGGTAAGGCACTAGCAAACGCACCTTCAGGCACACCACCGTGGGATCATGTAATGCAAAGAAGCCAAGATGTCTCTATTGAACTGCCGTCCACTAGCCACTTCAACATTGTTGATAGCGATGGCAATGTCGTATCAATGACCACCACCATTGAGAACGCATTTGGCTCACGCCTAATGGTGAGAGGCTTCCTGCTCAATAACGAACTAACGGACTTCTCATTCAAAACGCACAATAATGGCAAACCTATCGCGAACCGACTTGAACCGGGTAAGCGTCCACGCTCTTCGATGGCTCCAACCATCATTATGCAAGATGATAAACCTTACATGGCGATTGGTTCTCCAGGCGGCAGCCGTATCATAGGTTATGTAGCACAAGCGATCATTGCGCATACCCAATGGGACATGGATATTCAGCAAGCGATCAACCAACCGCACTTCCTAAACCGCTTCGGTAGCTTAGATTTGGAAAAAGGAACATCAGCGGAAAACTTCAAACCTGAGCTAGAAAAGATGGGATTTGAAGTCAACGTTCGCGATCTTAACTCGGGTTTACACGCCATTCGCATCACAAAATATGGCCTAGAAGGTGCTGCAGACCCTCGTCGTGAAGGTGCTGCGATTGGCCAATAGGGAATAATCCTCCCTTTTTACTCGCTGCCTTGTGCGAGATCTCTCACAAGGCAGTGAGTAAATATCTCTATTTAACTGAGAAAATAAGCACTTAATAATCTTAACTATTTGAAATAAAACAAAACGTACATTTATCATTCAAATAATTATATAGAAATTCTCTTATGCACCATTGCTGATAAATGGGAGATCGGTAATATGAATGGTGTCGGAAGGATGCTGACACGGAACAGGAAACGCCAAGGACTTGGTTATCTTCAGGATGAAGATTCGATTACTCAGGATGAATAATCGGCATGGATAGCGAAATGGACATTGAATGGACGCAATAGTAACTAGGATGGTTGCTACTAAGGAAAGACAATGGACACCTCTGGACGAGGAAAGGACTGAACATCAGGATGATGTAAAGGACACCGCTCAAGGAACAAGTGACGCGCGCTAACGAGGATTGTTGGCAGATCAGGATAAGATCAAGGACACCGCTAGGAAGGCGATGAAAGGAATACGCTGAAGGATAACAGCACACTATCATGGATTTGATGCATGGAGCACACTTAGTAGCCGGATTGCTGCGAGTAAGACTACAGACCCCGATGAGCGCAAGCTCTCGGGGTTTTTCTTTATCCATACTTCTATTTATTACTTTCCAATTAACCTTTCCGCTCTAAACCTCACCAAACATCACATACGTTTAATTACAATTCTGACATTTAAATCATTCACTTCTTAACCACTTCCGAGTAACGTAAGCTTTACTAGGCTCAACTAGTTTCATAACCATAATTAAACTAAGGACAATTCATGTCACACGTTACCTTCAAAGGCGCTGCTGTAGCTCTAACAGGCACATTCCCAAAAACGGGTGAAAAGTCTCCAAGCTTTGCACTGACTGCAGGCGATCTTTCTGAACTGACTCTTGCTTCTCTTGAAGGCAAGAAAGTGGTTCTAAACATTTTCCCAAGCATCGACACCGCAACTTGTGCGACGAGCGTACGCACGTTCAACGCAAAAGCGGCAGAGCTTGAGAACACGGTTGTTGTTTGTATTTCTGCTGATCTTCCGTTTGCTGCGGGTCGCTTCTGCGAACTAGAAGGCATTGAAGGCGTTCAACACGCTTCGACTTTCCGCTCTCCTACTTTCGCATCAGACTACGGCGTAGCGATCGCTGAAGGCCCACTATCTGGCCTAACAACACGTGCAGTTGTATGTGTTGATGAAAACGGTGTGGTAACACACAGCGAGTTAGTTGCAGAGATCACTGAAGAACCAAACTACGAAGCGGCACTTGCAGCACTGTAAGTCTTACTTTAAGGCAGCAATGCCTTAGGCTCGTATTAACCTAATTTAGGTCAGTATAAAGCAATAAAAAGAGCAGCCATTGGCTGCTCTTTCTGTTTTTAATAATGGACGGTTTTTAGATGTCGAAGTAACAGGTTAAAGCTGCTCTAAACGAGCATAAGCCGTTACTAACCACTTGATGCCTTCACCATTAAACGCGACTTGAACTCGGCTCTGCGGGCCACTTCCCTCGAAGTTGATGATAGTGCCTTCACCAAACTTAGGGTGCTTAACGCGAGAACCCAAACTAAAGCCTGTTTCGTTAAAGTTCTCTTTCACGGCGGTTTGGCTAAAGCGACCGCTGCTTGCAGGACGGCTCACTTGCGCTTTCATACGCACTTCATCCAGACATGTCTCAGGCAGCTCACGAATAAAGCGTGACGGTTTGTGGTACTTGTCTTGCCCGTACAAGCGACGCATCTCTGCGTAAGTTATGTAAAGCTTCTCCATCGCACGCGTCATGCCTACGTAACACAGGCGACGCTCTTCTTCTAAGCGCCCTGCCTCTTCTGCAGACATCTGGCTTGGGAACATACCCTCTTCAACGCCAACCATGAATACCATTGGGAACTCTAGGCCTTTGGCACTGTGCAGAGTCATGAGCTGAACCGCATCATCAAACTCGTCAGCCTGACCTTCACCTGCTTCCAAAGCCGCATGAGTTAAGAACGCCGTTAGCATGCTCATTTCATCCGCTTCTTCTGGCTTTTCAAACTGACGCGTTGCCGTTACCAATTCTTCCAAGTTCTCAATACGTGCCTTCGACTTTTCACCTTTCTCTTGCTCGTACATCGCAAACAAGCCCGACGATTTGATTACGTGGTCGGTTTGCTCATGAAGTCTCAGTTCTATGGTGTCATCTTCAAGTGCATTGATAAGCTCAATAAAGCGGCTCAAAGCACCTGCAGCACGGCCTGGTAACACTTGTTCTTCTATCAGAGCAACACTGGCTTCCCACATGGTTGCACCACGATCACGCGCTGCAAGACGAATCGTTTCTAAGGTTTTATCACCCAAGCCACGCGTTGGCGTATTTACGACACGTTCGAATGCCGCATCATTGCTTCGGTTACTCATTAAACGCAGGTAGCTCAAAGCATCTCTGATTTCCTGACGCTCGAAGAATCGCATGCCGCCGTAGATTCGGTAAGGTAGACCACCTTGGATAAGCGCCTCTTCAAGCACACGAGATTGGGCGTTGTTACGATAAAGCATCGCGGTATCTTCTAACGCACCGCCTTTCTCTTGCCACTCTTTGATTTTGCTGACCGTGAAGCGCGCTTCATCTAACTCGTTATAAGCCGAGTAAACTGAGATTAGTTCGCCATCGTTGCCATCGGTCCACAGCTCTTTACCCATACGCTCAGTGTTGTTCGAGATAAGCTCATTCGACGCCTGAAGAATGGTTTTGGTTGAACGGTAGTTTTGTTCGAGTCGAACCGTTGAAGCGCCTGGGAATTCATCCAAGAACTTCTGAATATTTTCAATTTTAGCGCCACGCCAGCCATAGATAGATTGGTCATCATCACCCACGATCATCACGCGACAATCCGGGCCTGCCATCATGCGAAGCCAAGCGTATTGGATGTTGTTGGTATCTTGGAATTCGTCGACAAGAATGTGCTTAAAGCGAGCTTGGTAGTGCTCGCGGATGTGTTTCTTATCGCGCAATAGTTCATGCGATCGCAACAAGATTTCAGCAAAGTCGACCAAGCCAGCACGATCACATGCCTCTTGGTAAGCCGAGTAAATCTTTAACCACGTTTGAGTGATTGGATCATGGTAGGCGTCAATATGACTTGGGCGTAGCCCTTCGTCTTTTTTACCATTAATCCACCAAGAAGCTTGCTTGGCTGGCCACTGCTTTTCATCAAGGTTTTGCGCCTTGATTAAGCGACGTAGTAAACGAATTTGATCATCTGAATCAATGATCTGAAAATCTTCTGGCAGTTTTGCATCTAGGTAGTGAGCTCGAAGAATACGGTGACAAATACCATGGAAGGTACCGTTCCACATACCTGACGAGCTACCCATCATCAACTCTTCAATACGACCACGCATCTCTGCTGCCGCTTTATTGGTGAAGGTGACTGACATGATAGAAAACGGCGATGCTTGCTCTACGCTTTGCAGCCAAGCAATACGATGCACCAACACTCGCGTTTTACCACTGCCAGCACCTGCCAGAATAAGTAGGTTTTCTAAAGGTGCTGCGACCGCCTCACGTTGTTTGTCGTTTAGGCCATCGAGTAAAAGCGAAGGATCTATCATTGGATATGCTCACTACTGGGTATTTATACATAAAAGTCGATTATAACCTAAACACTAGGCTGCGTTTAGGATAATAAGAAGAAAAAACAATCAAAAAATAACATCATGTAATCAGTAACTTAATAGATAACACATCATTAATATTGATATTTTTTATAATGCAGTGAAATTATTTCCGAGTTCTTCCTATCCTTTTTAGTAAGCAAGTTAACAACTTATTAACCTGCGATATAAAAATACTATTAAGTCCTAGAGGGAATGACTATGAAAAATTCTAATCTTGCTGTTACAGCTGCAATCACAAGTGTACTAGCGTTCGGCGGTGCAGTTCTTACATCAGCGCCTGCAGAGGCAGCAGCAAAAGAAAAATGCTACGGCGTGGCAAAAGCTGGCCAAAATGATTGTGCAACCAAAACAAGTTCATGTGCAGGTACAGCAAAAGAAGACAACCAATCCGATGCATTCGTAGTCGTACCTAAAGGACTTTGTGGCAAATTATCTGGTGGTAACACTCAATCATCATAATTGAGCTGATAAGTATGGTGAGCTGATATCCAGCTCACCTCCACTTTCTATTAGGAGAATCGTTGTGACTCAAACTCTTCACCCCAATACAGGGGTTGGCCTTAGAACACCTCACTTAGACTTCTTTAGCCAAAATCCAGCTTTAATAAGTTGGTTAGAGGTTCACAGCGAAAACTACTTTCAGCCTCAATCAAAATCGCGTCAGCAGCTCAGAGTAATACGTAATGACCACAGTATAAGTTGCCACGGCGTTGGGTTGTCTTTAGGTTCTTTTGAGCGTATTAACCCAAATCACTTACTGCAGCTAAAAGAACTCATCAATGACATAGAGCCGTTTTTGGTTTCTGACCATCTAAGTTGGAGTCAGATTGGTGGTCACTACTTCAATGATTTATTACCACTGCCGTATACCGAAGAGGCATTAGAGGTCTTCTGCCGCAATGTCATCGAGGTCCAAGACAGCTTGCAACGCCCTATGCTAATTGAAAACCCATCGAGCTACCTTGCCTTCAAGCATTCAACTATCCCAGAGTGGGAATTTTTGGCTGAAGTACAGAAGCGTACCGAGTGTCGCTTATTACTCGATTTCAATAATATTTTTGTCTCATCTTTTAACCATGGTTTCAGTTGTGAAGAGTACTTAAGCGGAATTCCTGCAGACAAAGTGGAAGAGATTCACTTGGCAGGTTTTACCAAAAAGAAACTCGAACAAGGTGAGATCTGGATAGATACCCACAGTAAACCAGTCTGTGACGAAGTGTGGCAACTCTACACACAATGGATAGCACAACATGGTTTGCGCCATACCTTGATTGAGTGGGATCTAGACATCCCAGAACCACAAGTCTTATTGGCTGAAGCAACCAAAGCCAGTGATATTTTGTATCAACACGACAAGTTCAACCCAAGGAGTCGCGCATCATGAGCCACTCCCTAGCTGACGTTCAGTCGGAGTTTGCTAACGCCCTGCGCTACCAAAACAATGGTGATCACTGCGACATAGTGAGCGACCATTTTACGGATGAACAGCGAATCCAAATTTACCGAAATAACTTTGTGATCAGCTTGAGCGAAGTACTGGCAGCGACGTACCCACTGACTGAAATGCTGGTTGGTGAAGAGTGCTTCCAACAAATGGCTCGCCAACATGTCTTAAGTTATCCATCAACCTCTGGTGATGTCAGCGGTTATGGGGAACACTTTGAACAGACTATCCAAACCTTTCCTACCGTTATTGAGGCTGCTCCTTATCTCGCTGAAGTGGCTTTGTATGAATGGAAAAAAGATAGCTTGGTGAGATGTATTTCAGAATCACATGTCGACCAACGCCCCCTTTCTTGTTTAGCTGATGTGCCACAAGAACAGCAAGGCGCTTTGGTCTTCCATCTCAAAGATTCAATAACGCTAGTTAATTCTAGCTATACGATTATCGCGCTTGAGCAAGCTATCTACCAGCAACAACTTGACGGGTTAGACATCAACCAACCTGAATTAGGAGTGTTAATCAGAACCGAGAATTCACAGGTTGAGAGCTATCGTTTGACGGAAGAATGCCACCAACTATTAACTGAATTGCAATCGGGTCAAGCACTCGCTCAGATTAACCCTTCACTACTACAACACCTTAATACTGTAATGGCTCTCGACGTCATCTCAGGCTTCTCACTCAATGATGAATTGGAGACATAAAATGGATAACAACACGGTCACAAACATGATGGCTCAATACGATGCATTGATTGAGAAGTCACAATCACTTTTTGTTCCTCTGCTACTTTTGTTTTGTCGCTTATGGGTGGCTTGGGTATTCTTCAATTCAGGACTCACCAAAATAGCCACATGGGATAGCACCCTTTATTTGTTTGAGTTGGAATACCAGGTGCCATTGCTGCCTTGGGAATTAGCAGCTTACATGGGTACTGCCGCAGAATTGATTCTGCCTGTTTTCTTAGCACTAGGCCTATTAACACGACCGATGGCAGCAGCGTTATTCGTATTCAACATCATGGCTGTCGTGTCATACCCTGTGTTGTGGGAGCAAGGTTTCTATGATCATCAGTTGTGGGGATTAATGATACTGGTCGTCGTCGTATGGGGAGCCGGACCTATGTCGCTTGATCGAATATTAAGAAAACAATTCGCAAGCTAGATCTATTTTGCATCGTCCTTAAATTAACCTAGCCCTAAACGCAAAAAACCACTCAATCGAGTGGTTTCTTTTTATCTGGGATAAACTACTTGTTTAGAAAAGCTTGTAGTTCTTCAGCAGAGATACCTTGTTCTGCTAACTCTTTTGCTAATAGCTGAACTTGTTCACCTTTACGAGACTCTACCACACGCTGGAATTGGTAAATAATATCTCGCAAAGTATCGATTGGAACTTGTTTTGCCGCACTGCGAATACGCTCTTCACTTTGGTTTCCTAGCTCTTTAAGCAGTTTACCAAACATGACCTTTTCAGGTGCATCTTCCATTTGTTCTAAGATGCGCGCCATTTCGTAGGTTGTTAATGACATTACAGTATTTTCCGTTGTGGTACTAACGTTTCAATGAGTGACAAATATACCATGTTTTAACGTTTCGAAAACCGCCATTTGTATATTTTATCACCCTTGTAACTTATGCCTTTGCAAACGTCGTATGCCACGACTTACCCGCCTTGCTCGCAAGTACCAACAATGCTGGCACAATAAGGAACATTTGTAGCGCAATCATCACTTGAGACGTTAAATCAAGACGTTGCATGGTACCAACAAGTAGCCCTGAACCGCTCATTTGGAACAAACCAAGCAGCGCAGCAGCTGTACCCGCACGGTCACCAAAAGGTTCTAATGCCTTACCCGCAGCAGCGCCAAGAATCCATGCAAAACCAACCGAAGATAAGAAAATAGGCAACATAAATGCGAACGCTGTCGCTTGATCAGCAAGCACCAACATAATCACCCCAGCTAAGCCAAGTGTGGATATACCAACAACCAGGGCTTTATAGGTACCAAAGCGATCCATAAACTTCGGCGCTGTGAATGCTGCGATGATATTAATTGCCGCGTTTACACCAAACCAAAAGGTAAATTCGTTCATCGTCAAACCTAGGTTTTCCATCAACACAACAGGTGCAGAGGTAACGTAAGCAAGGATTACCGCCATCGCCATCAAGCATAAAGTGGCATGGAAGATAAATGACGGTGTTTTCAATACCGACCAGTATCGCTCTAGCTTAAAAACTGCAACCTTTTCTGTCGCAGGGTTAGACTCTTTCATTTGGAAAAACAAAATGGTGCCGACCACAATCGCAAAGCCAGCCATGAAACTGAAGTTCGAGCGCCAACCAAACTGTTGAGTCAACCAAGCACCAAGGATCGGCGCTAATGCAGGAATAAAGCAAATTGCACCGTTAAGGTAACTGATCATTCGCCCGCTCTTCTGCGGGCCAAATAGATCGCGAACCGTTGCAAAGGCTGCTACAGAAGTCGCACAAGCTCCTAAGCCTTGTAACAGCCGAGCTATTAGCATCATATCAATCGACTGAGCTGCCCACGCCAAGCAAGCACTCAGTGCATAGATACTAACACCTCCCAATGCAACGGTTCGACGTCCTAACTTATCAGCCAAAGGGCCTGCAAATAATTGCCCGACACCCATGGCGAATAAAAACCAAGTAATCGTATCTTGTGCTAGTGCATGTTCCACGTGAAACGCTGTCGAAATTTGTGGCAGTGCTGGTAGATAAATATCAATAGCCAAAGGGCTAAATAGAACCAGCATTGCAAGTAGTGCAACCTGCAATTTGCTAGGATTTGGAAGCGCGTTAGAAGGCACAAGATTCTCCGAATGAATTAATTTGGGTGCATAATAACGGACTAAAGATATGAATAGAAATGGCATATACTCATTAGTATTATTCCAAATTGGAAATTCATATGAATATCGAGAAACTGTCACGCATCGACCTAAACCTATTAGTTTGTTTACAAGTGTTGATGGAAGAGCTGAGTGTCACTCGCACCGCACATAGGCTGTGCTTGAGCCAATCAGCAGTGAGCAAGTCGCTAGCCAAGCTTCGTGAACAATTTAATGATCCCCTTTTTACGCGAAGTGCTCATGGCCTAAGACCGACACCGAAAGCTGTGTTCCTCAAGCCTCGATTAGAAACGCTGATCAATCAACTTGATATGCTTACCCAACCGGAAACTTTCATTCCCAACAACAGCGACCATAGCTTTCACATTGCTGCCGTTGAGAGTGTTTACCCGCTGATTCTTCCGCACTTCTTACCGGCAATATTTCGACAAGCACCTAAGGTCAATATCAACACCCACGCGTGGACAGAACAAACCTTTAAGAAGCTGCAGCTTGGCGAACTAGATATCGGACTCACTGGCAAAGACATCGACATCAACGATGCGCGTTTAACTATGCTGCCGCCAGACGACATTTGCGAACAAGAGATCTACCGCGACGCACAGATGTGTGTGCTAAGACGCAACCACCCTGCTCTGAGTGGTAAATGGGATCTGGAAACCTACCTTGCGCAACGTCATGTACAGGTAAGGTGCGATGGTAACGACCGCTGGCTGCTCGACTACAAACTTGCCGATCTTGGCCATCAACGCGATATCGCGATTTCTGTTCCAGACTTCAATAGCGCTGCAAGCCTATGTACCTACACCGACTTTGTGTTTACCGCACCAAGCCACTTTACTTATCTCGTCGCTAAGCAACTCGACTTAGTGGTTGTTCCTTTACCAATGGAGTTCCCACCGATGGCATACACTTTGTTTTGGCACCGTGACAGAGAAAATGACCCAGCCTTAACTTGGTTGCGAGATATCATCAAAGAAAAAACTCTGCACCTTAGATAAAAATGGCGTACAGCGTTTGCAGCAAACGAACAAAAGCGCTAGCTTATTGACCTAATAAGTCCCCTCACCTGTATATCGACTGTGAGTGTTAACAAGGACCCTAACAATAAGGATAAAACACAGATGCACAATATCACTGCTGAACGCGTTGCTGCGGTTCGAACTTGGCTTGAAACAAACAACCTAGATGCCGTTATCATTCCACACGAAGACGAATATCTAGGTGAATACGTTCCTGCTCATAACGAGCGACTTCACTGGTTAACAGGTTTCACTGGCTCTGCAGGTGCCGCTGTTATCACTCGTGAAACTGCTGCTATTTTTGTTGATGGTCGCTACACCGTTCAGGTTCGTAAGCAGGTACCAGCAGAGTTATTTGAGTATCGCCACCTTATTGAAGAACCGGCTTTAGATTGGATCATCAACTCATTGCCTCAAGGTAGTAAGGTTGCATTCGACCCACGCATGCACACCGCTGCTTGGTTGAAAGGCGCACAAGCAAAACTAGCGGAGAAAGTTGAGCTAACAACGTTATCAGCAAACCCGATTGATGCGCTTTGGTCTGACCGTCCTGAGCCTGTTGTATCTGATGTTCGCCTAATGGCAACAGATGCCGTTGGTCAATCAAGTGAAAGCAAACGTGCGGAGATTGCTGGCTTACTAAAAGCAAAAGGTGCGGACGCCGCTATCCTTACCGAGCTCGATTCGATCTGTTGGTTGCTTAACATTCGTGGTTTGGACGTATCTCGCCTACCTGTTGTACTGTCTAATGCAATCATTCACGCTGATGAAAGCGTCGATTTCTTCCTAGACCCAGCACGCATCCCAGCAGGCTTTGAAGCACACGTTGGTAATGGTATTCGAGTTTCTCACCCATCAGAGCTTGAAGTGCGCCTTCAGTCTTTAGAAAATAGAAATGTATCTGTAGATTCAAGCACGAGCAATGCTTGGTACACGCTTGTTCTGCAAAACGCTGGCGCTCACATCATTGAAGCAGCAGACCCATGCCTAATGCCAAAAGCTGCTAAAAACGCAACTGAGATTGCAGGTATGAAAGCGTGTCACATTCGAGATGGCGTGGCGATGGCGAAATTCCTGTCTTGGATTGATGCAGAAGTCGCGCAAGGTAACCTGCACAACGAAGCTGTACTAGCAGACAAAGTACAATCATTCCGCGAGCAAGACCCGACGCTGATGGACCTAAGTTTTGACACGATTTCAGCTGCAGGCGGAAACGCAGCTATGTGTCACTACAACCATGAGAACCAACCTGAACCAGGTAAGCTAGAACTGAATACTCTGTACCTAGTCGATTCAGGCGGTCAGTACTTAGATGGTACAACGGACATCACTCGTACTATCGCGATTGGCCAACCAAGCGACGAAATGATTCAACAGTTCACTCTCGCACTTAAAGGTCATATCGGCATCGCACGAGCTCGTTTCCCACAAGGCACTCGTGGTTTCCAACTTGATATCCTAGCGCGCCAGCACTTATGGGCTGAAGGCTTCGACTACGACCACGGTACTGGTCATGGTGTAGGTCACTTCCTAAGTGTTCATGAAGGCCCACAAAGTATCTCTAAGAAGTTAATCGACGTGCCTCTAGTTAAAGGTATGGTGTTATCAAACGAACCAGGTTACTACCGTGCTGATGAATTTGGTATCCGCATCGAGAACCTAGAACTGGTTGTTGAGCTGCCAACTCAGGGTGACTTCTCTGTATTGACGTTTGAATCACTAACTCGTTGCCCAATCGATAAGCGCAACATCAATGTTGATTTGCTAACACGACCTGAACTGGCATGGCTGAACGACTACCATCAAAAAGTATGGAGCGACGTTAGCCCATTAGTTGAAGGTGATACGTTGGAATGGCTACGTCAATCAACGACACCATTAGCTCACGCTTAATAGCTTTCTAGGCTGTTTACTTAACCAAAACAAGCTCGCTAAATTAGATATAAAAACGGCTACCTAAAGGTAGCCGTTTTTGTTTGTCGATAGCATCCCATCGATGTTTCACGTGGAACATCAACCAAACGTTGATTAACCAGAATAGGCACTGTGCCAGTCTCGCCACACTGGGTCGAAACCACGCTGACGAATCATCGACTCAACATCGGCAGCACTTCTCTCATCACTTATCTCAAACTGTTCGAGTTCTTCCTCACCCGAAGCATAACCACCAGGTTGGGTTTTTGACGCAGCCGACATACTCGTGATTCCTAATGGCAACACATTGTCGCGGAAGGTTGCTGACTCACGAGTAGATAGAGATAACTCGACCTCAGGGTTTAAGAGTCTATATGCGCAGATAAGCTGAACCAACTGTTTATCGTTCATGACCGACTTAGGCTGCAAGCCTCCATTACCGTCTCCACCCTCGCACGGGCGAAGACGCGGGAATGAAATTGAATAGCGAGTCTGCCAATAAGTGCGCTCCAGGTAATCCAAGTGAGCAGCAACAAAGAAGCAGTCGGTTCTCCAATCTTCCAAACCAATCAAGGCACCAATACCTATCTTATCGATCCCCGCTTTTGCCAAGCGATCAGGAGTTTCAAGACGATATTCAAAATCCATTTTATTGCCACGTAGATGATGCTCAGCGTAAGTTCTTGGCTGGTAAGTCTCTTGGTAAACCATAACAGCATCTAAACCGAGAGATTTAAGCTCTGCGTAATCATGTTGATCAAGCGGCTGCACTTCCATTGCAAGGTAGTTAAATTGCTTTTTGATAGTCGGCAACACCTGTCGAAAGTAATTCATCCCGACCTTAGTTTCATGTTCACCGGTGACCAACAAAACGCTATCAAACTTCATCTTTTTGATAGCCGCACTTTCGGCATCAATTTCATCCAAAGTAAGCGTGCGGCGCTTGATACGATTCTCCATTGAGAAACCACAATACGTGCATGCATTCGCGCATAGATTCGAGAGATACAAAGGAATATAAAGCGACATTGTATTACCAAATCGCTTACGAGTTAGCGCCAACGATTGTTGTGCCATCTGCTCTAAGTAAGGTTCTGCCGCCGGAGAGATCAGAGCCTTAAAGTCTTCTAGGTCGCGTTTGGGTTTACTCAGAGCACGTTCAACATCCGCTGCCGTTTTACTGAAGATAGACATACCAATATCATCCCAGTTGAGCTGTTTAAATCGATCAACAAACGTCATGGCAATATTACTCGTCTAGAAATGAAGTTAACGGACTGGAAGCAACCGCGTGAGATACCTGACCAGCGAGACCAGCAAGGTAAGCCATACGACCTGCTTCAACTGCCAACTTAAAAGCAATCGCCATATCAACAGGTTGTTGGGAAGCCGCAATCGCCGTATTCACTAACACTGCATCTGCGCCCATTTCCATTGCGCGAGCAGCATGAGATGGTGCACCTATGCCTGCATCCACAATCACAGGGACATTCGCTTGGTCGATAATGATCTCTAAGAAGTCTGCCGAAGCGATACCTTTGTTTGAACCAATTGGGGCACCTAGCGGCATAACCGCAGTACAACCCACCTCTTCCAAGCGTTTACACAATACTGGATCGGCATGACAGTAAGGCAACACAATAAAGCCATCTTTAACCAGTTGCTCAGCAGCTTTAAGCGTTTCAATTGGGTCTGGCATCAAGTACTTTGGATCTGGGTGAATTTCCAGTTTGAGCCAATTTGTGCCTAGAGCTTCACGAGCCAAATGCGCAGCAAAGATGGCGTCTTTTGCATTCTTAGCACCTGACGTATTCGGTAGTAAGTTCACGCCAGCATCAATGATGGGTTGTAAAATGTCGTCTTGCTCAGAGCGAATATCAACTCTCTTAAGCGCCATAGTTGCCAATTCCGAACCTGAGGCCTCGATAGCACTCGCCATCAATTGCTTATTGGCGAACTTACCCGTTCCAGTGAAGAGTCGTGATTGAAACGTTTTATCTGCGATAGTTAACATGGTTAGCCTCCTGCAATGGCTTGGAAAAGAGATATAGCGTCGCCTTCATTAACGACTGTTTGTTGCCACTGGCTACGCGGGACAACCGCATTATTGATTGCAAACACACAACCTAGATCAGGTAATGCTAGAACTTGGATAATGTCCGCTAGAGACGACGAGTGTGCTACTTGTTCTGATTGTTCGTTTATCGAGATAGTTATATGGCTCATTGGATTTCTTCTTCTAAATGCTTAACTACAGACGCACTGCACACAAGACATTCACTATCTTGAGTGACCATAAGGTTTTGCCAATTCATCGTCTGGCCATCGAACAGTTTGAGTTGATGTGTTGTGACCTGAAACTCACCACGAGTTAGACGTTGAATAGCAGCCAAAGCTTGAAGGTTACCTATGGTGCCAACAACTGGGCCTATGATGCCGCTATCGCTACAACGCGTCGTTTGTGGATGCTGTCTGAACGGGAACAAGCAGTGATAGCACCCTTTCTGATTCTGATAATCAAATACAATAAACTGGCCTTTCCAGCCAATTGCAGAACCCGATATCAAAGGTGTATTAGTTTTAAAACAAGCTCGGTTAACCTGCTGGCGTGACGCGAAGTTGTCAGTACAATCCAACACGAGATCAGCCAACATGACTTCTAATTCAAGTTGGCTTTCACTCATTCGTTGGTTGATGGTTCTTACTTGGCTTCGACCATTTAGCTCATTCAGTTGCTGTTTAAGTGCTTCGACCTTAGGTGAACCTAATTGGTTTTCCTTAAACGCGACTTGTCTCTGCAGGTTGGACGAATCAACACAATCGTCATCGACCAAAACAATTCTTCCCACACCAGAAGCTGCGAGATAAAGAGACGCGGCATTACCTAAGCCACCACAACCAATCAACAACACATGACTATTTAGTAAGTTGCGTTGCCCTTGCTCACCCACTTCAGATAACGCAATTTGTCGTTGATAACGAATGAATTCAAAGTCACTCAGCATAGCTAGGCTCCGACATAACCTCTTCTTTGAGAGTTGAAGGTTTAGACGTCATCTGTTTTTCGAAAAATTCGATCACTTTCTGTGGGTCTTCCGCCAATGTAATCGCACGTACCACCGCCAAGCTCGATACCCCACACTCCCACACCTGCTCGGCTGTCGATTGGTCAATACCGCCAATAGCAACCGTCGGATAGCCAGTAAGTTCTTCTGTGTATGGGATAGTATCAATCAGCTGTTGATACAGAGATAAACGAACTAAACCCTGAGGTTTCGATGGCATCTGTTTAGTTGTTGTTGGGAAGATATGCCCTAGCGCAATATAGCTTGGGTTGATTTGAACAATGCGTAGCAACTCGTAATAGCCATGAGTCGAGAGTCCGATCTTAATACCCGCTTGGCTCAACTGTGAGAGGTTTGATTCTTCAATATCCTCTTGCCCCAAGTGAACACCAAAAGCGTCATGCTTGAGTGCAAGCTGCCAGTAATCATTGATAAAAACTTGAGCGTTATGCTCTCGACCAAGCTCGATAGATCGTGTGACTTGTTGTTCTAAGTCCGCTTGATGCGGGTTCTTAATACGTAGTTGGACAGTGTTGATTCCAAGCTTGAGTAATCTTTCGATCCACTCAACATCATCAACTACGGGGTATAAACCGAGGCTACTCTTATTCAATTCAGGAAAATAAAGTGATGTTCCTTGGTTAGCCCAACCTACGCTTATGTCCAACCGTTGATCTTCAAGAACAGGGATAGGAAAGTCTTGATAATGTGCTGGCCATGTTCCACGTGAAACATTCGATGCAGCGCGAGCTAAAACTAGTGCGTCTTCTAATGGGAATTCCAGCGCCAACAAAGTAAGTAACCAAGCAAAATGACCACTACTATCTAATTCTTGATGAGCTGTAGTTTCACTCTTAATGACACGATTAGCATCTAGGTGAGACCAAATATCCATTACAGATGAATCATCTGAGACACCAATATAGATAGTGTTTGGAGATTGTGTAAAGGCACCACAAACGTCAGTTAGCGCGACAGAATGACTGTAATCAACAACATGATTCAGTTCCGCTAACTTACACTCCGCCAATGAATCAACATCATGAACGAAGCCAATAGATAACGCCTGCTGAGCATCAACGATAGAGAAGTATTGAGTTGGGCTTACGCCCAACTCAACTGTATCGGTTGCCAAACCTTGTCGCTTAGCAACCAATAGACAGTTCTGCACCTCTCCCGTTAACTCAATATTTTGAGATGGGATGAGTATCTTCACTGTCATTATTCCTCTAATTGAGCTTCTTTTGCACCTACTGCAGGGTGGTAAAGTTCAGAGCCGGTATCACGGAACTCTTGTGATTTCTGACGCATCCCTTCCAACGGGTTATCCAACATCTTAATTTCGATAGCCTGATCAGCCGCCACTTGTTCGGTGTCTTTCGCATACTCTCGTACTTCCTGAGAGATCTTCATCGAGCAGAATTTAGGTCCACACATAGAGCAGAAGTGAGCAACCTTACCCGACTCTTGTGGCAGGGTTTCATCGTGGAAAGAACGCGCGGTTTCCGGATCTAAAGCTAGATTAAATTGGTCTTCCCAACGGAATTCAAAACGCGCCTTTGATAATGCATTGTCGCGGATCTGTGCGCCCGGATGTCCTTTTGCCAAGTCTGCTGCATGCGCTGCCAGCTTATAAGTAATCAAGCCAGTCTTCACGTCTTCTTTGTTTGGTAAGCCTAGGTGCTCTTTAGGGGTTACATAACACAGCATCGCACAGCCGTACCAACCAATCATGGCCGCGCCAATTCCAGAGGTAATATGGTCGTAACCAGGTGCAATATCTGTCGTCAGTGGACCTAAAGTATAGAAAGGCGCTTCGTGGCAGTGCTCTAACTGCTCGTCCATATTCTCCTTTATTAAGTGCATTGGCACATGTCCAGGGCCTTCAATGATCACCTGAACATCATATTCCCAAGCCACTTTAGTCAACTCACCTAGAGTACGTAACTCCGAGAACTGAGCCTCATCATTGGCATCTGCAATAGAACCAGGGCGTAGGCCATCACCCAATGACAGTGCAACATCGTACTTCGCACAGATCTCACAGATCTCTCGGAAGTGGGTATAAAGGAAACTTTCTTGGTGATGAGCAAGACACCATTTCGCGATAATAGAACCACCACGAGAAACAATACCGGTCACACGTTTAGCCGTCATCGGAACGTAGCGAAGCAACAAACCAGCATGGATAGTGAAGTAGTCAACACCTTGCTCTGCTTGTTCAATCAAGGTATCGCGCATCACTTCCCAGTTAAGGTCTTCGGCTACGCCATTCACTTTTTCAAGCGCTTGATACATAGGAACCGTACCAATTGGCACCGGACTATTACGCAAGATCCATTCGCGAGTCTCGTGGATATTGCGGCCGGTGGAAAGGTCCATCACGGTATCGCCACCCCAACGAGTTGACCATACTAATTTCTCAACTTCTTCTTCAATCGAAGAGCTTACTGAAGAGTTACCGATATTGGCGTTCACCTTCACTAAGAAGTTTCGGCCGATAATCATCGGTTCTGATTCTGGATGGTTGATGTTTGAAGGAATAATAGCTCGGCCTTCAGCAACCTCTTTACGTACGAACTCAGAGGTAATTTCTTTAGGTAGGTTCGCGCCAAAGTTATGGCCAGGGTGTTGATGGTTCAGCTGCTCATCAGCGAACTTCTGGCGTCCCATGTTCTCACGTATCGCAATGTACTCCATCTCAGGAGTGATAATCCCCTGACGAGCATAATGCAGCTGAGTAACACATTGACCTCCAGTCGCACGACGAATTCTAGGTAGGTTGCCGTAACGAAGGTCGTCTAGAGTTTCATCTTCTAAACGCTCTTTAGTGTAAACAGAGCTTACATCATCTAACAGTTCCGTATCACCACGCTCATCAATCCATTGCTCACGCAACTTAGGAAGGCCGCTATACAGGTCTATTTGATGTGTAGGGTCAGTGTAAACACCTGAGGTATCGTAAACTTGAATGGGTACATTAGGTTCGAATACAGGCTCTTTTTTGGTACCGCCAACAAGGCTATCAGCGAGTGATATTTCTCGTACAGGGACTTGAATGTCCTCGCGAGATCCTTGGATATAAGCTTTTTTTGAATTTGGATAAGGTTGTACGGATAAAGAATCAATGAAATTCTTCGCTTCCAGTCTTGCTTGTTTACGACTCGACATAGCATTTTTCCTTGGCTTTTAGCCATTATTTATAGGGATAAAAATGCTTGACGGATTAGATGCTACAAGAGGGATCACAGCAAGAAAATGCAGTTGTGATCTGGAGATAGATCTCTAGAAGGATTCTAGTTAGATATCTACTCTTGTTCCCTTCGCAGGTATTAGCCTGATCAGGTTCAACGGATCCCGAGTTAACGGTCTCAGCCATATGGCACTCCGACAAGTACTACCGAGTATATAAAAACGGCTTGGATAAACCAAGCCGAGTTGTTAACAAACCGTAAGAAAGTTTTAAGACTTTATCAGAAGTTGGAAACCGATCCATGCTGCAGAGATGCTGAGAACCACGTTGAGTAGCACATTGAGTCCCATCTTAAAGAAAGCACCCTGCTGCATAAGAAGCACGTTATCCATCGAAAATGTAGAAAATGTAGTCAATGCTCCAAGGAAACCAAGACCGATGATCTGTCTCCATGGTTCTGTCGCAACCATCTCATTCTCAAATGCTGCGATGAGTAATCCCATAATTAAAGAGCCAATCACGTTAACGGTCAGCGTACCATAAGGAAAGCCACGCCCTAGCATCACTACACATAACTCTGAAATCAAATAGCGCGAACAAGCACCAAATGCGCCACCAATGGCAATAAAACCTAAAATAGATAACTGACCCATGAATCCTCCCAAACAATAGTCCCTATATTCTAGCTTTACCGCCGATAAAAGCGAGGGTAGAAACTAAGAATGCATGCGCAAATATTAAACGTTACAGGTGTCACTTAACTTCGATATATCCCATTAAACCCGTTTTCATGTGTTCTATAACATGACAGTGATACATCCAACGTCCTGGGTTGTCTGCAACAAATGCAGCTTTAGCTCGGCCGTTTCTTCCAAGTAGCACTGTATCGGTATGGAAAGGTTCTTCAATTTTTTTACCATCAAGTTCCAATACAGTAAATGTATGACCATGAATATGAATCGGGTGATGATATTGAGTGACGTTCTTAAGATCGAATATGTAAGTCTTACCCAACTCTAAAGTCGCCAATGGTTCAGGAATATTGTCTTTGCTCATTCCTTCCCATGCTCTTTTATTTGTTAGCCAAAACTTAGGCATCGATTTTCCATCTTTGGATACTGGAGAAACAGCCCCTTCCCATTCAAATAAAAAGTCGATCTCTTCAGCATTAGCAAGATCTAGGTTGGGCACTGGATTCAATGGTAGTAATGGCAACGAACGTCCTTGAGCAAATGCTGAATCTACGACTTCAAATTCACACAAAGAAAATGGGAAACGCCCCTTCATATGGAGAACGTTAACTCGCTCACCAGCTTTAGGAGCGATCAGTCCGATATCAACACGCATACCCGGACCAATTTTATGTTGAGTCAGTTTATAAGGCGTTTTTACAGGATTACCATCGATGGCTATAACCCATGCTTCAGCCCCTTCGACAGCAATAGGGTAAGTGATCGTATTATCGACATTAGCAATACGCAGTCTAGTCGCTGCATACTGCTTCAACTGATATACGGGTTCATGGACTCCATTAACACTACTCCACTCCCCAGGAGTGCCCATACGAGCACTGAGTCGTGGGATCATTAAATCTTTCCATTGACCCTGCTTGTCGATGTGCCAATGCTTAAGCATCAATGCGTGTTCTTCATCGAACCGTACTGGATTGCTCTCTTCTACGATAATAAGACCAACTAAGCCCATACCAAGCTGCTTCACGCTATTCATGTGTGGGTGATACCAAAACGTACCGGCATCTGGCGGCGTAAACTCATAAATGAATGTTTCACCTGGCATGATTGGTGGCTGACTTAAGAAGGGAACCCCATCCATTTCGATAGGAATTCTTAAACCATGCCAATGAATAGTCGTCGGCTCTGATAGCTTATTCGTAAAGCGGATCGTGACCTTTTCACCCTGTCGACATCGAATCGTTGGCGCTGGAATCTGGCCATTGAAACCCAAAATATTGGTATTAAATCCCTTCACTAACTCTGCTGTTGAGGGCTCAGCAGTTAAGTCATAAACATACTTTCCTTGCTCATCAGCAGACCGCTTCATTGAACAAGCGGGTAGTACTGTTAATGCAGATATAGCGAGAGATGATTGAATAAACTTACGACGGGAAATATCCATATTTGTTGCCTTTTAGTAATAACGACCAAAATGTAACAAAATATTGAGAATAATTCTCATAAAGAAGTGTGGATTGTGTTGTTAATTGCTTATAAAAGAGACTGAGATAAGTAAGCACTTACATTTCTAAGACAATATTCTATTCAAGGTAGGTAATTATCAATTAAAAATCGAACAAATATAAATCAAAAAGACTCTAGGATTTCTGCTTCGATGGGGATCAATATAGTCGACTTGGCTGACACTCCGGTCCTCAACGTCACTTTGAAAAAGTGACAGATACAAAAAAGCTCCAGCATTTCTGCTGGAGCTTTAAATATGGCAGGGGTGGAGAGATTCGAACTCCCAACACGCGGATTTGGAATCCGCTGCTCTGCCAATTGGAGCTACACCCCTAAAACTTTATCTTGCTTCAGATTCGAAAAAACCTCGCACTAGGCGAGGTTATCGAATAAGTGGCGGAGTGGACGGGACTCGAACCCGCGACCCCCGGCGTGACAGGCCGGTATTCTAACCAACTGAACTACCACTCCGCAG
>NZ_JAKMZC010000027.1:0-42979 GCF_029890535.1 Vibrio sp. S/42/10 | reverse complement strand
TTTTGCTAAGTAGAGAGATGACGTGCCATCTAAGTATTGCCTAGCAATGATACATTTTAGCTCTCGGCTATATTTGGACATAAAAAGACCCCCAATAATTGGTGTCCAACTATTGGGGGTCAGTTCAGTAAATGCTGGCTTTTTTAATGACGTTATTTTGATAATTAATCGAGAAAACTAGTCTCGGTTAAGCTCAAGAAACTCTTCTACTTTACGTACCATACTTGTTGAGCCAACGAAGAAAGGCACACGTTGATGTAACTCAGTTGGTTTGATATCCATGATGCGTTGAACACCATCTGATGCGATGCCACCAGCTTGCTCCATAAGGAAAGCAATTGGGTTGCACTCGTACAACAGACGTAGTTTTCCTTGAGGGTGACTTTGTGTACTTGGATACAAGTAGATGCCACCTTTCAGTAGGTTACGGTGGAAATCCGATACTAGAGAACCAATGTAACGAGAGGTGTAAGGACGGTTGTCACTCGGCTCATCTTCTTGGCAGTACTTAATGTACTTTTTAACACCCGTAGGGAAACGGAAGTAGTTACCTTCGTTGATTGAGTAAATCTTACCTTCATCAGGGACCATCATGTTTTCATGAGACAGACAGAAAGTACCCAATGATGGGTCGTAGGTGAAGCCATTTACACCAGCGCCTGTCGTGTAAACAAGCATGGTTGAAGAACCGTAAATCACGTAACCTGCGGCTACTTGCTTGTGTCCAGGTTGTAGGAAATCTTCTTCTGTTGGCGGAGTGCCAATCGGTGATACTCGACGGTAGATAGAGAAAATTGTACCAACAGATACATTCACATCGATGTTTGAAGAGCCATCAAGTGGATCCATCAAAACAACGTATTTTGCATTTTTGTTTAGCTCTTTATTGAAGGCAACTGCTTCGTCTTCTTCTTCACTTGCTACACCACAAACTTGATCGCGAGCTTCTAGAGCTGCTTTAAATTTGTCGTTAGCGTAAAGGTCTAGCTTCTGCTGCTCTTCACCTTGAACGTTGTCTGTACCAACAGCGCCAGTAATGTCGACAAGACCTGCTTTGTTGATTTCACGGTTAACAATTTTTGCAGCAAGACGAATTGATGACAAAAGGGATGATAGATCACCACTTGCATGGGGAAAGTCATTTTGTTTTGCAACAATGAACTCACCAAGGGTGCGCATCTCAGACATGTTATTTCCTTAAACTTCTCTCAATATTAGGGGGGATTTGAGCACTGTAGATTCTGCCTCTTGTGTGGGCTTTATTCATCTAGACGCTTACCTAAATTCTACGGCTTAGATCTTTTTAATGGTAATGAACTAAGCGACACAGATCTCACTTACTATGTCGACTAAATTTGTTTTGCATTGCCACTCGCTTTTAATCGTCAATTCATGATAATGAAGGCTGATAGTTTGATTTAAACATGGTTCATTTAGCCAAGCGTTTGGAAGCAATATATGCATATTCATATCTTAGGAATTTGTGGCACCTTCATGGGTGGTGCTGCGGTATTGGCTCGTCAATTAGGTCACAAGGTTACGGGTAGTGACGCGAATGTTTATCCTCCAATGAGCACGCTGTTGGAATCTCAAGGGATTGAAATTATTGAAGGGTTCGACCCGAGCCAATTAGAGCCAAGGCCGGACCTAGTGGTTATCGGCAATGCGATGAGCCGTGGTAATCCGTGCGTTGAGTATGTATTGGATAATAATCTTAGATACACATCTGGCCCGCAATGGTTGCAAGAGTTCCTACTGCATGACCGTTGGGTTCTGGCGGTGTCGGGTACGCATGGCAAAACTACAACATCAAGTATGTTGGCTTGGATCTTAGAAGATTGTGGTTATGCGCCAGGCTTCTTAGTGGGTGGCGTATTGGGTAATTTTGGTATATCGGCTCGCCTTGGTGAAAGTATGTTCTTCGTGGTGGAGGCCGACGAATACGACAGTGCTTTTTTCGATAAGCGATCTAAGTTTGTTCATTACCACCCAAGAACCTTGGTAGTGAATAATCTAGAGTTCGATCATGCTGACATCTTCGATGATCTTGAAGCGATTAAGCGACAGTTCCATCATTTGGTGCGCACTGTACCAAGTAACGGTCGTATTTTTTCACCTAAGCAAGACACCGCTATTCAAGATGTTCTAGCTCGCGGTTGCTGGAGTGAAAGAGAATCGAGTGGTGAGCAAGGCGACTGGGATGCTAAGAAGCTGGTTAAAGATGGCTCTCAATTTGAGGTTTACCTCCAAAATGAATGTGTTGGAACGGTAAACTGGGATTTAGTGGGCGACCACAACGTAAATAATGCTTTGATGGCGATAGCTGCTGCACGACAAGTGGGCGTGACACCAGACCTAGCTTGTGAATCGTTAGCTACTTTTATTAATACTAAGCGTCGTTTGGAGTTTAAAGGCGAGGTGGCAGGTGTTTCTGTTTATGATGATTTTGCACATCACCCAACGGCGATTGAACTTACTCTGGGCGGATTACGTAATAAGGTCGACACGAAAAAAATCATTGCCGTTTTAGAGCCTCGTTCTGCCACAATGAAACGTGGTGTGCACAAAGAAACTTTGGCTGATTCGTTGAAACAGGCGGATTCTACCTACTTATTCCAACCGGATAATATTGATTGGTCGGTTCAAGATGTCGCAGACGCTTGTCACCAACCTGCGTATGTGAGTGATGATATGGATGCATTCGTTGCTAAAATTGTCTCAGAGGCACAAGTGGGCGACCAAATCTTGGTAATGAGTAATGGTGGCTTTGGTGGCATTCACCAAAAACTGTTGGATGGATTGGCACTCAAAGGCTAACGACATCCACGACCTTATAATTTGAAGTAATTGAGAACATGACAAAACACGATAAAGCGATAACCCTCGCTTTCACTGGCGCATCTGGTGCGCCTTACGGACTGCGTTTACTTGAATGCCTACTGGCGGCAGATTATCAGGTTTATTTGCTGATATCGTCGGCAGCTCGAGTGGTGTTGGCGACCGAGCATGAACTTAAGTTACCTGCTGGGCCAGATGCTGCGAAACAAGCTTTAGTTAAGCATTTAGGTTGCGACCCAGAAAAGCTGGTGGTGTGTGGCAAAGATGATTGGTTCTCACCGGTTGCCTCTGGTTCAGCAGCACCGAAGCAGATGGTGGTGTGTCCATGTTCTGCAGGAAGCTTGGCATCCATTGCTCATGGCCTATCAGATAACCTGATCGAGCGAGCAGCGGACGTGGTTATGAAAGAGCGAGGCCAGCTGTTGTTAGTGGTTCGTGAGACGCCATTTTCTACGTTGCACTTAGAGAACATGCACAAACTCTCGACCATGGGCGTAACGATCATGCCCGCGGCTCCGGGTTTTTATCACCAACCTAAGTCGATCGAAGATCTGGTCGATTTTATGGTGGCGCGTATTCTCGATCATCTTGGTATCGAGCAAGGTTTAGTGCCACGTTGGGGGTACGATCAACGTAATTGATCCAAACTTGATAGCTTATTGTTAAAATTCGAATTACAATTCTGAACACTCATCGGGGAGCAAACCATTCAAATAATGAATGCGAGCTGAGATCAAGCAAGTGCTTGGGACCCGTAAACCTGAACCAGATAATGCTGGCGTAGGAATTGAGTTAGGAACAACTTCTACCGTTCTCCTCCCTCAAACCTGTGCCGCTCAGACCATGGAGAGCGTCCAGTGAAATTAACATTTACAACTCTTGCTGTTACTACAGCTATCTCTTTCTCTGCCGTTGCTGCAGACAATACTCTAACTGTATATACCTATGATTCTTTTGCTGCGGATTGGGGCCCTCGTCCTGCCGTTGAAAAAGCATTCGAAGAAAAGTGTGGTTGTGATGTGAATTTTGTCGCGCTAGAAGATGGCGTGTCTATTTTAAATCGCTTGCGTCTTGAAGGTGGTAACAGCAAAGCTGATATCGTGTTAGGCCTAGATAACAATCTAATGGCTGAAGCGAAAGCGACGGGCTTATTGGCTGAGCACAGTGTTGATACGTCAGCAGTAACGCTTCCTAATGGTTGGAGTGACAGCACTTTTGTTCCATATGACTTTGGCTACTTTGCTTTTATTTACAACAAAGAGCAGTTGGTAAATCCACCTAAGAGCCTTAAAGAACTGGTTGAGCAGCGTGATGATCTTAAGGTTATCTACCAGGATCCACGTACATCAACACCAGGTCAAGGCATGATGCTATGGATGAAGTCTGTTTACGGTGATGAAGCGACAGACGCGTGGAAGAAGCTCGCTCAGAAAACGGTTACTGTGACTAAAGGTTGGTCTGAGGCTTACTCTATGTTCCTAGAAGGCGAGTCGGACTTAGTCCTGTCTTACACGACTTCTCCGGCTTACCACATCATTGCAGAAGGTGATTCTAAGTACGCAGCAGCAAGCTTTGAAGAAGGTCATTATACTCAAGTCGAAGTGGCAGCTAAGGTCAAAGGCAGCAAGAACGAAAAGCTGGCTGATAAATTTATGGTATTTATTCTGAGTGACGAGTTCCAATCAGCGATGCCAACGGGTAACTGGATGTACCCAGTGACAGATATTGAGCTTCCAAAAGGGTTCGAGCAACTTACGGTTCCTCAAAAAGCGCTAGGTTTCACGCCTGAAGAAATAGCATCTAAGCGTAAGCCATGGATTCGTGAATGGCAGAGTGCACTTACTTTTTAACTTACTATTAAAAAGATGAGCGCCCTGTACTTAAAGGCTCATTCGTGATGTTTGGAATGAGCCATTTACGGTAAATAATTAATTTATGATAAAGAAAACACCTAAGGTCGGGATCTGGGTTGCGATACTCATTACCGCCTTCGTGGTTTCAGCAGTTGGGGCATTGCTTAGCAATGCCCCTTCTCTTGATATCAGCCTAGTATGGTCTGATCCTTACTATTGGCATGTAACGAAATTCAGTTTTTATCAGGCGACACTCTCAACTGTGCTGAGTGTTGGCTTTGCTATACCTATTGCGCATGCTCTGTGTCGCAGACAGTTCTTTGGAAGAGCCTTGTTATTAAGGTTGTTCGCGTCAACCTTGGTTCTACCTGTGTTGGTCGGCGTATTTGGCTTGCTGGCGATTTACGGCAACAGTGGTTGGTTAGCTAAGTTCTTAGCGAACTTAGACATAGAGTTACCATTCTCGATTTATGGCTTGAATGGTATTTTACTAGCGCATGTTTTTTTCAACCTGCCTTACGCCAGCCGTTTACTTCTGCAAGCTTTGGATACCGTGCCTGCCGAGCAGCACAAGCTGTGTGCTCATTTAGGCATGAGCCATTGGAATAAATTTAAATGGGTTGAATGGCCGAGGTTAAGACAGCAGCTGCCGCATGTGTGCGGTTTGGTCTTCATGTTGTGCTTCACCAGCTTTGCTACCGTGATGGCGTTGGGTGGTGGTCCGAAATCAACCACCATTGAGCTAGCCATCTACCAAGCAATTAAATTCGACTTTGACCTGCAGGCTGGCGCGTTACTCGCGATATGGCAAATGCTGTTGTGTGGCGTATTAGCGGTGAGTATTCAGCGTTTGTCTAAGCCCATCTCTGTGACGGCTAGTCAGCTGTCGGAAGATAAATATTTGGTTAAGGACAGCTGGTGGTCAAAAGCTTGGGATAGCTTTTGGATCATCATAGTCTCAATACTGGTATTACCGCCATTAGCCATGGTTGTTCTAAGTGGTATTAACTCCCAGGCACTCACTGTACTGAGCAGTGAGCCGTTTTGGGCTGCGCTAATGACCTCGGTTCGTGTTGCTTCCCTCGCAAGCATTATCGCCGTTGGTATTGGTATCGCAATCCTTCTAACTAGTCGCACATGGCGTTTGCAAAACAAGAACTATAGAGCGGATAAGATTGAGCTGATTGGCACTATTATTTTGGTGACGCCGGGCTTAGTGATCAGTACGGGCCTCTTCTTATTACTGCGCTCATTTACCGATGTGTTCAGTTTGGCTTTCTTTATTGTGATTGCTGTAAACAGCTTGATGGCGCTGCCTTACGTGATTAAAACCTTGGCCCAACCTATGCTGCATCTTTCTCAGCAGTATCAGTATGTGTGTGCAAGCTTAGGAATGACAGGGTTCACTCGCTTTAGGCTCGTGGAGTGGCGCGCATTGCGCAAACCGATGGCGCAAGCATTCTCAATCAGCTTTATGCTGGCGATGGGCGACTTAAGTGCGATAGCCTTGTTTGGTAGCCAAGACTTTAGAACTTTGCCTTTGTATCTATTTCAATTGTTAGGCAGCTATCAAATGGAAGCGGCGGCAGTGGTGTCAGTGAGTTTATTGTTACTGAGTGTGGGCAGCTTTAGTTTGATTGAATTTTTGTTTACTCGAAGCTCAAAGCTAAAGAGTTAAGGAACCGATGATGTTAGTGATGAAAAATGTGGATTACCATTATCACCAAGAGTTGTTTAGTTTTGATTTCCAAGCAGAGCAGGGCGATATTGTTGCTCTTATGGGGCCAAGTGGTGCGGGGAAATCAACGCTACTCGCATTGGTTGCTGGCTTTATTGAGCCAACATCGGGCGAGATCTCGGTGGCAGGCCAATCGCTGATTGGCAAAGAAGCACATCAGCGCCCATTGGCGATGTTGTTCCAAGAACATAACCTATTTGCGCACCTCACGGTGCGTGAAAATATTGGCCTGGGTTTGCACCCAGGATTAAAGCTTACGGTAACCCAAAAGCTAGAAGTCGAACAAGCTGCTACACAAGTAGGGGTTGCTGAGTATTTAGATCGGCTGCCAGAGCATTTATCGGGTGGTCAGCGTCAGCGTGTTGCGCTAGCTCGCTGTTTTGTACAGCCGCATAATATTTGGCTGCTTGATGAGCCATTTTCTGCGCTTGATCCTTTGCTTCGTGAAGAGATGCTGAGCTTAGTGAAGCGATTAGCGGCAGAGCGAAACATTACTGTTTTGATGGTGACACACCATTTAGGTGATGCGCGCAGTATCGCGAACAAGTTTGTGTTTGTGGCATTGGGTAAGGTTTTAGTCGAAGACTCGATAGATGCGCTAACTGTCGATCACCCACAAGTCGAATTGAGTTCCTTTGTTCGAGCAGGTGAGTGAAGACTCATTCAGCCTTGATATTGAATACTTCTTGATATTGAGAGCGTCGAAAACAAAAAGACCTAGCATGTGCTAGGTCTTTGATTATCTTTACAAGTAAAGCAAGACGAAGATTAGTCGCCTAGCTTTAGCTCTTTTAAGATTTGGAAAATTTCACGAGAAGCTTTGGCTGGCTTGTTCGCTGATTTTTCTTTGTTAGCTTGGCGAGCGAGCTGACGAAGACGTTGACGGTCTGCTTCAGGGTACATGTCCATAACGTCTGAAATGGCAGTATCGCCTTCAGCTACAACACGGTCACGCAGTTGCTCAAGCTTATGTAGCTCAGCGGTTGCTTGTGAGTGCTTGTTACGTACTTTATCCAAAGCCGCTTGAATTGGCTCAGGATCGACACTACGCATTACTTTACCAATGTACTGAAGTTGACGGCGCTTCGCTTCATTTTTAAAGCGTTGTGCATCTTTAATCGCTTGTGCCAAATCTTCAGACAGAGGAAACTTGTCTAATACAGAAGGCTTTAAACCAACAAGCTCTTCTCCCAGCTTTTGCAGGGCATCCATGTCCGTTTTCATTTCTGTCTTACTTACCCAGATGATTTCTTCTTCTGGTTCCCATGGGGCTTTTTGGTTTTTGCGAGCCATCTTTTCTGCCTATGTCACTATCTCAAACGAATATATTGCCTATTTTAGCAAGAATCTTGGGGAGAAAGCGAAATTCTTGTTATCCTACCTAATATTGACCTACAAAATTAGAATAGATATGGATGTAAAACAGCAAGTCGCCCAGCAAAGAGTTGAGCTAGAAGCCGCAGTAGCTAAAGCGTTGGATATGGCATCAGTGAGTGCAGACGCAGCTGAGGTCGCTATTACTAAGTCAACGGGTTTAAGTGTTTCAACACGTATGTGTGAAGTGGAAAACGTTGAATTTAATAGTGATGGTGCACTAGGTATTACTGTTTACCGTGGCCAGAAGAAAGGCAGCGCATCCACATCTGATCTAAGTGAGAAGGCTATTGCTCAAACTGTCGCAGCGGCACTAGACATCGCTCAATACACTTCGGAAGACCCATTTGCTGGCCCTGCCGCAAAAGAATACATGGTGAAAGAAATTCCAGATTTGGATCTTTTTCACCCTGATGAACCAAACCCAGACTATGCCGCGGAGATTGCGATAGCTGCTGAGAAGCAAGCATTAGCTTATAGCGACAAGATCAAGCAAAGTGATGGTGCAAGCTACGACAGTCACTATGGCGTTAAAGTTTATGGTAACAGTCATGGCTTACTTGCGAGCTACGCTTCCAGTCGCCACAGTACGAGCTGCTGTGTGATTGGGCAAGGCACTAACGGTGAAATGGAACGAGACTACAGCTACACAGTTGCACGTCACCGTGACGAGCTCTGGACGCCTGAGCGTGTAGGTCAAGAAGCTGCAGAAAAAACGATCAGTCGTTTGGATGCTAAAAAACTACCAACAGGCCAATACCCGATTATGTTCGCTAACGATGTCGCAACTGGCTTAATTGGTCATCTTGTGATGGCAATCAGTGGTGGCAACCTTTACCGTAAATCATCTTTCTTGTTGGATCACCTCGGTCAGAAAATTCTACCAGATTGGTTCAATATCTCAGAGCGCCCACATCTTTTACGTGGTTTGGCTTCGAGTCCATTTGATAGTGAAGGTGTTTACACTCAAGACCGTGAAATCATCACCGATGGTGTTTTAGCCACTTACCTACTGACGAGTTACGCTGCGCGTAAAATGGATATGACGCCAACAGGCCATGCCGGTGGCATCCATAACTGGTTCGTTAAATCGACAGGTCAAAGCTTTGAGCAAATGCTAAAAGAATTAGGCACAGGTTTCCTTGTGACTGAAGTGATGGGTCAAGGTGTGAATACCGTTACTGGCGATTACTCTCGTGGCGCTGCGGGTTTCTGGGTTGAGAATGGAGAAATCCAGTACCCAGTATCTGAAGTGACGATCGCGGGCAATCTAAAAGACATGTTCACTCAGATTGTTGCGGTTGGTAACGACGTAGAAACACGTTCGCAAATTCAAACCGGTTCTATCTTGCTTGAGTCGATGAAAGTCGCAGGCGAGTGATTTGCTTAATTTGCTTAGTTTTAAACATAAGATTTAAACCTGAAGCTTAAATCTTATGTATTAAAAAAGGGAGCCAATGGCTCCCTTTTTGTATTTACCGAGTCGGTAATCAAGCTAGATAAGTATGGTGGCTAAGCCTAAGAACACCGATAGGCCAATTACATCGGTTACCGTTGTGAGTGCCATACCACCAGCAAGGGCAGGGTCGATATTCATCTTCTTCAACATCACTGGAATGGTTACGCCTGCAATACCCGCGACAATCAAGTTTGTCATCATCGCTGCAGAGATAATGCCTCCCAAGATCCAATTGCCTTTCCAAGCAACTACTATACCGCCAATGATAACGGCCCATAGAATGCCGTTAAGGAAGCCTATAGAGGCTTCTTTGAGTAGTAATTCACGTTTGTTACTGTCACCAATGTGACCAAGTGCTAAACCTCGAATGACCAGAGCAACGGTTTGGTTACCAGCAACACCACCCATGGACGGTACGATGGTCATCAAAACAGCGATGGCTGCCATCTCATTCAGTGTCGCCTCAAACATATTAGACACAGACGCTGCTGCGAGTGCCGCCAAAACATTTGCGCCTAACCACACACTACGACGACGAGCGGATTTGACGACCGGAGCGAAGGTGTCTTCGTCATCGTCCATACCCGCCATACTCATCATAGAGTGTTCAGCATCTTCACGAATGACATCAACCACGTCATCGATCGTAATACGGCCAACAAGGTGTTGATTTACATCGACAACAGGAGCTGAAACCCAGTTACGACGTTCGAAGAGGCTGGCGATATCAGAAGCACTGGTTTCCACAGCGATAGCTTCGTCGGCATCTTCCATTACTTCCGAAACCGCCACATCGGGTTGTGTTGTGATCAATGTACTGAGTGAAAGGTTACCAATGAGACGTTCATCGTCGTCGATAACATAGAGAGCATCAGTTGCGTCAGGTAATTCACCACGCATACGTAAGTAACGCAAGACAACTTCAACATCGACATCACCACGGATTGTGATTACGTCAGTGTTCATTAACGCACCCGCTGAATCTTCGGGGTACGATAGTGCGGTTTCAACTAAAGCACGATCAACGGAGTCCATTTGAGAAAGTACTTCGCGAGAAACATCGTCGGGTAGGCTTCGAAGTACGTACGCGACGTCATCGGTTTCCATGCCTTCGGTTGCTTCTGCCAAGGTTTCTGGTGCCATTTTCGACACAAGAGCATCTTTGACGTCTTCGTTTAGCTCATCAAGAATTTCACCGTAGTCTTCAGGATCGGTGAGTTGCCAGAGTACATCACGACTTTTGCGAGGGGAGGCTTCTAAAAGGTGTGCAATATCTTCAGGTTCCATGTCCTGAAGCTGTCGGCGTACATGAACAAATCGGCCGTTTTCTAGGGCTTCGCTGACTTCTTGGAGGGTTTGGTGAGCTTGGTCGAATTCTAATTGCTCTGCCATATTTTCCTCCTATCTCATTATTTTAACAATGCTTGGAATAGTAACTTAATTCTGGGGCTTATTTAAATCATTAACTTAGGTAGAACTAAGATTTAATATTGGTTGGTTCGTTGTTTGAGTTTTTGGCGGCGTGAGTGACGTATTTCGTTACTCACCCTCATCAAACTTTGCTTCAATTAGCTGACAGACAGCATCAAGAGCTTGCTGAGAATCAGAGCCTGCCGCTTGAATGGTAATGTGTTGCCCTTGCGCTGATTCCAGCATAAGTAGCCCCATCACGCTATCTGCAGTCGCGATCTTATCTTCTTCGCTATGGATAGTAATGGTCGCATCAAAGCTTTGCGCTAGCTCAACCAACTTGACGGCTGCTCTAGCGTGAAGACCCAAGCGATTTTGGATCAGTACAGTTCGAGTTAATTCCATGGTTAGCCCTGTTGGTGCTTCTCTAGGGAGGCGTGTCTGATCTGAACTTGATGGCCAAGTTGATCGAAATACTCACCAATTTTCTGAGTCAGATAAACCGAGCGGTGTTTGCCGCCAGTACAGCCAATCGCGACCGTTAGGTAACTGCGATTATTCTTTTCTAGCATTGGTAACCACTGCTCGATAAAGCCTTGGATTTGTTGCTTGAGCTCTAGAACTTCCGGGTGCTTTTCTAGAAAAGAGTGAATAGGGGCATCAAGACCTGTTAATGGTCGTAGAGCGGGTTCCCAATGAGGGTTCGGCAAGAAGCGTACGTCAAACACATAGTCAGCATCGCTTGGTAGACCATATTTAAAGCCGAAAGACTGAAGAACAATGATCAGCTCTTGCTTCTCTTTACCTTCAACTTTAAAGCGAACCTTTTCACTCAATTCGTAGAGGTTGCAGTCGCTGCTATCAATTACAATACAGGCTTGTTCAGCAAGCGGTGTTAGGAGTGTCTTCTCTAAATCGATAGCTTGTTCAAGAGAGAGCTTTTCTTGGCCAATCGACAAAGGGTGGATTCGGCGAGTTTCACTGTAGCGTTTGAGTAGCGTTTGCTTGCTCGCATCTAAGAACAACACGTTCACATCGATGTCGGTTGCAGACTCAAGCTGCTCAAGCGTATCTGTGACTAATTGAGGCTCTTTCGGTAAGTTACGAATATCAATGCTAACGGCGACGTTTTGATTGATTTCACGAACTGACTCGACGAAGTCGTTGAGCAGATTTACTGGAAGGTTATCGACACAGTAATACCCCAAGTCTTCAAGGACTCGTAGCGCGACACTTTTACCTGCTCCTGATTGGCCACTAACAACGATTAACCGCATGTTATTGCTCGCAAGTTGGCACTTGAATCATGATGTCGTAAAGCTCTTGATCGCTTTGAGCATTACGCAACTGTTTAAGAGTCTGCTTGTCGTTAAGTCGTTCTGCCATGCAAGAAAGGGTTTTTAGATGCTCCTTACATTGTTCACTTGGAACAAGCAGAGCAAATAGTAGATCGACAGGACGGTTATCAATCGCATCAAATTCGATGGGATCTTGGCATTGCAGTAATACAGCAATTGCTTTGTCACTGACGTTCATACGAGCATGGGGAATAGCAATGCCATTACCAATACCTGTACTGCCCATTTTCTCGCGGCTCAACATGCACTCAAACAGTTCTGTTGAATCTTGACCACAGCTTTCTGCTGCGATCTGACTGATGAGCTCAAGGGCTCTTTTCTTGCTTGTGCATTGGACTGCACTTTTGGTGCAGTCCAATGAAAGTACTTCGCTTAATTGCATGTTAGTGACTACTTAGCTTTTCTTTGTGCTTGTTGAGTTGACGGACGAGTTTATCAACCAATGAATCAATCGCAGCATACATACTTTCATCTGTTGCTGTTGCATGAATCTCTCCTTGGTTTACATGAAGGGTCGCTTCTGCAATTTGATTGATTTTCTCAACTTTTAAAACAACCTGAATGCTATTGATGTGATCAAAAAAGCGTTCAAGTTTTTCGAATTTGGTGTGAACATAGTCTTGCATTGAATCGGTAAGATCAACGTGATGGCCTTGAATATTGATTTGCATAGACTTTCCTTTTCAGTTGGTTGCCTGACTATAACTAAATCTATAGCTAACTAAATTAGCCTACAGCAGGCGTTTACGCTGACTCGATGGGGCGATGCCCAGAGACTCACGGTATTTTGCTATGGTACGTCTAGCTACCTGAATTCCTTGGTCAGCCAGTAAAGCAGCAATCTTACTATCACTTAGAGGTTTCGCGGTATTTTCCGCCGCGACAAGCTTCTTAATGAGCGCACGAATTGCTGTCGATGAACACTCTCCGCCATTGTCTGTACTGACGTGGCTCGAGAAAAAATATTTGAGTTCGAAGATGCCACGTGGTGTGTGCATGAATTTTTGAGTCGTCACACGAGAGATTGTGGATTCATGCATATCAACGGCTAACGCAACATCGTTGAGAACCATAGGTTTCATCGCTTCTTCGCCATGTTCGAAGAAATCACGTTGATGTTCAACAATACATCGTGCAACTTTGAGTAGCGTCTCATTTCGACTTTCTAAGCTCTTAATTAGCCATTTTGCTTCTTGCAAATTTGAGCGAATGTACTGGTTGTCGGCGCTGCTACCTTTGCTTCCAAGGTCGGCGTATTGTTGATTCACTTTCAGTTTAGGCACGCTGTCTGGATTTATGGTGACTAACCACTTACCAAGATCTTTGAATACTGAAACATCAGGAACAACATATTCGGTTTCATCTGGTGTAATCTTACTGCCAGGTCGTGGATCCAGTTGTTGAATCAGTTGCAAAACCTCACGCAGTTCTGCTTCTTTCAACTTAGTTTCTTTGATAACCAGTTTGTAATCACGGTTACCTAGTTGGTCGATATGGCTAGTAAGTACTAACTTAGCTTCATTAAGCCAAGGGGTATCTTGCGGGAAGGTAGCCAGTTGTAGTAACAAGCAATCTTGCAGGTTGATTGAACCGACACCTAAAGGGTCAAACTGCTGAATACGTTTGCGAACGGCTTCAATCTCATCAAGCTCTACTTCTTCTCTATCGAAGTTTTCAAGAATATCTTCACAAGATACGGTGAGGTAGCCATAGTCATCAATGGCATCTATTAAAGCAAAAGCGATGCTTCTATCTGTTTCAGTGAATGGTGTTAGGTCGAGCTGCCAAAGTAAGTAATCATGTAGGCTTTCAGTCGTCTCACCTTGGTAAACTGGCATGTCATCATCAATCGCAATACCAGTGTTTCCGGTGTTTGCACTGTAGACATCCTCCCAAGTTGTGTCGATTTCTAGTTCATTACCAATCTCTGATTTTTCGATTAAGTCTGAGCTATCAGGTAAGTCTTGCTCTGTGGCTTCAACTGTTTCTTTCTCGTCACTGCTAGGTTTTTCTTCCGATGCAGGCGTTTCTTCATTGCCTTCTTCGACATCGAGTAGTGGGTTAGATTCAAGTGCTTCTTGAATCTCTTGCTGCAAATCTAATGTAGACAACTGCAACAAACGAATCGCTTGCTGCAATTGAGGAGTCATTGCTAACTGTTGGCCTAGCTTAAGTTGTAATGAGGGTTTCATTCAGTGTGACTTACCTAGTTATTATTCTTAGAATTCTCGATACTCTCTATCTAATCATAGACGGAATTGTTCGCCTAGATAAACTTGTTTAACTTGCTCGTTATTGAGAACATCTTCAGGAGTACCTTCAGCAATCAGGTGCCCTTGGCTTACGATGTAAGCTTTTTCACACACGTCTAATGTTTCACGGACGTTGTGGTCGGTAATTAGAACACCTAAGCCGCGATCGCGTAGGTGAACAATGATTTTTTTGATATCAATAACCGAGATTGGGTCAACACCAGCAAAGGGTTCATCCAATAGAATGAACTGAGGGTTTGCCGCTAGAGCTCGAGCAATCTCAACACGACGACGCTCACCACCTGACAGAGCCATACCATTACTGGTGCGGATATGTTGGATGTGGAACTCTTCTAGAAGGTCTTCTAACTTATCTTGACGCTGCTCGTTGGTCATCTCGTCACGCGTTTGTAAAACGGCCATGATGTTGTTCTCAACGGAAAGCTTTCTGAAAATAGAAGCTTCTTGAGGTAGGTAACCGATACCAAGACGCGAGCGACTGTGCATTGGCAAAATACTGATGTCTCGGTCATCAATGCTAATCGTGCCTTCATCACGAGCGACCAGACCTACAATCATATAGAAAGAGGTCGTTTTGCCTGCCCCGTTAGGCCCAAGTAGTCCAACGATTTGACCAGACTCTACCTGCAGGCTTACGTCGGTTACAACTTTACGCTTGCTGTACGTTTTTGCTAGGTTTTTTGCTTTAAGAACAGCCATGGCTACTTATTCACTTCCGCAGGTTGTAAGACCGTTGATACACGTTCGCTACTATCACTATCGGCAACCAGTTTTTGAGAAGCGATTTGATAAGTAATCTTAGAGCCACGGATGATACTGCCATCTTGAGAGAGCATTGCATTCTTGGTCATGATCAATTTATCGGCAATCAGTTGATAATGTAAATCATCAGCTTCACCGTAAAGTGTTTTTCCATCATCAGTGAGTTGAGAGAAAGTCGCAGGCTTGCCATAGCCTTGAATTTCCTCTATCTCACCGTTGACCGCATTTCGAGTAACAATGACCTTATCGGCATTAATGTTGATGCTACCTTGCTTAAGGTTTACATCACCAAGGAAGGTCACTTGGTTACTTTTCATATCCAATTGCTGGCTGTCTGAGTCAATGTAGACAGGCTGCTCACTATCCGAAGATAGGGCATAGACATTAGGTGCCGCAAGGGTCAAAGCGAATAAACTAAGGTGTAAGAGTTTCATATCTACCTTGAACAGAATTAAAGAGAGTCGCATTGTTGGTACCGAAGTTACCCTTCATTGCTTGACCCTCAGTTTCAAAAAATGTACCGATCATATGGACCGGAGTCTCTGAATAAAAATCTCGGCTAGTCAGCTCAACAACCATTTTATCTGTGGTCATAGTATCGAAACTGGCTTCTGGCAATAGATTCTTTGCCACAACGTTGTCATAGAACGTGACAACTTGATTCTCATCCATAATCGCGCGATCAGCGGTGACTTGCCATTCAATCGTATGTCCTTCCCGGAACACCGAAAGAACAGGATTTTGAAAATGTGTATCACCAACTACTGAATAGTGTTCTAAATACGTCGACTCAACTTGATAGCTACGGATACCTGATTGGTCATAGCTTATGTTGTTTAGACTTTTGCCGCTAAAAGCGGGCAGCTCCAAATTTGGAGCCACTTGTATTGTCGAAGCTTGCTCTTTGTCGAACAAATAATAGGTCGACCAAGAAGCAATAAATATGAGTATTAAATAGATAATACGAGTAAAACTCATATGCTTAAACCTTTATGCACGTCGAGTTCATTTCTTGCTTGCAGAATAAGGTCACATACTTCACGTACAGCACCATGGCCGCCGTTAATCGTGGTCACATAATTCGCTCGCTTCGCAAGTAGTGGGTGACCATCTGCCACGCATACCTTTAAGCCAACTTTTTCCATGACAGGCCAGTCGATCAGATCGTCTCCGATGTAGCCTGTATTTTCAGGCGCAACAGAAAGTTTATCGCAAATATCGTAATACGCTTTTACTTTATCATCTTGGCCTTGGTAAATAAGCTTAATACCCAGAGCAGTCATGCGGTTTTCAACAATTTGAGATTTACGACCAGTTATGATTGCGATTTCAATACCAGCATTCATCAGTGATTTGATACCGTAGCCATCACGAGTATGAAAGGTTTTCAGCTCTTCACCGTTGTTGCCCATGTAAATACGACCGTCCGAGAATACGCCATCGACATCACAAATTAGCAGTTTGATCTCTTTTGCTACGGCAAATACGTCTGAATCGACCGTGCCGTATAACGTTTCAACTGTCTGCGTCATTACATTACTCCTGCTTTCAGTAAGTCATGCATGTTCAAAGCTCCAACTAATGTACCTTCATGGCATAACATCAGGCCATTAATACTTTTAGCCTGCATTAAGTTTAGCCCCTCAACTGCAAGCATGTTTGGTTCTGCTACCGTAGGATTAAGCGTCATTACGTCGCCAATCTGAGTGTTATGAATATCAACACGTTTGTCTAAGATACGGCGTAAATCACCATCAGTAAAAATACCGGCCATTTGACCATCGCTACCAACGATTGCCGTCATGCCTAAGCCTTTCTGAGATATCTCTAATAGAGCATCTCTTATCAGAGCATCCGGAGTCACAACAGGCAGAGCATCACCTGTGTGCATGATGTCATCGAGTTTCAACAGTAATTGACGACCTAAAGCGCCACCTGGATGAGACAGAGCAAAATCTTGAGCGGTAAAGCCTCGTGCCTGTAAAAGTGCAACGGCTAGTGCATCCCCCATCACCAAAGTAGCAGTGGTACTGGTTGTTGGCGCTAAGCCCAGTGGGCATGCTTCTTCCGGTACTGAAATTTGTAAATGGATATCAGATAAGGTCGCCATGTTCGACGCTGGCTTACCTGTCATACTGATAATCTTAATGTTCAAACGCTTTAATACTGGGAATAGGCTGAGGATCTCTCCTGATTCACCTGAGTTTGATATTGCAATCACAATATCGCCAGGTTCGATCATTCCTAAATCACCATGTGCCGCTTCACCTGGATGTACAAAGAAAGCTGATGTACCAGTACTTGCCAGTGTGGCTGCTATTTTGTTACCAATGTGGCCTGATTTACCCATGCCCATCACAACGACTTTACCTTTGTTGTTCAGGATAAGATCGCAAGCCTTGCAAAAATCATCATTAAAATATTGGTCTAATTGAGTAAGACCTGCAACTTCGGTTTCCAAAACTTGTTTTGCAACACTGCGATAATCAAATGGCTGAGACATCAAATACTCCAAGTACGGGAATTTAAATCAACAATTAAGCCGACATGTTCATAAGTAAGTAAGCTTGGTAGGCCACGAACGTTATGATTAACACGCCGCCTTCAATACGATTCACACTGCGAGATTTACCTAGTGCCATTACCACGAGTAAAAGTGATACGCCTAACATTACCCAGAAATCTCTACCCATAGCAAATTCACTTAAGATTGAAGGGTTGAGGATGCCCGGTATCCCCATCACGGCAAGAATGTTGAATACGTTCGAGCCAATGATATTACCTACGGCCATGTCATCTTCCCCTTTCATTACACCGGCAAGTGATGCGGCAAGTTCGGGAAGACTGGTACCAACGGCAATAATGGTTAAACCAATCACAAGATCGCTCATGCCAAAGAACTTCGCGATAACAACCGCGTTATCAACCAACATATTGGCCGCTAAAGGTAGAATAATTAGACCAACTACTACCCACATGGCGGCTTTAAGGTTACTTACGCCCTCAGGGATCTCTGACTCTTGTTCATCAAGGAAAGCATCGCCGTTCTTTTTCTCGCTACGGCTGATTTGTAACATCGCAAATAAGAAAGCGGCGAAAAGAACAAACAACAACACGCCTTCGTAGAAACCTAAATGGTTATCCCAAAGCAGTGCGCCTGCTAGTAGAGTGACACCAATCATTAATGGTAGTTCACGGCGAATTACGCCTGAACTAATTGATAGCGGTTTGATAAGTGCTGTAATACCCAAAATCAGAGCGATGTTGGCGATGTTAGAACCGAGAACGTTACCAACAGCCGTATCTGTTTTGCCGTCAAGAGCTGCTGTTGCTGAAACCATCATTTCAGGGGCTGAAGAGCCCATTGCTAGAATCGTCATACCGATAACTAATGGTGATATACCGAAGTTGCGAGCAAGAGCGGCGGCGCCGAAGACCAGTTTATCTGCGCTCCACACCAAAAAACCTAGGCCGATAATAAGAAACGCAATCGCTTCAAGCATGATGATTCCTAAAAATTAATAAAAAACGGAGAATTAACCGCTAATTTTGACTTGTTGCTAGATAAAAGGGAAGTCACTCGACAAATTAATTGCCCGTTAGCAGTAAAGAAATGTCGCTGAATGATGAATTTCTTAATGCTTTCAAATCCCTGTCACTGTTTTCTGTTTTGTACAATTAATTGAACAGTGCTTTTAATTCTAAAGTAGACTCATTATTATTGCAGCCACAATTGGCGTTTTTTAGAGCAAGGAAACAACAAGATCATGTTGAATACTGAGCTTGTAAAAGTTAAAAACCTAAGTTTCTCTCGAGGTGAACGAGTTATCTTTGATGACATCAGTTTAGAAGTACCTCAAGGAAAAATAACCGCAATTATGGGCCCTTCAGGGATCGGTAAAACGACCTTGTTGCGTTTGATCGGTGGACAATTACCGCCAGATAGCGGTGAAATTTGGTTTGATGGGGACAATATCCCTGCATTATCTCGTCGAAAGCTCTATCAAGCACGTAAGAAAATGAGCATGCTTTTTCAATCGGGTGCACTTTTTACGGATCTCAATGTCTTTGATAATGTGGCGTTTCCACTGCGAGAGCACACTGAACTTAATGAAAAATTCATTCGTACCATCGTATTACTAAAACTTGAAGCGGTGGGTTTGCGAGGCGCAGCAGAATTAATGCCAAGTGAACTGTCTGGTGGTATGGCGAGGCGTGCGGCGTTAGCTCGAGCAATAGCGTTGGATCCGGAACTTATCATGTACGATGAACCTTTTGTTGGCCAGGATCCAATTACCATGGGAGTTTTGGTTGAACTCATCCGAAACCTCAACCAAGCTTTAGACTTAACCTCGATTGTGGTGTCGCATGACGTCCCAGAGGTGATGAGTATCGCTGATTGGGTTTATTTGATGGCTGATGGGAAGATTATTGCATCGGGCTCGCCTGAGGAGTTGTACAACAATAGCGATCCTCGAGTGCAGCAATTTTTGCAAGGTGAAGCGGATGGTCCCGTGCCATTTAGGTTCCCTGCAAAGAGCTTAGAAGAGGATCTGTTTTAATATGATTGTTAAAACTATTGTAGGTGTCGGTAGACGCACACTTGCGATCTGTGAGTCATTTGGTCGAGCAAGCCTAATGTTATTTGGGGCTTTGTTTGGCATCCCGCGACTAAAAAACTTCCCCTTATTAGTAAAACAACTTTATAGCGTTGGCGTTCAGTCATTGGCTATTATTTTAGTTTCGGGTTTATTCATCGGTATGGTGCTGAGTCTTCAAGGCTATGTCGTACTTATCGACTACGGCGCTGAAGGTAACCTTGGTCAAATGGTCGCACTTTCACTGTTACGTGAGTTGGGCCCAGTTGTGACTGCGTTATTGTTTGCAGGCCGCGCAGGTTCAGCATTAACCGCTGAAATTGGTTTAATGAAAGCAACAGAGCAGATTTCCAGCCTTGAGATGATGGCTGTTGATCCTCTTAAACGTATTATTGCACCACGACTTTGGGCTGGGCTTATCTCAATGCCGTTGTTAGCTATGATCTTTATGGCGGTCGGGATTTGGGGCGGTCAGCTAGTTGGTGTTGATTGGAAAGGCATTGATCACGGCAGTTTCTGGTCTGCGATGCAGTCTTCAGTTGAGCTTGGTCGAGATATTGGTAATAGCATGATCAAATGTATGGTTTTCGCTATCACCGTAACTTGGATCGCACTTTTCAACGGTTATGACGCAGTACCGACTTCTGAAGGTATTAGTCAGGCAACCACGCGCACAGTCGTGCACTCTTCTCTAGCGGTACTAGGGCTAGATTTTATTCTTACCGCATTGATGTTTGGGAATTAATCATGCAACAAACTCGAAAACTAGAATTATGGGTCGGCACCTTTGTTATAGCCGGAATTTGCGCAATCTTAATCATGATCTTTCAAGTCGCTGACGTAAAAGGCTTAGGTTCAAACCATACTTACAACTTAAAAGCGACTTTCGACAATATTGGTAGTCTAAAGGTTCGTTCTCCAGTGAAGGTCGGTGGCGTTGTTGTTGGTCGAGTTAAAAGCATTGAGCTTGATACCGAGAGTTACCTTCCTGTAGTCGAATTGTCTATTGATGCGAAGTACTCACAATTTCCTGATACCTCTAGTGCTCAAATCTTAACGTCAGGCTTGATCGGTGAGCAATATATCAGCCTAGTACCAGGGTTCATTTTTGATGACGAAGAGATGCTGGTTGATGGTGATTCGATTGAAGACACTAAATCAGCACTAGTGCTAGAAGATTTGATTGGCCAAGTGCTGTATAGCGTTGGTGGTTCTGATAACAACGAAGCTAAGGAGTAGTCTCATGTCACAGTTCAAAAATATGTTGAAGACTAATGCCATTTTGAAAAGATTGGTTATGACTGCGGTCGCTTTATTGATATCGACTCAAGCCTTTGCTGCTGAATCGATTGACCGCACTCAGCCTTATCAGATGATGACTCAAGTAGCTGAAGTCGCTTTTGAACGTTTAAAAAACGAGCAAGAAAACATTCACAATGATCCTGAGTTACTAAAGGTCATCGTGGAAGAAGAATTGATGCCTTATGTGAATGCTCAATATGCGGCACTTAAGTTGTTAGGGCCTAACTTAAAAGGTGCGGACAGAAAAGATGTACGCGTATTTATTGATGCATTCCGTAAATACCTCGTTTCTTCTTATGCTCAAGTGTTGACTCAATACACAGATCAGACAATTGAATTTGGTCCAGAGCCAAAAGTGAAGCCGGAAAGCCGCATCACCAGTATCAAGGTTGATATTATTGATACACCTCGACCAAACATTAAACTTGAGTTTAAGCTACGTAAAGATAAGAAGTCGGGTGAGTGGAAGGCATTTGATATGGTTGCTGAAGGTATTAGCCTATTATCGAGCAAGCAATCAGAGTGGAATACTAAAATTCGTCAAGAAGGCATTTTACAAGTTGCTGATGAATTGGAGAAACTGTCCGCACAGCCGATTCGTTTTGAGAGTAATAAATAATGAGCGACTCTCAATGGCAAAAGCTAAGTTCTAAAGAGTTCCAACTTCTCGGAGACATTGACCGAGATACCGTCCCTGCAATCTGGCGTATATTAGAAAAGTGGCAAACGACGGAATCGAGTGTTGAAATTAACCTCAGCCATATAAATAGAGTCGATTCAGCAGGAATGGTGATGCTAATTCACTTATTAGAGCATGCAAAAAATCAAAACTGTCATATAATGCTCAGTTTCGTGCCAGAACAATTACGAACGTTGTTCCAATTGAGCAATATCCAGCCAATGATGGCAGAACACATAAAAAATTAGGCAGGAGCTATTTGTGGACAGCACAAAAGTACAAGAATTATTAGCAGAAGCACTGAACCTTCAGGAAATTTTCGTGAAGGGAGAAGGCAGTCATTACGAAGTTGTTGCGGTTGATGCATGTTTTGACGGCATGAATCGAGTTAAGAAGCAGCAACTAATCTACGGCCCACTAATGGAATACATTCAACGCAATGATATCCATGCTCTTTCTATTAAGGCTTTTACGCCTGAAGAGTGGGAACGTGATAAGAAACTGATGTCACTTTAAGGTTTATGATGGAAAAGTTTCGAGTTATTGGATCGGATAAACCGCTAAGCGGTGAAGTGACGATCTCCGGCGCAAAAAATGCAGCGCTACCTATTTTATTTGCTTCAATTCTTGCTGAAGAGCCAGTAGAAGTCAGTAATGTTCCTCACCTACGTGACATCGATACGACGATGGAATTGCTTAAGCGTTTAGGCGCAAAAGTATCGCGTAATGGTAGCGTTCATGTTGATGGCAGCGAAATCAACGAGTTCTGTGCGCCATATGATTTAGTGAAAACAATGCGTGCTTCTATTTGGGCTTTAGGTCCGCTAGTCGCTCGCTTTGGTGAAGGACAAGTGTCACTTCCTGGTGGTTGTGCTATTGGTGCTCGACCTGTTGATTTACATATCCATGGCCTAGAACAATTAGGTGCGACCATTAAACTGGAAGATGGTTATGTGAAAGCAAGTGTTGATGGCCGCTTGAAAGGCGCGCACATCGTGATGGATAAAGTAAGTGTGGGTGCCACCATTACTATCATGTGTGCAGCAACGCTAGCAGAAGGAACGACAGTACTTGATAACTCGGCCCGCGAGCCTGAGATTGTTGATACAGCTGATTTCCTAAACAAGCTAGGTGCTAAGATTTCTGGCGCAGGTACAGACACGATTACGATCGAAGGCGTTGAACGTCTTGGTGGTGGTCACCACTCTGTGGTTGCTGACCGTATTGAAACCGGTACTTTCCTAGTTGCTGCTGCTGTGTCTGGCGGTACCGTGACTTGTCGCAATACTAACGCTCATCTTCTTGAAGCTGCATTAGCGAAGCTTGAAGAAGCGGGTGCGAAGGTTGAAACGGGCGAAGACTGGATAAGTCTTGATATGACAGGTCGTGAGCTGAAAGCGGTAAAAATCGTAACAGCACCTCACCCTGGTTTCCCTACTGATATGCAAGCCCAATTTACTTTGCTTAACATGATGGCGAAGGGCAGTGGTGTTATCACGGAGACTATCTTTGAAAACCGCTTTATGCACATTCCTGAATTACAGCGAATGGGTGCGAAAGCTGAGATTGAAGGTAACACGGCTATCTGTGGTGAAACGGAAAAATTGAGCGGTGCTCAAGTAATGGCAACGGACCTGCGCGCATCTGCGAGCCTTGTTATTGCTGGCTGTATCGCTCAAGGCGAAACTATCGTTGATCGTATTTATCACATCGATCGTGGCTACGATAAGATTGAAGATAAGCTTTCAGCCCTAGGCGCAAACATTACACGATTTAGTGATTCGAACTAACTTCGGTTAGTGGGTTCTTGAATTAGTGACATGAAAGCATAAAAGTCGGAACCTTGGTTTCGGCTTTTTTATAGTTGTATTTACCGCAAGTGAATCTGATGCCAATTTTGTGCGAATAGGTGAAAAACTTGACGGTTGAGAGGAACAAAATGATAGCAATATTACGTATTTTCGCAGTGGCGATATTTGCGATTCTTATGTTTGTATTTGGGTGTGGTTACTGTTTACTAAGCCCACGTAACCCGAAACACGTATTTACCTTTGGTCGTTACTTCGGTCGTATGTCTAAAATATTCGGCATGAAGTTAGAACTTCGTATCCCGGAAGATGCTTACTCTCGTGGCCAACATGTTTATGTGGCGAACCACCAAAACAGCTGGGATCTATTCACTATCTCATCAGCAGTGACACCTAAGGTAGTGACGGTTGGTAAGAAAAGCTTAGTGTGGATGCCTCTATTTGGTCAGCTTTACTGGCTGACGGGTAATATCCTAATTGACCGTGCCAATCGCAGCAAAGCGGTAGGTACGATCGACCAAGTAGTGACGAGCTTAAAAGAGAGCGATGTTTCAGTATGGATGTTCCCTGAAGGGACTCGTTCTCGTGGTCGTGGTCTGTTGCCATTCAAAACGGGTGCTTTCCATGCCGCAATTGGCGCTGGCTTGCCTATTATCCCTATCGTGTGTAGCTCAACAGGTGGCGTGAAGCTAAACCGTTGGAACAATGGTCACGTGATAGTTGAAATGTTGCCGCCTATCAGCACTGAAGGTTACGACAAGTCGAACGTTCGTCAACTTGCTAACCTAGCCCGAGAGCAAATGGCCGCTAAGCTTGAAGACTTAGACAAAGAAGTGGTTGAGCTTAATAAGAAGTAATTTAAGCTAAGCGAAACGATGAATAATAAAAAAGGTTGCCAATAGGGCAACCTTTTTTGTCTCTGATAAACATTCAGCTTTATGCCAACTTGTTTACTAGAAACCGTTTATTCTAGATATTAAAATCTATTTGCGAACTGCAATCGCTTCGATCTCGATACCTACATCTTTTGGTAGACGCGCTACTTCAACACATGAACGTGCTGGGTAGTTTGCAACGCCGTGTTCATCAAAGAATTTACCGTAAACTTCGTTTACTGTACCGAAGTCGTTTAGATCTTTAACGAATACCGTTAGTTTTACGATGTCTTTTACAGTCAGGCCTGAAGCTTCAACTACGGCTTGAACGTTATCTAGAGATTGGCGAGCTTGTTCTGCGATATCTGCAGATACTTCACCAGTTGCTGGGTTTACTGGGATTTGACCAGAAGTCAGTACCATGTTGCCAAGGTCAACACCTTGTACGTATGGGCCGATTGCAGCTGGAGCTGATTCTGTGTGAAGTACTTTAGTCATTGGTTTATTCCATCAGTTATTAGATAAAAAGCAATTTTCAGTGTGCCTACAAACTTTCGATAGGTAAAGAGCAAAATACCCCGCATAGGCGAGGTATTTGATAGTTTATAGGTTCGGTCAATATTGCCGTATGGCGTTATCTTTCTGTCACGATTTCGCGAGAGAAAACTTTTTCGCAGTACTTACACTTCAATCGAATATCTTCTTTCTTTTCAAAGATCTTAAAGCTGCTTTCAACTGGTTCATTGTGAGTAATACAGTTGGTGTTTGGACACTCAAACACATCGTTGATTTGCTCTGGAAGCTCTAATGCTAATTTCTTAACTACTTCGTAATCTTCGATTTGGTTAACCGTAGCGTGAGGTGCATATAGTGCCAGTTTGCTTGCTTGTTCTTCAGTGATAAACACATTCTCAATCTTGAGTAGGTCTTTGCCTCCGAGCGCAGATGAAGGTAGATTTAGGCCAATCGTCACACGTTGATGAGAGTTATGCATGTCGAACAGTTTTAGCACTTTGATCCCGATGTTTGCTGGGATATGGTCGATAACCGTTCCGTTCTTGATTGCTTCAACTTTTAATTGAGTCTCTTTAGACATGATATCTCTCCTCTACAGCGTTTCGTTAAGAACAAGGGCTAGTAATGCTTCACGTGCGTAAACACCGTTCTCTGCTTGCTGGAAGTAGTAAGCGTAAGGTGTTTTATCGACATCGACAGTAATTTCATCAACACGAGGAAGAGGGTGAAGAACCTTTAGGTTATCACGTGCATTTTCCAACATCGGAGCGGTCAGGATGTACGCCGATTTGATGTGCGCGTATTCCGATTCATCAAAACGTTCTTTTTGAACTCGAGTCATGTAAAGAACATCAAGTTCAGGAATGACATCTTCCATGTCTGTCAGTAGTTGGTATTTGATACCCGCTTCATCAAGCTCTTCACAAATGTAGTCAGGCATCGCTAGTGCTTCTGGAGCAACGAAGTAAAAACAGATGTTGTCGAATTTAGCTAGTGCTTGAGTCAGCGAGTGAACCGTACGTCCGTACTTAAGGTCACCGACAAATGCAACATTGAGATTATCTAAGCGGCCCTGTGTCTCAGCGATAGAGAATAGATCTAACAGTGTTTGAGTTGGGTGTTGGTTTGCACCGTCACCTGCGTTAATAACAGGTACACCGTTAGAAAACTCAGAGGCCAGACGCGCAGCACCTTCTTGAGGGTGACGCATTACGTAAGCATCAACATAAGAAGAAATAACCTGTACAGAGTCCGCTAGCGTTTCGCCTTTCTTCGCCAAGGAAGTGTTACCACCACTGTCGAAACCAATCACATCACCACCGATGCGTTGAATCGCAGTTTCAAAAGAGAGACGAGTTCGCGTTGAAGGTTCGAAGAAGCAGCTTGCCACAACTTTGTTCTTGATGAGTTCTGGGTTCGGTTCAGCTTTGAGTTGACCAGCTGTTTGAACAATTAATTCTAGCTCTTCACGAGAAAGCTCTGGAATTGAGATGATGTGCTTTTGATAAAGCGAATTCGCCATGATCTTCTTCCCCACAATAATGTATTGGCCATAAAAAAGCCCCCCATAATGGGAGGCTTTAAAAAAGTGCTGAAAAGCAGAATAGACGACCTGGTAAGCATCTTAGCTTACGAGCAATATTTGGTGTTTTCACAATATTATTATGTGTTTTCACAATATCATTATGTTTTATCACAACATTGCTTGGCGTCATTTTTACTACTCTCAGACAAATTGCCGAGAATTATACGCTTTCAAATTGTGAGCGCAAGCGATTACATCAAGCTTTTGTTTACTTTCATTCTTAGTTATTGACCTAAGGTCGCCACCATTACGGCCTTGATGGTGTGCATGCGATTCTCTGCTTCATCAAACACAATAGAGTAGTCAGATTCAAACACTTCATCGGTCACTTCCAAGCCGTTCATTCCATATTTGTCTGCGACTTGCTGGCCGATCACGGTTTCATTGTTGTGGAAAGCGGGTAGGCAATGCATGAACTTTACTTGAGGGTTACCTGTGAGCTTTATGACATCCATATTCACTTGGTAAGGTGTCATTACAGCCACGCGTTCGTCCCAAGCTTCGGGCGCTTCACCCATAGAAACCCAAACATCGGTGTAGAGGAAATCACAATCTTTCACGCCTTCGGCAACGTCCTCTGTCAGCGTGATTTTTGCACCTGTATTTTGCGCGATAGCGTGGCACTCTTCAACGAGCTGTTCTTCTGGCCAGAACGCTTTAGGTGCAATAAGGCGAATATCCATCCCCATTTTAGCTGCACCTACTAACAGAGAATTACCCATGTTGTTACGTGCATCTCCTAGGTAAGCAAAACTGATTTGATGCAGACGTTTACCGCGACCATGTTCGATCATGGTGAGGAAATCAGCCAAGATCTGAGTTGGATGGAACTCATCGGTTAGACCGTTCCAAACCGGCACACCCGCATAAGCGCCAAGATCTTCGACAATACTCTGGCCAAAACCACGATATTCAATACCATCGTACATACGACCTAATACACGCGCCGTATCTTTCATTGATTCTTTTTGACCAATCTGAGAACCAGAAGGGCCTAAATAAGAGACTTGAGCTCCTTGATCAAAAGCAGCTACCTCAAAGGCACATCGAGTTCGAGTTGATGCTTTTTCAAAGATCAAAGCGATGTTTTTACCGTTAAGCTTTTTTTGCTCTGTACCTGCATACTTAGCTTTTTTAAGGTCAGCAGACAAGTCGAGTAAAAACTGAATCTCTTTAGGAGTAAAGTCGAGAAGTTTTAGAAAGTTACGATTGCGAAGATTAAAGGCCATCTCTCGCTCCTTGTGTATATAGAATCAATGAAGAACTCAGTTAAACATAAAAATGCTGTATTTGTGAATATTTATTTTATTAAATTGATAAAAAAGGCCAGTACAATGGTACTGGCCTAGATAAGTTAGTGTGTTCGCTTTATTAAATTTTGTAGCTTAGATACCGTCTCTTTCGATAGGACAGCTCATACAACGAGCGCCACCGCGACCACGACCCAGTTCATTGCCTGGAATCGTCAGAACTTCGATACCTGCTTTGTCGTATTTCTCATTGGTGTAAACATTACGCTCATAACCGATAACCGTACCTGGTTTCACGGTAAGTACGTTGTTTGCGTCATTCCACTGTTCACGTTCAGCTTCGTAGTTGTCACCACCTGTGGTTATAATCTTCAGTTGATCGAGTCCTAATGCACCTTCAATAGCAGAAAGGTAGTTGTCAGCCTTTTCTACACGCATCTCGCCATTTTCTTTTGGCGTTAAGCGCCAGGTGTCTAAGTCTTTGCGAACAATTTCTGGGTAGACTGAGAACGTGTCGATATCCATATGAGTCATAACCGTATCAAGGTGCATGCAAGAGCGGTGCTTTGGTAAATCAATTGCAATGACTTCTTTTGCTTGACCCGATTTGAATAAACTCGCTGCTAGGTTTTCGACACCCTGTGGTTTAGTTCGCTCTGAAATACCGATAAGCACGGCGCCTTTACCAATAACTAGGACATCGCCGCCTTCAATATTTGCGTTATCGTAGTGAAGATCCTCATCACCGAAATACTTAATAAAATCTTGGCCAGCGAAGACAGGATGCCAGCGGTATATTGCTCGTAAGTGATTTGTTTCTCGTTGACGAGCAGGCATCATCATCGGGTTAAGAGAGACGCCTCCATAAACCCAACATGAGGTATCTCGTGTAAATAGATGGTTAGGGAGCGGTTCGATAACGAAATCGAGTGGGCGATGCATCTTCGGTAGCATTGAAGATGATTTGATAGGAAGCTCAGAGTAAGCTAAACCACCAAGTAGGATGGTAGCCAAATGCTCATTGTCCATTTGAGCAAGATATTCTCTCAAATCACGCGCAAATGTTGGACCATAACGAAAATCAGATATTTGAGTATTAAGCAACCATTCACGAGCTGGAGCAACAGCAAGTGTCTCAACCAGTAGGTCATGCAGTAATAACACTTCAACGTCTTGGTTACGAAGTGTTGTCGCAAAGGCATCGTGTTCTTCACCTGCGGCTTCTACTGCAAGTACATCATCAAAGAGTAACTCATGACAGTTAGAAGGGGTGAGGTGGGTGAGTGCCCTTTCAGGTCGATTTAGGAGAACTCGTCTTAATTGACCGACTTCGGAGCCAACGTACAGCTTACTCATTTTGCATCCTTACTATTAATCCAGCGTCTATTTATGACAAGCTTGATCGTAATATGCAAGTTTTAAAGCTTGTGTTAATACGAGGTGTTTCTAGAATATTTAGTGTTAAATCCCATATATATTCTATTTGTTTATATTTTAATCCAAATAACAGATGTAATTCCCCAACAACCTTTTTGACGATCTATGCTCAAAACCTTGTGAGTTTGGATTCGACTTTTGTCTAATAATAGTGATTTTTTATTCACTATTATTCATTTTTTGATTTCAGGTCGAGATTTTATGCAACTCTAAAGTTGTCAGGAGTATGCATTTTGTGTGACTAAGCACGCAGTTTTTATTCACTTTCGGCAAAGAGCGCAATAAAAATGAAATGCTAAAACACGCATGGGTTAATAATATGTTGAAAATTTGTTTCTGTGATTTTGATTTCACTTTTTTATTGGTATTGCCTTTGTTATCCGGCGAGAAACTTACCTTTATAAGCCTGATCTAGGTGGCTTTTCTGGACGATCCATGACATATTTCGTGGCAATCAAATTTGATCTTTTCATAGTCAACACTCTGGAGCAGACACATGTCTCACGAAGATGAATATCTATCAGTAGCGGAATTAATTGAATTTCAAAAGGAAGAGACTCGCGACATCATTACAGCGTTAATTGAAGATGGTAGCGATCCTGAAGCTCTATACGATATCGAGCATCACCTATTTGCTGAAGATTTCGGTGTACTTGAGAAAGCGGTTGTTGAAGCCTTCAAAATGGGCTTTGAAGTTCTTGAAGCTGAAGAGACAGAAGACGAAGATGGCAATAAGCTACTTTGTTGTGATGCGACGATGCAGTGTACTCTGAATGCAGAAGCGATTGATGAGCAAGTTGAGAAGCTTGTGAATCTTGCAGAGAAGTTTGACATTATCTATGACGGGTGGGGCACTTACTACGAAGGTGAAGATGCTATCTACCCAGATGAAGATGATGAAGGCGAAGAGTAATCTCTCCCAGTTTTAAAGAATGCCAGCTTCGAGCTGGCATTTTTTTGTCCTCAGAAAAATAAATGTCTTTATATGCATTCATTCTTTATAATGCATTCAAAATTGATCTAGCTCAAGGAATGACATGCGGCTACCTCTCGATGGTCTTTGGCAAATTTCGCCACTGACGGATCTTTCTATTCCACAAGATGACATTGCCTTTCCTGCTCCGTTAAGTTCAAAGCTCCCTGATAGCTTGAGTGAAGACGATATTGCAAAGCAAGAATGGCACTTGATGCACGACATTGAAGTGGATGATGCCATGTTGGCATGCCCGTTTGTTGAGCTAGTGGTTGCAGGCGTCGATTACTTTGCAGAAGTACGGCTTAATGGCGTTGCTGTGTTTGACTGTGATGGCAGCGAATCTGAATACCGTAAAGACATTCGCCCTTATATGCAGCTTGGTCGAAATCGTTTTGAGATTCTTTTCTTAGAGGAAGAGGAGAGCTTGTTGCTTGAAGAGGACATGGATGAGTCAGCCTCTTCAGCAATTGTCGCTAAATCTGATTCGCGTATCGGGGTTTGGCACGCACCGTACTTGCAATTTGTTCGTAACGTCAAGCTAGAGCAAGTTGTCACCGAGCAAATTTGGCATCACGGTGGCGGCTGTGAGTTTAAAGTGGATGTTATTTATCAGACACTAAAAGCAGGGTTGGTGTCGGCTTCTATTAAATTTAATGGTATGACATTAGTTATGCCGATAGATGTGCGAGCCGAACATACTGGCGTTGTGTTCCAGGTTGAGGCTCCGATCTGTTTTGATCTTGAGAACCCCAATCCTAAGCATTTGTATCCGTTAGAAGTTGAACTCGATGGGCAAAAAGAAAGCTCTTTTGTGGCCTTGAATCCAGCTTCTTGCGTGAGTAACTTCCTGCGTTAGAAGAGTTATTTCTTAGTTACTCTTTTTACAACGATCTGGCCATGACAACTTCACAAGCATCATGGCCAGTTTCTCCCCATGCTGAATCCAGGTGTTCAAAGCCTAGCTTTTCATAAAGTTTCACCGCTGCATTAAGGCATTCTGTCGTTTCTAAGTACATATGTTGATAACCTAAACCTTTAGCCCGGTCCATCGACATATTGACCAACTTCTTAGCTAAGCCTTTACCTCTAGTTACTGGTAAGAAGTACATCTTTTGTAGTTCGCATACTTCGGGCATTCCTGCTAACGGCGCAAATCCACCGCCACCGACGACCTTTCCATTAAGCTCAATCACCCAATATTGCGATTTTTCATTGTTATAAACACTGAACATGTCTTCTAATGTTGGATCTGCTACGCCATAGCCTTTGTCTTCTGTCAGTCCGTTCTCATAAGAAACTTGGCGAATTACGTTAGCAATGCTTGGATTATCTTCTAATTCAATTGAGCGAATAGTGAGGTTAGCAATCTGTTCCATGTTCTGCCTATAAAAATGGGTTACTCATCAGAAGCCCAATATATTGTGATTAAGCATGTTGGTGCAAACAAAACTGTAATTGTGTTGTTTGGCTTTCTGTTTTTCGTAACCAAACTTTTTCGTGGAAATAGTAAGCGATTGTATTTAAAGCTGGCTCTAGCGTGGCCATCACACCGCCAATAAAGGCATCACCAGTTAATAAATAGACAACGGCAAAGGCAACACTAAAATGGATAGTGGCAAAGCTTGCTGTTTTTAGTTTAGTCATAAATTGGCGAGCTTTAAGTGCTGGAATTTGAGCCCAAGCCTTTTCATGAAAATAAAAAGCGACTGTATTTACGGAGGGTTCAATCATGGCAATTAAGCTACCAATCAAGATGTCGCCCGTTAGTACGTAAGCGACACTAAATGCGATAGTAAAATGTAATGCGGCAAAGGTTAGTGTCTTTTTCATGATAATTACTCAATCGTTTTGTTGTTTTGATAGAACTATTATTGAGAATTATTATCATTAATTAAAGTGGGTTGTAAGGATTGATTCGATAGATGAAACCTATCAATAAGTGTGGCGAGCAAGATATATTGGAATCAGAGGCATAAAAAAAGGCTGGTCACGAGGACCAACCTTTTTATTTAGATCGAGAAGTTCGAAGCTTTCTCGTTCAATCAGTTAAAGCGCAGCGATGGTCGCTTTTTGCTCTTCAAGCTTAACAAGAGTCTCTTGGTAGCCTTCAAGCTTTTCACGCTCTTTCGCGATAACAACTTCAGGTGCTTTAGCAACGAAACCTTCGTTACCTAGTTTACCTTCGATACGTTTGATTTCGCCTTGAGTCTTAGCCACTTCTTTATCTAGACGAGCAAGTTCAGCATCTTTGTCGATAAGACCCGCCATTGGGATCATCAATTCAGATTTACCAACAAGCTTCGTTGCACAAGCTGGAGTCACTTCACCATCAGCCAGTACTTTGATGTCATCTAGTTTCGCTAGAGAAGTAAGAACGATCTTGTTTGCTTCGATACGCGCAGCATCTTTCTCATCAGCGACTTTGATCATCACTTCTAGGCCTTTGCTAGGAGCAATATCGTATTCCGCACGTAGGTTACGGATAGCAGTGATGAAAGTCTTAACCCATTCGATATCGTCAACGATCTCAGCATTGAAGTTAGCTTCATTAAACTGAGGAAGTGCTTGAGTCATGATTGTCTCTCCTTCAACACCGTCTACTAGTGGCTTAACGCTCTGCCAGATAGATTCAGTGATGTAAGGAAGAACTGGGTGAGCAAGACGCAGTGTTTTCTCAAGAACCGTGATCAAAGTGTAACGGGTCGCTTGTTGTTGAGCTTCAGTACCCTTCCAAAGAACCGGTTTAGTTAGCTCTAGGTACCAGTCACAGAATTGGTTCCAGATGAATTCGTAAAGCGTGTTTGCTGCCATGTCTAGACGGTAGTTGTCTAGGTGAGCATTAAATTCTTTCGCTGCAACTTCAAACTGAGATTCAATCCACTTATCTGCTAGAGAGAATTCCATGTTTGCACGGTCTTCAACAGACAGTGACATGCCACAATCGTGCTCTTCTGTATTCATCAGTACGTAACGGCTTGCGTTCCATAGCTTGTTACAGAAGTTACGGTAACCTTCAAGACGCTTCATGTCCCAGTTGATGTCACGGCCAGTTGAAGCCATAGCAGCAAGAGTGAAACGTAATGCATCAGTACCGTATGGTTCGATACCATCTTCGAAAGTTTTACGTGTAGCCTTTTCGATCTTAGCAGCCAGTTTAGGTTGCATCATGTTGCCACAACGCTTCTCTACTAGCTCTTCAAGGCCGATGCCGTCAATCATGTCGATTGGATCAAGTACGTTACCTTTCGACTTAGACATCTTGTCGCCGTTTTCATCACGGATAAGACCTGTCATGTAAACGGTTTTGAAAGGTACTTGAGCCTTGCCATCTTCGTCTTTCACGAAGTGCATGGTCATCATGATCATACGAGCAACCCAGAAGAAGATAATATCAAAACCAGATACTAGTACTTCAGATGGGTGGAATGTTTTTAGTGCTTCAGTATCTTCAGGCCAGCCTTGCGTGCCGAATGTCCAAAGTGCAGAAGAGAACCAAGTATCTAGTACGTCGTCGTCTTGCTTAAGTACAACAACAGGCGCTAGGTTGTTCTTTTCACGAACTTCTTCTTCAGTGCGACCTACGTAAACCTTACCATCGTTGTCGTACCATGCTGGGATACGGTGGCCCCACCAAAGTTGACGAGAGATACACCAGTCTTGCACGTCACGCATCCACGCGAAATACATGTTTTCGTACTGTTTAGGTACGAATTGGATTTGGCCATCTTCAACCGCTTTAACCGCAGGTTCTGCAAGAGGTGCTGTGCGCACGTACCATTGGTCAGTCAGCATTGGTTCGATAACCACGCCACCACGGTCGCCGTAAGGGACAGTCAGGTCGTGATCTTTGATCTCTTCAAGAAGACCAAGCTCATCGAATTCAGCAACGATAGCTTTACGTGCAGCAAAACGCTCCATGCCTTGGTATTTAGCAGGGATGTCCGTTGAGTAAACATCGCTTTCTTCGCCGTTCGTTGTGAAGACTTCAGCAGCATCACGGATATCAGCGTTGAACGTTAGGATGTTGATCATTGGTAGGTTGTTGCGCTTACCCACTTCGTAATCGTTAAAGTCATGAGCTGGAGTTATCTTCACACAACCCGTGCCTTTTTCCATATCTGCGTGCTCATCGCCTACGATAGGAATAAGACGGTTTACAACAGGAAGTAGGATTTCTTTGCCGATAAGATCTTTGTAACGAGGATCTTCTGGGTTAACAGCAACGCCAGTATCGCCAAGCATGGTTTCTGGACGAGTCGTCGCTACAACGATGTAATCTTTACCATCAGCCGTTTTAACACCGTTCGCTAGCGGGTAGCGGAAGTGCCACATGAAACCTTTTTTGTCTTTGTTTTCAACTTCAAGATCCGAGATTGCCGTGTGCAGTTTAGGATCCCAGTTTACTAGACGCTTACCACGGTAGATTAGGTCTTCTTCGTATAGACGAACAAACACTTCTTGAGTCGCAGCCGATAGGCCATCATCCATAGTGAATCGTTCACGATCCCAATCTACAGATGCACCAAGACGACGAAGTTGTTGAGTGATCGTGCCACCCGATTCGCCTTTCCATTCCCAGATTTTATCGATGAAAGCTTCACGGCCGTAGTCGTGTTTTGTTTTGCCTTCTTCAGCAGCGATCTTACGCTCAACAACCATTTGAGTTGCGATACCAGCGTGGTCAGTACCCACTTGCCAAAGCGTGTTTTTGCCTTTCATACGTTGAGCACGGATAAGCGTATCCATGATCGTATCTTGGAACGCGTGACCCATGTGTAGGCTGCCAGTGACGTTCGGTGGCGGGATCATGATGCTGTAAGCTTCTTTTGATGTGTCACCGTGTGGCTTAAAGTAGCCTTTCTCTTCCCAAGTCTTGTACAGAGCTTGTTCGATTGATGTTGGGTTGTATGTCTTTTCCATAGTGCTCTTAAACGGATACTGTGAATGGTTAATCGTGGTCAAACTTCATAAGTGAAGCTTCTTGAGTTTAAAGTCAAAGAGAGCTTTAACTATGACGTTTGACTATGGATGTTGAATCTCGATAGTTTGTAGCTGATATCCAGCTTGACGGTAAATTTTATACCTTTCTCGAGCGAGTTGCTTAGCTTTTTCTTCGCAAGGCACGAAGTCTATCACCTGAGCAAAGGCGTTCGCAAAGGTTGTATGATTATCGGCCAGATTAATTACTAGCTGACGATTCCAATTATGTTTTACGCCTTGGTAGCCGATTTCGACGTTGGTTGAATACTTTGGTCCTTCGCCAACCAAGTTGTGTGCCATAAATTCACTGGGTTCAACTTGCCAGAAAACTTCCGCAATACGTTCGGCATGCTCTTTGTCATTACAGTTGAGATAAAGTTTAGCGCCTTGTTTTGCAAAGTGCTGAACAAGAAACAGCACATAGTGAGTAAAACCATCTTCGCGGGCTTGCGGACTGTCTGAAGGCACTATGTAAAAAGTGGCAGTTTGCATACTTAACACTCGAACTGAAAATTGTGGACCTCAATATTACTTGGTCTACAGACTCTAACAAATAGCAGTTATTAAAAAAGGGCCCGTAGGCCCTTTTTACTATTTTGAAGATTGCTCTTCAGTCTCTTGGCCGCTGCGGTTCAATAAGAATTGGACAAGCATTGAGACAGGACGACCTGTCGAGCCTTTCGCTGCGCCTGACTTCCACGCCGTACCAGCACTGTCGATGTGTGCCCAGTGGTACTTCTTAGTGAATTTAGACAGGAAGCAACCAGCAGTAATTGTGCCGCCAGGACGGCCGCCGATGTTCGCCATATCAGCGAATGGGCTGTTTAGCTGCTCATGGTATTCGTCAGCCATAGGTAGACGCCATGCTCGGTCGCTTGCTTGCTCTGAAGCATTAACAAGTTCATGAGATAGTGGGTTGTGGTTTGATAGAACACCACTGATGTGGTGACCTAGAGCAATAACACATGCGCCAGTTAGTGTCGCAACGTCGACAACACAATCAGGTTCAAAACGCTCAACGTAAGTTAGAGCATCACATAAAACCAAACGACCTTCTGCATCAGTATTTAATACTTCAACGGTTTGACCAGACATCGTAGTTAGGATGTCACCAGGGCGATAAGCGTTGCTACCAGGCATATTTTCACAACCCGCTAGAATACCAACAACGTTGATTGGCAGGTTAAGTTTCGCCAATGCTTTCATTGTACCGAATACAGAGGCAGCACCACACATATCGTACTTCATCTCATCCATGCCTTCGCCAGGCTTAAGTGAGATACCGCCTGAATCGAAAGTAAGACCTTTACCGACTAGGACGATAGGTTTTGCGTCTGGATCCGCAGCGCCTTTGTATTCCATGATAGACATCATCGATTCGTTCTTAGAGCCACGGCCTACTGCTAGGTATGAAGTCATACCCAGTTTTTCCATCTCTTCTTCGCCAATGATCTTAGTCTTCACAGTTTCATAATCGTCAGCTAGGCGACGAGCTTGAGATGCAAGGTAAGCAGGGTTTGCGATGTTCGGTGGCATATTGCCTAGATCTTTCGATGCTTTCACACCTGAAGCAATAGCAAGGCCATGAGAAATAGCTTTCTCACCAAGGCTCAATTCACGACGTGTAGGTACGTTGAATACCAATTTACGTAGTGGGCGACGAGTCTCTGGCTTATTACTCTTGAATTGGTCAAACGTGTAAAGGCCATCTTTAGTTGCTTCTACAGCTTGACGAACTTTCCAGTAAGTGTCGCGACCTTTAACGTGAAGTTCTGTAAGGAAACATACTGCTTCCATAGAACCTGTTTCGTTTAGTGTGCTGATGGTTTTTTGGATGATTTCTTTGTATTGACGTTCGCCTAGCTCACGCTCTTTACCACAGCCTACCAGTAGAACACGTTCTGAAAGTACACCAGGTACTTGATGCAGTAGTAGCATCTGGCCAGGTTTACCCTCTAGATCACCGCGACGAAGCAGTGAACTAATATAGCCATCGCTAATCTTATCTAATTGCTCGGCGACTGGAGAAAGGCGGCGCGGTTCGAATACACCGACAACGATACATGCGCTGCGTTGTTTCTCTGGGCTGCCACTTTTTACACTGAACTCCATGCGTACTCCTACATCCTGAAGACAAATCGAACTAAATGTTAGATAATGGGTTCTTACTTGTTGGATCCTATAATGGAACTAACCTTAAAGAAGAACGCTAACACTTAGCTAAAAATTTAAAAAAATAAAAGGTTCAACGGGAAATTATAGTGATTCAATCAAAAAAACAAGTTTTGTATAGGTAATTTGAGCGTGATTATTGTTAGATATTTGATCCGCGAGACAATCAAGAGCCAATTTGCGATCTTTTTTGTTCTCTTTCTCGTGTTTCTCAGCCAAAAATTCATCAGTGTTTTAGCGGACGCCTCTGATGGTGATATCCCAGCGAGCCTCATATTGTCGATTGTTGGCTTAAATATGCCCGCGATGGGCTTATTGATGCTTCCACTCAGTATCTATATTGGTATTTTACTTACTTTTGGTCGCCTTTACGCTGAAAGTGAAATAGTCGTAATGAACGCGACTGGTATTGGTAATAAATTCCTTATTCAATCTGCACTTTACTTGGCCTTAATCACAGCATCTGTTGCTGCTTTTAACTCATTTTGGCTGTCTCCTTGGTCGCAAGATAAAGTTGAGCAAATGTATGAAGAAGTGGCTGCAGAGAACAGTGTGGATTTACTGCCAAAAGGTAAGTTTGAAGGCACTCCTGATGGTTCTTCAGTCGTTTTCATCGATGACATCGACGGTAATAAGTTAGAAAATGTGTTTGTAGCTCAAATGCGCCCACGTGATTCAGTGTTACCTAGTGTAATGTTCTCTAAATCCGGAGACGTAAAAGAGCTTAGCGATGGTCGACAAGTGATTGTGATGTACGATGGTACCCGTCATGAAGGTGTTCCAACTCGTCTTGATTATATGGTGACACACTTTGAAGAGTACGAAGGCCTGATTGGCCAACGTGAAGTTGAGAAGAAAGGCCGTGACTGGGAAGCCATTCCTACGCTCGATCTGATTGGTAATCCAGAAAACAGTGCGAAAGCAGAATTGCAGTGGCGAATTTCATTGGTGCTTTGTATTCCATTGTTGACCATGCTTGTTGTGCCACTGTCTGCAGTAAACCCTAGACAAGGTCGTTTCGCCAAAATCGGCCCAGCTATACTGATTTATCTAACTTACTTCTTAGCAATCAGTGCAACCAAATCTTCGATTGAAGAAGGGAGTATTCCCGCGGTAGTCGGCATGTGGCCAATAAATGCGTTGTTGTTACTTGTCGCGATTGGTGCAAACTTTATGGATAGTGTGCCAGTAAGGCGTTTGAAAGAAAAATTCAAGAATAAGAGGTTGGCTTAAGCCGTGTTTAAAATTCTCGATTTATATATAGGCAGAACCATCATCGCAACGACGTCATTGGTATTGGTGACGTTTGTTGGCCTCTCTGGGATCATCAAGTACGTAGAGCAGCTTAGAAAGGTTGGTCGCGGTACATACGATCTATTACAAGCGCTGTATTTCGTTTTGTTGAGTATCCCACGTGATATTGAAATGTTCTTTCCAATGGCCGCTTTGCTTGGCGCATTGATCGGGCTTGGTATGCTTGCTGCAAGTTCTGAACTCGTTGTAATGCAGGCTGCGGGTTTCTCTAAGTTAGATATCGGCCTATCGGTACTCAAAACCGCAATCCCACTGATGATCGTTGTGACATTGCTTGGTCAGTGGGGCGCACCTCAAGCACAGAAAATGGCTCGTGACTTAAGAACCATATCAATTGCTGGTGGTAATATTATCTCGACTCAAAGTGGTGTATGGGCTCGCGATGCCAATGATTTTATCTTCATTGTCAAAATTGATGATGAGAAGCTATATGGAATGAACATGTGGCGCTTTGATGAGAATAAAGCTCTAAAGACCGCTATTTACTCTGACGAAGTTGATTACGTTGGAGATAACGTGTGGACGATGAAAAATGTAGAGATCACGTCTTTTGAAAACGAACTTCAAATTACTAAAGAAAGCCTGCCAACTTATTCTTGGAAGACATCATTAGCACCGGATAAGCTCGCGATAGTAACGGTTAAACCAGAAGAGCTTTCATTAAGTGGATTGTATGATTATGTTTCTTATCTCAAAGCTTCAGAACAAGATGCATCACGCTATGAACTGGCGTTATGGCGAAAGATAACTCAGCCTATCTCGATAGCGGTCATGATGCTGATGGCATTATCGTTTATCTTTGGCCCTCTACGTAGTGTGACCATGGGTGCTAGGATTCTTTCTGGTGTTATCGCAGGTTTTACTTTCTACATATCCAGTGAGTTTTTTGGTCCAGTGAGTTTGGTTTATCAAATTCCCCCCGCTTTTGGTGCGCTAGCTCCGAGTGTGGTATTCCTCGGAATAGCAGTCATGCTCTTGAGGCGGAAACTGTAAATAGAAAAAAGGAAGGTATAACGCCTTCCTTTTTTGATCTTGATTAGAGCTAACTTAAATCACGCTATCGTGCTTGTGGTAACACAACGACTTCGGTCTTTGCCCAGATATCGTGAAAGCCACGCTTTTTTGGATCGAATGGAACACATAGGTTTGCCAATCCAAAACCTGAAGTACCCAAACGAATCATCGCCTGAGTTACTGTAATAGCTGAACCGTCTTTGTTTTGAACGCGTAGCTTCCAGGCTCTCATTCCCAGAGTTTGTCCTGCTCTTGTCCAGAAGAACACAAAGAAGTAAACCCAAACGACCACTAAGTAAAAAGTATACGCTGGGCTCCAAATCGGATGGTTTGTTAAGAAGTCACTAACATCTGCATATCCGCTATGGTTAAAAATACCAAGAGCCATTAGAGCGTGCAGCAGAGCGACAATAACGCCAGCTGCCAACATTTCAATAGCGATTACAATAAGGGCGTCATAGAACAAAGCACCAAATCGGCGCATTACTCCTGCTGGTGGCAGAGTGTTTGTTGATGTCATTGTGTTATTACTTCTTCAAAAATTGAGGCGTCAGAATATAGTTTAAGGCTTAGCGTGAAAAGAGACATAACGCACAGCTTATGACTTAGTGGCGAAATTATCGGCAAACACACATGAATTCAAGTTTTTATACTTGCCACATCAGTTCGCATACGTATAATGCCAGACATCGAAAGGGCAATGCCCCAAGATAATGCCGGTATGGTGAAATTGGTATACACGACGGATTCAAAATCCGTTGCCTTCGGGCGTGGCGGTTCAAGTCCGCCTACCGGTACCATATTTAAATGACAAAGCCTCGACTCAAGTCGGGGCTTTGTTGTATCTGGAGAGCAAAAAACGTTGCCTTCGCTGTGACGGCAGGGGTGCCTGTCCAATCAGTCCGCCTGCGGGTACCAAACATAGAAAGGTCGTTTTTATCTCGACCTTTCGTCGTTTTGGGCGTTTGTGAATTCCTAACCCAGGGTGCCGGCTTGGATGCAAGCCCAGTCAAGTCGCCTATCGGATCATATTTAATGACAAAGCCTCGACTCAAATCGGGGCTTTGTTGTATCTGGAGAGCAGAAAACGTTGCCTTCGCTGTGGCGGCAGGTATGCCTGTTCAATCAGTCAGATCTTGATGTTTCATTCCTAAATTTCATCATTTCTGTTCGTAATCTAATGTGCCAATGAATTAATTATCTTAAATCAGAATGTTACCTTTAATTCTCACATCTATTGTCTATGTTTAAGATAGATCATAAAGGAGAGAGATATGCTGAAAGTTACCCCTTACTTATTTTTTGATGGTCGTTGTAATGAAGCATTGGACTTTTATCACAAGTGCTTTGGTGGTGTAGTTTTATCAAAACAACTATTTAGTGACGCACCACAGGTAATAGAGGGTGCTCAGCCTGATTGGGTTATGCACGCAGAGTTTGAAGCATTCGGTATGAAGCTTATGATGTCAGATGGCGTCAAAGCGAAAGAATTAGAAGGAAACAATCTTGCACTCTCCCTTGTTACTGAGGATACGACGACTCAAGAGCAAATCTTTGAAAAATTAAAGCAAGGTGGTCGTATTATGACACCTTTAGCGGATACTTTTTGGGGAGCGCGGTTTGGTAAAGTGGAAGATAAATTTGGTATACGCTGGATGGTACATTGTGACTCTTTAAGTTGAACCAGTGAAATTGGATAGTGAAATTGCTGCTTGGTTTTATTAGAATTATAAATAGAGATTATTGATCGATATTATATATAAAAATGGGCAGCATAAAGATTACCGTAGATCGCATTCAGCCCGGTCTACACATACGACTCCCAGTAAAATGGAATGAACACCCATTTCTACTCAACAGTTTCAAAATCAAAGATGATGCTCAAGTACAAGTAATTCGACATCTTGGAATCAAGCACGTCTATATAAATCCGAATCAGAGCGATACATCCCCTCTACCAGTTAACCACGTGAATGAACAAGCCTTGGATACTGATTTACAGGCAAGTATTGAAACGGAAAGAATGTGGAAAGATAAGCATGAACGTATTGAAACTCTAAGTTCTTACCGTCGCAGAGTAAGCCATTGTGAGAAAGAGTTCGAACGTTCGCTTGCTCGAATGCGTTCTGTTATGACCAAGATTCGTAATCGTCCTTTAGCTGCGGTAGGGGAGGTGAAGGCTCTTGTTGACGATATTGTCGAAACACTCGTGAGCGATGACAACGTTACCCTGCATCTTATGAATACTAAAGTGGACTTTGATGACCTCTACTTTCATACATTGAATGTTTCTGTTGTTGCACTAATGATAGGTAAGGCTAAAGGTTTCGATACTCAACAATTAAAAGAACTCTCCTTTGCTGCGTTATTTCACGATATCGGCAAAATAAAAATACCTACGGCTATCTTAAGAAAACAGACTGCGTTAACGGTACCGGAAGAAAACTATTTAAAGCTTCATACGAAATACGGTGTGGATATAGTCGCAGGAATTGATGATTTTCCTGACAGCGCGAAGAAGGTAATTGGTCAGCACCATGAAATGAATGATGGTTCAGGTTACCCCGAAGGGTTAACGGAAGGAGAGATTGATGAATTTGCGAAGATAGTCGCTGTAGCGAATACCTTCGACAACCTTTGTCATGGCAGAGGGCAACCTCACCCTAAGATCCCTTATCTAGCATTGTCCCACTTATACAAGAATTGCAAACACCTATATAGTCAGGACAACTTGAGTTTGTTAGTTAAGTTTATGGGTGTGTATCCGCCAGGTACGGTGGTACAACTTTCCAATGACTCTATTGGTGTTGTGATCTCCGTTAATGCGAAACATATGCTCTACCCGAATGTACTGATTTATGATCCTAGCGTCCCTAGAACTCAAGCTCCGATTATTGACTTGCTTAATAAAGAGATAAAAATCGTTAATGCAGTACATCCAAGCAAACTACCCGAGCAAGTGAGAGAGTATTTAAATCCACGAGCTCGATTATCTTACTTTTTTGAAAGTAACGACTAGTTATCCACAAGGTTCTGTGGGTAATTTGTTTAAAAGTTGGGGTGAGATTGGTATAAATAGGCTCTTGGTTGAAATCTCTTCGCTTAGCCTCTTTTTTTAATGAAAAACGTATTTAATGCTTGCCAATGAGAGCTGCATCTCTATAATGCCGCCTCACTGACACGGCAGACGCCATAAGGCTTCAGCGAAGAATGTTAGTAAGGCAACTAGCTTTAAGCGATGATTCGCTTTTACTTTTTAAAAGTAGAAATTAATTCCGAATAAGTGTTTGACACTGAGAATTAAATAGCTAGAATGGCCGCCTCTTCCGAAGTGATGCAAATCACAACGAAGAGAAGCTCTTTAACAATTTAAACCTATCAATCTGTGTGGGCACTCGTTGATGAATA
>NZ_JAKMZC010000026.1:0-56610 GCF_029890535.1 Vibrio sp. S/42/10 | reverse complement strand
ATTGGTCACTCAGTTCATTGAAATCAAGTTTGTTACCGAAGTAACTGTTTTATCCAAAAGGATAAAACGTTTTGATATTCATCAACGAGTGCCCACACAGATTGATAGGTTTAAATTGTTAAAGAGCGCTAGCGTTTTGTGATTCACATCTCAGTCGCTAGGGGTGCGTACTATACCTGCACCACTTTGAGAGTCAAGGGTTATTTTCAAACTCTTTTCCTCTACCGATTTCGCTGTGTGACTCTCGTCTCACTCCGTGTCGGTGAGGCGGCATTATAGAGAGATTGATATGGAGCACAAGGACTTTTTCAAATAAAAATTTCGTTCGTCTAAAAAGCCACCAGATTCGCATTTTTCGAATAAAAACTAAACATTTGAGACGTATCACAGCAATACATTGGAAATATGGAAGCCATGAACGTAAGATTCATGTGTCTATTTTGTTAATAGTAGATGCGTCTATTTCGTTTATTAATATGTAGTATTCCGATATGAACTCAAAAAAATCGATGTTGTTAATTGTCGCACTGGCTGTATTAGGCGGCATTGTTTTCTCTCAGGTAGATATATCGCCTGCAATTACCTTTATCCTTGGTGTCTTGGCTTCCGCTTTTGTTGTTAACTTTTCAAGCACCGACTCAAAATCAGATTCAGAACCGAAGGCATCAACAAAAACACTTTATGTAGGTAACCTTCCATACAAAGCGAATGAGTCACACGTACGTGAATTATTCTCGGAGTATGGTGAAGTATTTGCAGTACGCTTAATGAAAGATAAACGTACTGGTAAAAGAAGAGGCTTTGGATTTGTCGTAATGGCTAGCAATGATGTGAATCATGCTATTTCAGAACTTAACGATAAAGATTACATGCAACGAACTTTAAAAGTGCGAGTTGCAAATGATCCTAAACATCCAGAAACGGACGAAGCTGAACTGAGCTAAATCCTAACTGCTTCAACATGCTATTTAGTGCACTTTCTTTCTTAGGAAGTGCACTACAAAAAACCTCACGCACTCCCCCTTCTTTATCACTACTCTCCAAATCCAATAAATCTTGAACTCGCTTCGCAATCGCTTTACCGGAATCAACCAATAAAACACTCTTACCTAGGACTTGTTGAATCTCTGATTTTATTAAAGGGAAATGTGTACACCCTAAAACGGCCACATCAATTGTGTTGATCATCGGTTGAAGGATGAGTTGCAACTCTTCAAGATCAATCGCCTCACCTCTGAGTTTATCTTCGGCCATATCCACCAGCCGAGTAGAACCTAAAAGTTCGACTCTTTTATTACTCGAAAAATTGTTGATGAGCTCGTGTGTGTACTCTCGCGTAATCGTTGCAGGAGTAGCAATGAGACCCACCGCTTTATTGGCAAGTAGGGATGCAGGCTTGATTGCCGGAACAACGCCAACAATTGGGATTAGATTATTAACGCGAAGTGTAGGCAAGACTATCGTACTGGCCGTATTACAAGCTATCACTACAATATCAATAGCGTGACTCACCACAAAGCTAGCGACGATACTTTGGACTCGCTGAATAAGAACTTGCTGATCGAGCTCGCCATATGGGTAAGCCTCGTTATCGAATACATAGATATAATTGTGATTTGGTAGTAACTGACTTATCTCTTTATATACAGACAGGCCACCCACTCCAGAATCAAAGACCAATATATTTTTTTGTAGACTATCCGACACAACGATTACCTATAATAAGTTTCGCTGCAATGATACTCCTTCGCTTAGTTTTCGCCAATCCTCACCCTATATAATGCAAGCTTGATAACGTTGATGAACAAAGCGCTTACCTTGCTCCACATTTTCTTGATCTATCTTGAGCTTACCTTTAAAGCATGGCGCTGATGTCACTAAGGTATGGAACTCGCCATCTTCGCCACATGGATCAACATGACTCGGTAAGCTGTCTATTAGTTCAAGCGTGTATTTTTTCCCGCAATAGCTCATGTCTAATGCATCGCTATCGACCGTGACGAGAAAGGTTTCGATTCCTCTGTCTATTATTTCACTAGCAAGTGCCTGACTGCTCTCTCCCATAAGAGGAAACACACACTCCCAACCCGCTGGTTCTATATAGCTTCTTCGATAGTCGGCAATACCATTACAAAACATGTCTCCAAACGCGACTGCATCGATTGATAAGCCAGAACCTTTAAGTGCGGAGACAATGGTACTTTGATAAATCTCATTACTAGGGAACACTTCTGGAAGCTCAATCGTGATTAATGGCAACCCGACTAATTGCGCCTGCATGGCAACAACATCAATCGGAGTCACTTGGAAAGGAACCTCATCTCCAACATATGTCGTATAGAGAGCAACAACTTCATATTCGGAGCTTTCAAGTAGACGCTCTAGCGTTAATGTCGAGTCTTTACCTGACGACCAGCTTATGACGACTTTCTTTTTCATTGATATACCCAATAAGAAAAAACCGCCCGGAGGCGGTTTAGGTGTAAATTAGAATTGGTAAGCTAGATTCGCAAAATACCTGCGCTCAGGTGCGTTATATCCTAGCGTTGTCTGGTATTTTTCATTAGTTAGATTATCAACTCGGCCACGAACAACCAACTCAGGGGAAATCCAATACCCCACAGAAACATCCCACAAGCTCACTGATGGCAAGATATTATCTGGGTCGGTGGTTTCTTTTGGGTTACCCGCTCTATCACCTGTATATGTATAAGTAAGATTTACATCGAAATCTTCATATGAAGCATCCATCAACCACTTGTAGTTTTCATCAGCACGCTTCGCTAACTTGTTGCCAGCTGAGTCTTTATGATCTTTAAATTCAGCAACAACCGTATGATGGATGAACCACGTGTCGAAATTACCTGTAATTTCTAACCCTTTCAGTTTTGCATCTACGTTTTGAGGGTACCAAAATGGGCTACCTTCATACCAAATAATCAAGTTATCGACTTCATTATCATATGCTGTTATGTCCAGTTTGAATAAATCGAATTCACCGGTGTATCCAATTTCGCGATTTTCAGCTTCTTCAGGCTTCAGGTCTGAGTTTGTTGTCAGATCAGAATAGCTCGGAGCTTTAAATGATGTACCCGCGGCAGCTCTTAACGAGTGCTTCTCCGTTAGGTAATAACGAGTACCTAAAGACCAAGTCGTATGATTGTCGTATGTATCGTGTTTATCGTTACGCACACTACCTACGATTTGCACATCACCAAACCTAAGTTCAGAAGAAGCGTAAACACCCGTCGTGTCTCGTGACTCGCCAGCTAGAGCATCAGGAAACCCATATGACAAAGCATCATCATCAAGCTTTTCTCTACGCCAATCTGCGCCAGCACCAACAGAAACGTTCTCGTTGATGTAATACTGATTTAAGAACTGTAAGTTCGTTAGGTCTATTTTCTTTTTAGTACCAGCATTATCTTTGCCCTGAGTTTGTGAATAGTCTAGGTTCTCGATCGCTTGTTGATTAGCCCTAAGAGTCGAGCTTAAATTATCACCTTTATAATCAAGAGCAGCTGTAACACTCAGATTCTCAGAGTAGCCATAGTTCTTACCACTAGAGTCGTACTCAGTTAAACTATCAAACCAACGAACTGAAGCACTGCCTGAAAAGGCCTCATTAATAGGTTGAGAATACGATGCAAAGAGATTTTGGCTTTCATAGCCATAATTAAGTCCAGTAGCAGGATCTTTGATATCGTAACCTTCAGTCTCATCAAAACCACCAGCGAGCTTTAATGTTCCGCCATTAGACAAATTACGGGTCGTTGAAAAGTTAGCTTCCTTTTGAGCGTCGCTACCAGCTCCAACAGAAATCCTTGTCGATTCACTTGAACTACCAGAGGCTGTAATAATATTAATTACACCCGCTACAGCATCAGAACCATAAAGAGCACCGCCAGAACCACGAATCACTTCAACTCTCTCAATAATGCCTACTGGGATGTGGTTAAAATTAATACCGCCAGCAGCAGAGTCAATACGAACACCATCAACTAGAAATAATACTTGATCACTATTGTAGCCGCGCATAAAAACAGATGCGCTGTGTCCACGTCCGCCATTTTGAGAAACTTCAACGCCAGGTACTCGTTTCAAAACATCCACTAGAGATTTAGCTTGGGTTTCTTCTATTTCTTGTTTTGATACAACAGTCGTTGATGCAATAACATCACTGAGAGGTTGCTCAAAACGGTTAGCTGTAACGACCATGGTTTCGTCGGCAGTGGCTTCTTGGGCATGTAAATTGGAGATAGGTGAAAGCAGCGATGCTACAGCAACCGCTAAAAGGGATTTGTTCATGTTGTGATCCTAAATCGCGTAAAGTCCTACCAAACCACATTGTGTGGCTTAGCCGCTGGCAGGTATTCGGACTCAAGAGCACAACCTTATGGTTACCTAATATTCGACTTCCCACAAAAAGCTATTTGCAGTGTCTTATGAATATTCGTTCTCTTTTACCGCTGCGCGTCAGTTCTGGATTCACACCAGATTCCCTCTTCAGCCATCTATACATCCAAATGGCACCAGCTTGTCGGAGATAGTATTAACCTATGAATCATTTGTCTAGTCTAAGATAGTTATAAGCTATAGTTTTCAAGGTCGATTTACATTGAATAGCTCTCAACACTGGACAAGCGCCTGTGATTGAATAAAATCTGCGCTCTTGATTTAAAAGCACGACAGCAAAAGGCATAACAATGGCGAATTTAGATGTAAACCCGCAACGCTACCAAGAACAGCTCGCAGAAAAGACTGAACGTCTTACTGAAATGTTCTCACAATACAATGTGCCTGAGCTGGAAGTGTATGAATCTCCAGAACAACACTACCGCATGCGTGCTGAATTCCGCGTGTGGCATGAAGGTGACGATATGTATTACGTCATGTTCAATCAAGAGACCAAAGAAAAATACCGCGTAGACCAGTTTCCTGCGGCTAGTCGTCTTATCAACGATCTAATGCCTCTATTAACGGATGCAATGAAGAGCAACCACTCTCTACGCCACAAGCTATTCCAAGTAGACTTCCTTTCTACGTTAAGCGGTGAGATTTTGGTGTCACTGCTTTACCACCGTCAATTAGGTGAACAGTGGATTCAAGATGCTAAAGCGCTTAAGCAGCAATTAAATGATGAAGGCTTTAACCTAAACCTGATTGGCCGTGCGCGTAAGATGAAAATCGTACTGGATCGCGACTACGTCATTGAAAAGCTAGATGTGAATGGTGATAGCTATATATACCAGCAAGTAGAGAACAGCTTTACTCAACCAAACGGCAAAGTAGCAGAGAAAATGTTGGAATGGGCTGTCGACTGTACTCAAGACAGCAAAGGTGACTTGCTTGAGCTTTACTGTGGTAACGGTAACTTCTCATTAGCTCTGGCACAAAACTTTGAGCGTGTACTTGCAACAGAGCTAGCGAAGCCATCTGTAGAATCTGCTCAATACAACATTGCGGCGAACAAGATTGATAATGTTCAGATCATTCGTATGTCTGCGGAAGATTTTACCGTAGCAATGGAAGGCAAACGTGAGTTCCGCCGCCTACAGCAAGCAAACATCGATCTAAAGAGCTACAACTGCAACACTATCTTTGTTGATCCACCGCGTTCAGGTATGGACGTTGATACTTGTAAGATGGTGCAAGGCTACGAGCGCATCATGTACATCTCTTGTAACCCTGAAACACTGAAAGAGAACCTAGAGATCTTAAGCGAAACCCACGATATCACTCGTTTTGCTCTGTTCGACCAGTTCCCTTACACGCACCACATGGAAGCAGGTGTGTTCTTAGAACGTAAAGCATAAAACACGCTTTCTCGACCTAAGACAAACAGCAGATACAAAAAAACGAGCCAATCGGCTCGTTTTTTTATTTATAGGTTGGCTTAAGCTGTCTTGCCGATAAAGCCTAACTTCTTACCTACCCAAGCTAAAAGCAGCATCGCGACAATAATCGCAAAGAAGTTTGAACCTGCATCAGGGTGCTGTGCTTTCACAAAAGCCGAGTGGCCAAATGCACCTACAAAGAAACAAGCCAAACCCACTAACGGAATATCTTCAGATACTGGATTAGTTAGGTATTCTTGGTAAAGCGCTTGTACAGCCAAAACTAAAGCAATCAACGGGAAAATAGAGAAGCCCACTTCGCTCATTGTTACCCAAGATAACAGTGCATCACCACACACACCTGCAACAACAGCAAGTACGAGTGTCTTTCTTTCAGAACCACGGTTTACAGTATTATTTTCATTCGACATTATTCAATCCCGCCTTTTAATCGGTTACGTTCACGTTCTTTACGATACCAAAAAGCCCCTTTGGCCATCATTCGTAATTGCATGATCAAGCGTTCAGCCAATTCATCTCGCTGACGTCGATCTAAATCTAATGCTTCTGCCCCTGAGTTGAAAACCAATATGACCGAGGCTTCTGCTTGAGTAAAAGCTTCATCTCTTGTCATGCCTGTCGTTATCAGGTATTCGGTTAATTCAGCAGAGAAGTGTTGTATCTCACGAGCTACCGCTGCACGAAACTCAAATGAAGTTCCTGAGCGCTCGCGTAATAACAGTCTGAATACGTTTGGGCTGCTTTCAATGAATTCCATAAAGGTTTCAACCGATGTGCGAATCACACTGCCTTCTTTTACTATACGCTGACGAGCTTGACGCATTAATTGGCGTAATAATAAACCACCTTCATCAACCATGGTTAAGCCGAGCTCATCCATATCTTTAAAGTGACGATAAAAGGAAGTCGGTGCTATTCCAGCCTCACGAGCGACTTCTCTCAAGCTTAGGTTGGAAAAACTACGATCGGCGCTGAGTTGGCTAAATGCTGCATCAATTAAGCTACGACGAGTTTTTTCTTTTTGCTGTGCGCGAATGCCCATTGGTTTCATACTTTATCAATTTCTTCTTTTACAGCCTAAACAGGCATGTCTGATTCTCTGGTTAATATAACGCGAATCACTTCTTTATATAAGGCACTCTGATTATATAAGACACTAAACACACCTCTTTGTTCACGTACCGAAGTAAATACGTTCGAAGAAAAAATTTCAATATCCACACTGTCATTTGGAGACATACGACATACCAAATATTCTTTTTTCGATGACTCGGCGTGATCTCACCGACTCTCTGATACCCTTTTCATGTACCCAAGAACAGAATCAGTTAAAATCTCGCTAAAGCAATGTTAATCAAATATAACAAGGAAGATAGCTATGCCACACTCCAACCACTTTGATGTAATCGTAATTGGTAGTGGCCCCGGAGGAGAAGGGGCAGCGATGGGATTAACCAAAGCCGGGTTGAACGTTGCAATCATTGAGAAAGAAAGCAGCGTTGGTGGTGGTTGTACTCACTGGGGAACCATTCCGTCAAAAGCACTGCGTCACGCTGTTAGTCGTATTATCGAATTCAACAGCAATCCGCTGTTTTGTCAGAACAACAAAAGCATTCACTCAACGTTCTCTAACATCTTGGGGCATGCTAAATCAGTCATCGACAAACAGACTCGCTTGCGCCAAGGATTCTACGACCGCAACCAGTGTACGCTAGTGTTTGGTACTGCACGTTTTATCGATACTAACACTGTCTCGGTAATGCAAAGTGATGGTACTGAAGAACATTACAGTGCGGACAAATTTGTTATCGCGACAGGTTCTCGTCCTTATCAACCAGATAATGTCGATTTTCTGCATGAACGTATTTACGACAGCGACTCGATTCTTTCTCTTAAACACGACCCGCAACATATCATCATCTATGGTGCTGGCGTTATTGGCTGTGAATACGCGTCGATTTTCCGTGGTTTGGGCGTAAAAACCGATCTCATCAATACTCGAGACCGCTTACTGTCATTCTTAGACAATGAAACCTCAGATGCGCTTTCTTACCACTTCTGGAACAGTGGCGTAGTCATTCGTAACGATGAAACCTTTGAGAAAATTGAAGGCACTGATGACGGTGTAATCATTCACCTAGAGTCAGGTAAGAAAATGCGTGCTGATTGCCTACTGTATGCCAATGGCCGAACAGGTAACACAGACAGACTAAACCTTGGTGCTGTTGGGCTAGAATCGGACTCTCGTGGGCAAGTCTCAGTAAATACCAATTACCAAACCAATGTTGATCATGTTTATGCTGTCGGGGATGTGATTGGCTACCCTAGCCTAGCAAGCGCTGCTTATGACCAAGGTCGATTTGTGGCTCAAGCAATAGTGAAAGGTGAAGCTGAACGCCACCTTATCGAAGACATTCCAACAGGTATCTACACCATCCCGGAGATCAGCTCTGTTGGTAAAACTGAGCAAGAGCTTACCGCAGCTAAAGTACCGTATGAAGTGGGACGTTCTTCCTTCAAGCACCTAGCTCGTGCTCAAATTGCGGGTAAAGACATTGGTAGCTTGAAGATTCTGTTCCATCGCGAAACCAAAGAGATTTTAGGTATCCACGTGTTTGGTGAGCGTGCCGCTGAAATCATCCATATCGGACAAGCGATTATGGAGCAGAAAGGTGAAGCGAATACCATCGAGTACTTTGTAAATACAACCTTTAACTACCCAACGATGGCAGAAGCTTATCGTGTTGCAGCACTCAACGGGCTTAACCGTTTATTCTAGACAAAGCACCAATAGGAGTATTTGACCACCCATAGGCCAAATACAAAAACAGCAAGCAGCGCGCTTGCTGTTTTTATTTAAGATATTGAACATTAAAGCATTAATAGTAATTAGATCATGATGTTCTAAATACCCCTTTTCCTGTACAGCCTCTATTTGTTGCTCCCTGAACTGAGCTATCTAAGTAAGCTAAGCGAGAAACTCACCCTTTTTCCACTGAGAAACAAACAACACACCAAGACCAATTCCGCGCATTGCCATAAAGCTCAGCATCGCTAGCCACAGTGCATGGTTTTCTAAGCCTGATGCTAAGTAGAAAATCGCGAAAAAACTGCAAGTCGCAACAAACATACTATTGCGCATATCCTTGCCTTTAGTGGCCCCAACGAAAATACCATCCAACAAGAAGCACCACATAGATACCAATGGCATCGCAATCAGCCATGGCAGATACACCTCGGCTTGGCTCTTCACGTCTGGGATTGTGGTGATCATATTGATTAAGCTAGAGCCAGCGATTACGAACGCTATGGTCAGTACTAAACAAGTATTGAAGCTCCAGAAGAAAGTACCAATCAATGACTGGTTTAGTTCATCTTTGTCTTTCGCGCCAATCGCCTTACCGACCATAGCTTCCATTGCATAGGCAAAGCCATCCATCCCATAAGAGATGATCATCAAGAAACTCATCAACACGGCATTGGCCGCAACAACATCATCGCCAAAGCTTGCACCTTGGAAAGTCATGAAAGTGAAAGTCGCTTGTAGACACAATGAACGAAGAAAGATATCGCGATTCAGTTTCACGAAACGACTCAAACCTTGGCTAGTTTTCTTAAGCAGATCCCATGACGATGGTAACTGTTTCTTCGCCCAGATTCGGTAAACACAAATCAGGCCAAATGTTAGACCAGCATAATCCGCCATTACAGATGCCAATGCAGCACCTTCCACTTGCCACCCTAAACCGATAACAAAAACGATATCCAAAATGATATTGGTGATGTTGGTGATAATCACCATCCACATTGGCGCTTTGGCATTTTGAGTTCCGAGTAACCAACCTAAAATTACAAAGTTAGTTAACGCAGCAGGTGCACTCCAAGCGCGGATTGAGAAATATTGCTGACCATAGTGCTTAACTTGATCACTGGCGCTACTCAATGAGAAAACTAAATCGGCGACTAGACTGTGTAAAAGCAAAAAGACACCAGCAAACCCTAAGGCCATAGTCACGCCTTGCACAAAGACTAAGCCAAGTTGCTTGCCATCATTCGCACCATAGGATTGTGCGGCTAGCCCTGTTGTCGACATACGCAGGAAGCCAAGCAACCAAAAGGTCACACTGATCATAGTGCCGCCTAATGCCACACCACCTAAATACCAAGAATGCTCTAGATGACCAATAACCGCCGCATCGACTAAGCCCAGCAGTGGAACCGTAATATTAGAGAGAACCATCGGGATCGCGAGCAACAACACTTTTTTGTGCATCGCCTGATTGGATAGCGTTTGAAAAATAATTTGGGGATTAAATAGCTTCACGATCACCTCTTAGTTTAGAGGCGATAGTTTAACCTAGTGGGTGGGCTTTCACTATGTTGTGTACTTTGTGTATTGGTTAGCTTTTACCAAACTATGTGTTGATAGAAGAAGCTAACGCTACCATTTAACGAGTACTAATTGAGGAGTTAAACGCTTTTTAAACTGAGAAATCTTACACAACAATCGCTGCCACAACTTCCAACGATTACATTGCTGCTCTAATGGTGAAAATGACTTAACCCATTGCGCCCATGGCAACCAATTGAGAACACTGTCTATTGGTGAAGACAACCCGTGAGCATACTTTCCAGAACCGAGCTTTTGCCCAAGAGCACTCGAGCTTTTGTCTCCAGCTAACACTAAACACGCGTGTGCATGAGTAAAGTAACGACTCAATGACTGAATAAAGTGCGCCGTCAGCTGTTCATTACAATCAAGCAGAGCATGTTCACACACCACCATCACAGAAGCTTGCTCTGGAATGTTAAGTTCATCTAACCAAGTTAAGTCGTCAACAGAGCCACACTCTAAACGATAGCGTTCATTTTTGTGGAACAGGCGTTGTCGCCAAAGCAGATTCTCGGTTACATCCAGCTCAACCCAATGACAGCGGCCATTATCTAAACGGTAGAAACGGGTATCGAGCCCTGCTCCCACGTTAATAATCCAAGCATCTGGGTTATGAGATAAAAACTGTTGAACTTGAGAATCACAAAGTTGAGTCAGTGTCGCGTAAAGGAGTTGTTGTTGGTCGAGTTCACCAGTAAGACATTCTGGTGCTAATTGGCAGCGTTTGCAGGCTTGAGCTGCGATAGGGTCATAGACTAGGCCGTCATCGGCAAGGCTTTCGCGGCTGCGAAACCAAAGATGTTGAACGAGATTCGTCGGAACTTGGAATTCTTGATGTGCAGACCCTTGATTAGAAGAAGCCTTTTGAACAGAGGAGCGCGGCTTACGAATAAGCGGCTTCATTTGAGGTTTGGTTGGATTTGGCATCATCATCTTCCTTGTATCTAGACAAAGAAGATGATAATGAATATCAATTACAATAACAATAACAAGTTATTGAGAATAAATATCAATAAGCTTTTTTGCAATGACTACATCCAGTCGGTGTTACGAATAATACCAACAGCCAGCCCTTCAATAGACAAATGTTGAGATTCTAGATCGACGTGAATTGGAGAAAACTCTTCATTTTCAGCATGTAACAGAACCGTTGAACCTTTGCGTTCTAGGCGTTTTACCGTTACATCATCATCAACACGAGCTACAACAACCTGACCGTCGCGTACGTCTTGTGTTTTATGAACAGCCAGTAGATCACCATCCATAATACCGATGTTTTTCATACTTTCGCCATTTACACGAAGTAAGAAGTCAGCCTGAGGTTTAAACATACCTGGGTCTACTTGGTAATGCATTTCTACATGTTCTTGAGCCAGAATAGGCTCACCAGCGGCAACCTGACCGATTAATGGTAAACCTTGTTCCTCATTTGCTGCATCTTCAAGCAAAATACGAATACCACGAGACGCACCCGGGATAATCTCTATCGCTTCTTTACGAGCAAGAGCTTTTAAATGTTCTTCTGCAGCATTAGCAGAGCGGAAGCCTAGTTCTCGTGCAATTTCTGCACGTGTCGGTGGCATACCGAAATCGTCAATCTTACTTTTGATAAGATCAAAAACTTGTTGTTGGCGCGGCGTTAACGGCTTCATGATTCACCTGTCTTTTTATACAGTTGACTGTGAGTATATCCAGTAACTGAACAAAAGCAAAGCAATTGGTTGTTTTTAGTTCATTTTTCAAGAATCACAAAAATAGGATCTCTAGCCACACGTAACCCGCTAGTATTAGACAGATGAGAACAGCCGCCGAGCCGACATCTTTCGCCATCCCAGAAAGCTCATGATGCTCACTACCGATTCGATCAACAACTGCTTCAATCGCGGTATTGATTAACTCGACAACCATCACTAACACAACAGCTGAGATCATCAAGATTCGCTCAACTTGGCTTACGTCCAAATAGAATGCCAACGGAATCAGTATTGCTGCCATGAACACTTCTTGCCGAAATGCAGCCTCGCCTTTAAACGAACTTGTGAGGCCTTGCCATGAAAAGCCTGCTGCTTTTATGATGCGTTTGAATCCGGTGTTTGATTTTTTGGTCATTTTTAACTCTATACTCAATCAGTCGATGAATGATTTTCCACAAACTTAACGGCAATATGACTATTTCCATTAAAAGGTTAGACCAGTTTCTGGTATTCTTGCATCGATTAAATTTACGCCTAGGCTTATCCCTATTTCACTCATAGGATTTATCCTTTTTCATCATAGAAATAGAGATACGCTTGAGCACATTGAAATAACTATTGAGGCAGTGAACCTATATGTCTTCTGGACAATCTTTTTCACGTTCATTAATGAAGCTACCTTTATCCGTATTGGTAAAGGGCACATCAATTCCTTCAAACCCTGTTGAAGATTTGAACATTGATTTGAGCAAACCGATTGTATACGCCTTACCGTTTCGCTCAAGTGTCGACATTCTTACATTGCAAAAACATGCACTTGAATTAGGTCTACCTGATCCATTAAGCAAGCTTGAAATCAACGGCAAATCACTGCAACGCTACGTTTTTATCTCTTCTCGCAAAACTCTGCTTCAAGACGATGATTATGTACCAAGCTCTTCAATTGAAGTGTTCTCTGAGTTGCTTTCACTGCATGCTGAAGACTCTGAGCTCGATGTTCAAGTTATCCCTGCCACTGTGCTTTGGGGACGTAAACCAGGTAAAGAGACTAACCAGAAACCTTACCTACAAGCAATGAATGGCTTAGAAAAATCAAAAGCGGTATTGCTCGCAGGTCGTGACTGTCTGGTTCGCTTTAGTCCTGTGGTATCTCTTCGCTACATGGCAAACTCACACGGTACCGACAGCACCATCGCGCACAAACTGGCGCGTGTAGCGCGTATCCACTTCTCTCGCCAAAAACTTGCTGCATCAGGCCCTAACCTTCCCAGCCGCCAAGCGCTGTTTGATCGCCTACTCAAATCAGAAGCGATCAAGAAAGCAATTGAAGACGAAGCACAAGCAAAGAACATCTCGATCGAGAAAGCGAGCAAAGAAGCTCAAGACATCATGGACGAGATTGCTGCAAACTTCTCTTACTCGCTGATCAAGCGTGGTGAGAAGATTCTGGGTTGGTTGTGGAATAAGCTTTACCAAGGCCTGCATATCAGCAACGCTTCAACGGTTCGTAAATTGGCTCAAGATGGTCACGAGATTGTTTATGTGCCTTGTCACCGTAGCCACATGGATTACTTGTTGCTTTCTTATGTGCTTTACCACGAAGGCATGGTGCCTCCGCATATCGCGGCGGGTATCAACCTCAACTTCTTCCCTGCCGGTCCTATTTTCCGTCATGGTGGTGCATTCTTTATTCGTCGTAGCTTCAAAGGCAACAAGCTGTACTCGACGATTTTCCGTGAATACCTAGCGGAATTGTTCGCTAAAGGTTACTCAGTAGAGTACTTCAGTGAAGGTGGTCGTTCTCGTACAGGTCGTCTATTGCAGGCAAAAACGGGCATGCTAGCGATGACCATTCAGGCAATGCTACGTGGTATGAACCGTCCTGTTACTTTGGTCCCTGTGTACATTGGTTATGAACACGTGATGGAAGTGGCGACTTACGCGAAAGAACTTCGTGGCAAGCGTAAAGAGAAAGAAAACGCGAGCTTAGTGATTCGTACCATTCGTAAGCTACGTAACTTTGGTAAAGGCTACGTGAACTTCGGTGAGCCTATTCAACTGAACCAATACCTGAATGAACACTCACCTGAGTGGACCAAAGACATCGACCCAATGGGCACCAGTAAACCACAATGGATGAATCCAGTGGTTAATGACCTGGCGACCAAAATGATGACGCACATTAACGATGCCGCGGCGACCAACGCATTGACCCTTTGTGCAACCGCGCTATTAGCCTCAAGACAGCGCGCATTGTCTCGTGACTCTTTGGTTTCTCAGATCAATTGCTACCTGTCTCTGCTTAAGAACGTACCTTACTCTGATACATTTACGGTACCAAAAGACAGTGCTGAAGATCTGGTAAAACACGCTGAATCGCTGAACAAGTTCCTAATTGAATCAGACTCAATGGGCGACATTATTTCGCTAGACCGTCACCAGTCAATTCTGATGACCTACTACCGAAACAACATCATTCACTTGTTCGCTCTGCCATCTTTAATTGCCCAGATGACCATTCGTCAGCGCGGTTTATCGATTGAAGCGATTCAAAAGAATGTTGCAGCAATTTATCCGTTCTTAAAGAAAGAGCTGTTCTTAAGCTACGACGAATCACAGCTTGAAGGCGTAGTATCAAACATCATTGATGAACTTGTTAGCCAGGGCATGATTGTTGTGTCTGACAATGAAGTGACGATCAACCAATCGAACAGCCAAGCTCTTATGCTGTTAGGCCGTACGATTTCAGAAACGCTACAGCGCTACTCTATTGCTCTAAACTTGCTGGCAGAGAATCCGGAACTGGACAAATCTGACCTTGAGCAGAAAAGCCAAGACATCGCACAGCGACTTGGTCGATTGCATGGTATCAATGCTCCCGAATTCTTCGATAAAGGTGTGTTTGCTTCTATGTTCGCAACGTTGAAGCAGCAACAGTACCTAGATAACGACGGCAACTGCGATTTAGAGAAGACTCAGCAATTCGCTAAGCTTCTTTACTCGATGCTTTACCCAGAAGTCCGTCTGACTATTCAAGAGAGTATTCACCAAGTCGAGTAATTCCTGTATATAGCAGGGCTCTGATAGCAGATTCAACGCGATCAAAAAAGGCACCCACTGGGTGCCTTTTTCTTGAATATTCGTTTGATAAAAACTGATGCTTACCAGAAGGTAACGAACAAACCGACCGTTACGGCCATACCAACATAGTTGTTATTTAGAAAAGCTTGAAAACATAAGTCTCGGTCACGATGCCGCATCAAATGTTGTTGGTACACAAACAAGCTGCCTGCGGCTAACAATGCCCAATAGAAAGTATCACCCAATTGGTAGTGCATACCTAACACAATCAGCATCGCTAGAGTAACAAGTTGCAAAGAGCCGACGATAAGCTTATCGAAGCGACCAAATAAAATAGCCGTCGATTTAATACCAATCTTCAGGTCATCATCTCGGTCTACCATCGCATATTGCGTGTCGTAAGCAACCGTCCACAAAGCATTAATAACGAAGATAAACCAAACAATACTTGGTAGTTCATTGGTTTGTGCAGCCCATGCCATTGGTATCGCCCAACTAAACGCTAAGCCGAGGAACAACTGTGGAAGATGTGTAAAACGCTTCATGAAAGGGTAAATGAACGCCAGACCCACACCAATAAATGAGAGCTTAATGGTCAGTGGATTCATGGTGAGTACTAGCAAAAATGAAACTACGGCTAGCACTAAAAAGAGCAGAATCGCTTCCTTACTGGAAACCAAACCTGAGGGTAATGGACGCTGCTTGGTGCGTTTAACATGGCCATCCACTTTACGGTCCGCAAAATCATTGATCACACAGCCAGCTGAACGCATCAACACGACGCCGAGTACGAAAACAACCAAGACATCAAAATCAGGCATACCTTGTGCGGCGATAATCAGCGACCACAAAGTCGGCCAAAGGAGTAACAGAGTACCAATCGGGCGATTCATTCGCGTTAATTGCCAGTACGCCTTCGCTTTGGTGGCAAACATTTACACACTCTCCTTAGAGTAAATGGGTGATGTTGGTAAAAACAGTTCTGCCACAAGCATCGGTTTATGGTTCATCCATAATCGAGAGCGACGCGCGAGTAAACACTCATCACCTGCGATAACCCAACCGACTTGCAGCGCATCCCGCTCGACATTCTCAGCACTAAACACCGTTAGTCCAAGCGGGACATTTCCTTGTTGAGAAAGGTCGGAGTGTTGATGATCTTCTAACGTCACACGGGGAATCAAGGTTCGACCTAGCACCCATGGGGCATCATCACCCTTCAAAATCACTTTACGCAGCAAGCAATCAAATGATGATAAAAGATGTTCCTCGTCTTGTTGCAACATTGAGCGTTCTACAACTTGATTATGAAGCAACTCAACAGACAGGTGCTGACAACACTTCCCCAACTTGCGGGAAAGAGAACCTTGCTCCATAAGCCACTCTTTGGTGGTTTTATTAGGAAAATCAAATGTTTCTGTACTTTGCCAATCTACATTCATTAACGAATTAAGATACAGCGATATTGGCTGATTCATACTAGTATTCAATAGGTGACTTTACACGTACAATAAAGCTTCAACTTTCGAACAAAATTAAAGCGTTCTTCGAATCGTAAACGTATTTAGATTTAGACCGCTCATTGTAACAAGACTAATGCGTTTCGAATATCGCGAATAAACTAAAGAAAAGTCACAAATATGCACAAACGTTATGTAGCCCAAATATTTCTTGCGATTACTCTACTCTTTTCAGCATCTAGCTTCGCAGAAGAGGAGTCGGGGCCCAAACTAGCCTACTTCACGCTAGAGCCAGACCTGACCACTAATTTTTACACCAAAGGTAAAAAGCTGGGCTATATTCAAGTTCGCCTCGATATCATGGTCGCGAATAGCGATGACTTGGCGGCCATTGAGCATCACCAACCATTGATTCGCGATGCAGTGATTGAATTGCTTGGCAAACAAAACGAAGAAACCATCAAATCTCTGTCTGGTCGCGAAGATTTAAGAAAATCCTTAGTTGAACATCTCAACAAGATTCTGCTTCCTGAGACAGGTAAAACCCTCATTGCTGACTTATTGTTTACCAAATACCTTTATCAATAATGAAGATGTGAAAACGAATCCAAATAAAAAAGCGGCTCATCTGGCCGCTTTTTTGTCTCTAGCACTTGTCTATTCTCGATGATACAAGAGTTAGCTTGTTGCAGAGCGAGGTGCTTTCATTGAATCAATTAAACCAATAATTAAACCTGCCGCCAAACCGGCTAAATGAGCAGTATTCGCGATAGCCATGAACGGCTGCATGTAACCAAGCACTAACCACAACAGCATAAAGCCTACGATCTGCCTTGGGATATTCAAACCAAGCTGAGGGGCTTTCGACCCTAAAATCCATAAGTAGCCAACCAGAGCATAAACAACACCAGACAAGCCGCCGAAGTTTGCTCCTTCAACCCAATACTGTCCAGCGCCAGAAAGCGCAGAAGATATAGCAAATATCTGAAGTAGCTTGAGGCTACCTAGCTTTTTCTCGATGTCTCCACCTAACTGCCACCACCACAAGATATTAAATGCGATGTGCATAACAGAGAAATGCAAAACGGCATGACTCAACCAGCGCCATAGCTGCCATTGCTGCCCATCGACTGCGGGAAAATGCAGAGCATTGAAAATAGCTTGGCCAAAACCGATCTGTTGCAGCACAAAAATCACAACACACACCAACATCAGGCTTAGTGTCACAGGGCCTGCTTTCGCTTTGATCATGCCCATAAAGCTTGGAGTATGGTAATGGAAGTTGCTCTTTCTAGTCTCTGCCATGTCCCAAGAGGCCGCTTGATAGCGTTTATGATTGGGTTCCGCAAGAAAACGATTCAGCTCCGCCTCAGTTTCCACCTGGTATTGACTGTCTATCAGCCAAAGAGCAAAACGTCCCTCTCCCTCAGCAGACATTTGAATAGGGATCTGACGAGAAGCCATATAATCAATAAATGCTTGCGCAAGACGAGGATTGTCTAACACCATCAGTCTAATCATTGTTATTTCCTATTCATGCTATTAGAAAGGCTTGAAGTGGCTAAAGTGCTAAAGGCTATAACCCAGCGATCACTGGAAGTTCAGCACGATGCCAAGCTTCAAAGCCACCATCAACACTATATACCTCTTCAAAGCCTTGGTTCACTAAATATTGTGCAGCACCTTGGCTACTAATGCCGTGGTAACACATGACTAAAATAGGTTGTTCGAACTCTACCTCATCCATGAACGACACCATCGTATCATTGGTAAGGTGATAAGCTGTCTTTGAGTGAGCCACCGCGAAAGACTGCGGGTCACGAATATCGACAAGTCTTGCTTCGCCTTGTTCTATAAGGGCTTGAGCGCTTTTAACATCGATATGTTTAAACTGGTCCATGACTTTCTCTTTTATGCTGATTTACTTTGCTGCCATTGTAACCTATCCCAAGGCTAACAATCACATCCACTTAATAAGGTTATCCACCAGCGATCACTTTTACACCGTTTGTGGATAAATCTGTGGATTGCGTGAATAAAGTGTTTTTTTTAAAATAGATCCACAACATGTAGTGATGATCCTGATCTAACTGTGGGTGTTATGAAAAATATCCCCACATCAAAAACCCTCACAAAGCCTTACTACACCCTGCTTTTAGACAACTGACGAATAAACTTCTCACAGAGTTATCCACAAAATCATTTTGCAAATTTCGATCGCAAAAGTTGAGAAATCGATCGAAAATAAAAAGGCCGAGATCTCTCGATCTCGGCCTTTTCAAATTCAGCTTATTTTACCGCTTCTGGCTTATCTGCCTTTAAAAGTCGCCAACAGCTTGCTTCAACTTCTTCATCGCATTCTTTTCTAACTGACGAACACGTTCTGCAGAAATGCTGTAAGTATCGGCAAGGTCTTGCAGTGTCGCTTTGTTGTCATCTAACCAACGTGAGCGAACAATGTGTTGGCTACGCTCATCTAAGCTCTTCAATGCGAGACCTAAACGATTGTTGGTATGAGATTCCCAGTTAGCGGCTTCAACTGTCTCAGCAACATCTGATGCTTTGTCTTCAAGGTAATAAACTGGTGCAGTATAAGCAGAGCCACCGTCGTCATCATCCATAGGCGCTTCAAACGTAGCATCTTGAGCCGCTAAACGAGATTCCATTTCACGAACCTCTGAAGGCTCGACACCTAATTCACGAGCAACAGTCTCGACTTCACCATTATTGAACCAACCTAAACGCTTTTTAGACTTACGTAGGTTAAAGAACAATTTACGCTGTGCTTTAGTCGTTGCGATCTTAACAATACGCCAGTTACGCAATACGTACTCATGAATCTCAGCTTTGATCCAGTGAACAGCAAAAGATACTAGACGAACACCAACTTCTGGGTTGAAGCGCTTAACAGCCTTCATTAAGCCGATGTTACCTTCTTGGACAAGATCAGCCATTGGTAACCCGTAGCCAGAATACCCTCTTGCAACGTGTACCACGAATCGTAAGTGGGAAAGGATCAAGCCTTTCGCAGCATCGATCTCACCTTTGTAATGTAATCGCTCTGCAAGTCCACGTTCCTCTTCAGGGGTCAGCATTGGGTAGCTGTTCGCTGATCGGATATAGCTATCTAAACTATCTTGTGTGACTAAAGCCATTTGATACGCTTGGTTTGCCATTCGGTTCCTCATCAATCTCTGATCTGGAGTAATACATCTATTAAAACCCAACAATCTTGAACCTAAAATGAACAGGTTTCAAGGAGGGGGAAGTAATTATGCATAATCAATTCGTCTATACAAGGCTAAAACTGGTTAAGAAGTGCCTATTTTTCGTCTAATTATGACTCTATTCACCTAAACAGGTTCAATTTCTTTTAGGTGACGCTGCGCAGAAAGCTTCGCAGCCACGCTACCAAGCAGGGTTCCAACGATCAAAAGCAGTAAGGATTCATCCCAACTCAAGCCAATTAGGCGGAAGTGGCTGTCATAAAGCTGAGCTAAGTCATCTACTGCGCTGTTGAGCAATATGGTAATCAATGCCGTCATGATCCAAGCACTAATCGAACCTAAAACACCAAACCACATCCCTGCATAAAGGTATGGTCGGAGAATAAAACTGTCGGTCGCACCAATCAGCTTCATGGTTTGAATCTCTTCTTTATGCGCCAATACATTAAATCGCAATGTGTTACCGATAATTAAAAACACCGCGCCCAACATCAATACCGTTAAGGTAATCACGATGACAGCCGCTAATGCTTTGATCGCATCTAATCGCGCTAACCAATCTTCGTCTAAACGAACATCGGTCACTAATTCTTGTTGTTTAACTGTGCCTGCCAGTTCTTTAATTAGGGTATCGCTGTGTACGCTTGGTGTAATCACCAACACACCTGGCAGTGAATAATCGTCGAGGATGGTTAGGGCATCTTCAAAACCAGAATACTGGCTGAGGTCTGCAAGCCCTTGTTGCGGAGAGATGTACTCCACCAGCTCAACTTGATCCCAACTTTCGATTTCATCCTTAAGCACCATAACTCTAGGCTCAGGAATGCCATCCTCTATATAAGCACTTATTTGTGACGGGCTAGTGACATCTTGCGCTACTTCACCAACATTTTTACCCAGTAGGTATAAACAAGCTGGCATCGCCAAAGCCATTGAAATAACCGCAAGCGTCAGCAAGTTACCCAAAGGTCGTTGCCACATTTGCGTGAAAGATGATTTTGCTTGCTTCCAATGAATAACAAAAAAGCCGTCACTTGAAGCGCGGTTTGCTGCTCGGTTAGATTGAGGTTTCTTGATACGCTTATTCGCGGCCATAGTCTTCAACCTCGCTCAAAAATCCTTGGTTTAATTCAAGGTGACGATATTGAGGGCGAGTGTTTACTAACCCGATATCGTGCGTCGCTAGGATAATGGTGACGCCCGCGCGGTTAAACTCTTCAAAGAGTCGCAACACACGGTTAGACAATTCAGGATCGAGGTTACCTGTGGGTTCATCCGCTAACAGCAGCGTTGGACGGTTAACCACGGCGCGAGCAATACCTACTCGTTGCTGTTCACCACCAGATAACTGACTTGGTAGGCAACGCGCCTTATCAAGTAATCCGGTTTTATCCAACGCAGCACTAACTCGACGTTTTATTTCGTTTTCAGAAATAGATTCAATACGCATAGGCAGAGCGACGTTATCGAAAATCGAGCGATCCATCAGCAGGCGGTGATCTTGAAAAACAATCCCAATATTACGTCGTAAAAAAGGAATGTCTTTGGCTGGAATCCGAGTGATATCGTGATCATTGAACCAAACACGGCCATCAGTCGGACGCTCAATAGCACAGATCAACTTCAGCAAGGTACTTTTACCAGCTCCAGAGTGACCACCCAAAAAAGCCATCTCTCCACGTTTAAGATGAAAATCCACTTTTTGGAGCGCTTGTCGCCCACCTCGGTAGGCTTTGCTCACTTGCTGAAATTTGATCACCGAAAATTCCTCTTACGATCACTCATATCAAATTTAAAACGGTAGCAGGTTAAGGATAAACCACTTTGCTACGCGCGTTACTCTTCACGACTAAATAGTGCTTCAATAAAGTCTTTCGACTCAAACGGACGCAAGTCGTCAATACCTTCACCCACACCGATGTAGCGGATTGGAATCTGGAACTGATCCGCGATTGAGAAAATCACACCACCTTTTGCAGTGCCATCTAACTTCGTTAGCGTAATACCCGTTACTGGTGCAACTTCACTGAACAGCTTTGCTTGGCTGATAGCATTCTGACCAGTACCGGCATCTAGTGTTAGCATGATTTCGTGTGGTGCAGAATCATCAATCTTCTTCATTACACGAACAATCTTGCGTAGCTCTTCCATCAAGTTGCTCTTATTCTGCAAACGACCTGCAGTATCTGCAATCACAACATCAACACCACGAGCTTTCGCTGCTTCAATCGCATCGTAAATAACAGACGCACTGTCAGCACCAGTGTGTTGAGCGATAACGGGAACATCATTGCGCTGACCCCAAACTTGAAGTTGCTCAACCGCTGCTGCACGGAAGGTATCACCCGCAGCAAGCATCACTTTCTTGCCTTCACCTTGGAACTGTTTAGCCAGTTTGCCGATAGTGGTTGTTTTACCGACACCGTTCACACCGACCATTAAGATAACGTAAGGTGTTTTTGTTGTATCAACCACAAGAGGCTGTTCAACTTGGCTTAGGATATCGGCCATCTCTTCTTTGAGCAGACCATATAGAGCTTCACCATCTTTTAGGTCATTGCGAGATGCTTTTTCTGTTAGGTTTTCAATGATTTTTACGGTGGTATTCATACCCACGTCAGCAATCAGAAGTTGCTCTTCTAGCTCTTCAAATAGATCTTCATCGATTTGCTTACCTTTAAATAAACCAAAGAAGCCAGCACCAATATTGGCTTTGGTGCGACTAAGGCTACGCTTAAGGCGTGCAAAAAAGCTTTCTGTCGGCTTTTCTTGTACTTCTTCAACCTTAGCTTGAGGAGCTGCCACTTCTTCCTGCTCTGCTTCTACTTCGACAGGTTGCTGCTCTTGTTGAATCTCTTCAAGCGCTTGCTCAGGTTCAACTGACTTAGATTCAATTGGCTTAGCTTGTTCAGCTTCAGGCGCGACCTGTTCAGCCTCAACTTGTGATTCAACTTCAGTTTGATCTTCAACGTTTTCTACGTTCGCTTCATTCTGAGTTTTTGGGCTTTGTTCTTCTTCACCAAAACCAAGCCACGATAATAATCCGCGCTTCTTTTTTTCCGTCATCAGAGGAGTTTCCTAGATCTACTAATTAGCTGTATTGACTTAATACACGTCGACTCTTTGCTATTGTTATACAATACAAGCTTGTATAAACGAATAGTAAAGAAAAATGACAAAGCAGTGATAAGTTTGCTTTTAGCTTGATACACTTTGTCATTGTAAATTTATTTAATACACGAACCCACTTAAATTGGGCTCGGTATAGTATCACTTTATTAGCGGTCAAAAAATCTATGGTAAGACGTCGCCAGCAAAACACATCACAAAAAAAGCCATCCGGAGGCTTTGTTCGAATTATTAGTGGCTCGTGGAGAGGTAGAAAACTGCCCGTTCATGATTTAGAAGGATTACGCCCAACCATTGACCGAGTAAAAGAGACACTCTTTAACTGGGTGGCTCAAGATATCCCACATTCAACTTGCTTGGATGTATTTGCCGGTTCTGGTGGTCTAGGTTTTGAAGCAGCTTCTCGCCAAGCAAAAATGGTGACACTGCTCGAAATGAACCAAAAGGCAGCTAAACAGCTTTCTGATAACGCGAAAGAGCTTAAGGCAGACAACATCAATGTCGTGAATACTGATGCTATCTCTTTCCTTAAGAAGCCTGGCACTCCTTACGATATGGTTTTCCTTGATCCACCATTTCGTAAAGGCTTGCTGGCAGAAACAGTACAACTGCTTGAGAGTAATGGTTGGCTTGCAGACAATGCGATCATTTACGTTGAAACAGAGAAAGAACTGAAACTCGAAGCTATGCCAGATAACTGGGAATTGCATCGCGATAAGACCACTGGCCAGTCTAGCTACCGACTGTTCAATCGAATCACTGAAGAATAGGAGTTATTGAATGAAGTTCTTGCTTCCACTAGCAAAAGCAGCCATCGCCTTTGTTTGGTTTATCTTAATCGCCAATATTTTCTACCCATTCCCGGGTAATGCTGCGATTGCGCTTTATATCATGACAGCATTTTTGTTCTTCATGCACGGCCTGCAGATGCTGATTTTCATCGGTGCTTTTGGCGATAAGATCGAAATGTCACGTTGGGAGAAATGGTCAATACTGATTTTCGGAGTCTTTGCCCTACTCGATATCCGACGCAAACACATGATGTAATCAAGCTTAAGCTCAGATACAAAATACTGAACTACAGAAAACATCATGACAGAAACAGTCGATACAAAAGCGCCGCTCATTTGAGCGGCGTTTTTTTATTCATCGTTGATACTGATGTTAGCCCATGTAGCCCTTTACACCATCTAGGAACATTTGCGTCGACAGCATAACCAGCAACAAGCCCATCAAGCGCTCGATGGCTTTAAGACCTCTCTCTCCCAGTACTCGCAGGAAGAAGCCATTAAACATCAGAATAAAGAAGGTCGCGCCCCAAGCCAGCATCACAGCAGCTGAGAGCTCTAGCATGTTGTCAGGATGCTGGGTCGACAACAGAATCAATGCCGCAATCACTGACGGGCCTGCAATCATCGGAATCGCCATAGGCACAATAAACGGCTCTTCACCTGCCGCGAGGCCTGTAATACTACCTGCGCTTGGGAAAATCATCTTAATCGCGATGATAAACAAAATAATACCACCTGAGATACTCAAGGTTTCAGGTTGTACGTGCAGGAAGTTCATAATGCTTTGTCCAGCAAACAAGAACAACAGCAAGATAATCAGTGCAAACATCAGTTCACGAACAAGAACAATACGGCGACGCTTCGGATCGAGGTGCTTAAGGATAGAGAGCACAATTGGTAGATTACCAAGCGGGTCCATAATAAGAAACAGCATGGTTGCTGCAGATAAGATTTCCATAAGTTGGTCTCGAAAAGCGAAGGTGCGCGGAGTATAACAGCCTCACATTGATTTTCGAACACAGTAGTTGGCATCGTTAAGAGGGAATTTACAGAGGGAAGTGATACGGAAATAAATATAGGAGTGGAGTCAAAACCTCTCATCCACTCGCCCAATATCTGAAGATCAAAAGGCTCTGAAACCAAAAATATCTAAAACTCAGTACCTACTAAAGATCAATGATTACACACGCGCTCGCGATTGGTACAAAGCTTGTTATCAACAATCACGACCTTTTCCATCTTCAGAAAAAACTTCAACAAAGCATCCAAATCTAGACCGTCTAGCTTACAAGTGTGAAAGCGAGCTTTTGCTCCATACGTCAGAGCCAGTTCTTGTGTCAGCTCTTCACGAGTCAGTGGTTTTTCACTAAGCAAATTTAAAACGTTGTGTGCGTGAATTTCGATAGTCATAACTCAATCTCATGTTTAATGAATTAAGCGTAGAGTACAGACTTTCAACAAGGCTGCCTTGATGTAGCTCAGAATTGAGTAAGCTCAACCCTAAATGGTCAGAGATGCCACAATAAGTGCATGTGCAAATAAATAACTGCCCGTCACCCAAAAGTAAGCACCTTTGATTGGGCTACGATAACAGTTCAGTGCATAAGCCAATGCAGAAAGCAGCAACACACTACAGCCAGCAAAGCCCACCGCATGGGACAGTTTAGGATCAAGCAACCAAACCTCACCAGAAGCCCATGCCAGCTGAATAAGCACCATCCCCATGATAACAACAGGAAAGACAAGTTTATCTAAGCGAGGCAATAATAAGAAGAAAGCAACAATACATGCCGCTAACAACAAAGCGAACAGCCACCAGACCATTTCTCCTGACAACTGTAACCAAAATGCTTTGCTATAACAAAGTTGAGCAACCAAGAAACAAACAAAATGTAGAGAACGTTTTTGAGTGAAAGTATGAAGAACATCTGCAATCGCAGAGATAGCCAACCCAGCCACTACCCAATAGGTAAAATCAGCAACAACAGATTGAGTTAAAGCAATGATCGCTAATAATACAAAGGTAAAAACCTTATACGATAAGGCCTGACCGATATGTCCATGTTTCGTTCCTGCTATTACTCCAATACCAGACAAGGAAACCGCTAACCAACTCCACATATCATTTACCCTATTGCTTTAAAACGTCGCCAGTCTAGGCACACGAGTGTTGATGTAAAGCCTAAGCCTTTCAAAATTGGATCTTGATTACGCTTCCACTAAAAAAGCACCTCTTTCCCCCAAGCAATAAGAAATCCCTTAGCTCTCATTGATATTTGTTTAAAACCAGAACACTTTCATACAAAACCTCTTTAAAGCTCGACTCCAGCCCTTCAACTTGTCATTTGGACAATTCTAGTCTAACGAAACTGTCAAAAATGAGCAAAAACCGGCTAAAATCATGATATTAAATACAAACCAAAAATAAATTAAGCATTCAAAAACAGCAACTTAAAACAAAAAAACAAAAATAAAACAGAAAAACAAAAGGCCAAGTAGCACTAGCCCACTAAAGTAAGAGGTTTGCTTTGATTTAACGTCTAATTGTCAGAACAATCCTATACCTATGTAAAAACTACCACTTAAAACCTAACAAAAAATAGAAAACACAGCCAAAAACAACCTGGACATACCCAACCCCTATTAATACAGTTTAACAACTTTTAACAATATCAATTACACAATACACCACAACAAAAACAACAACTTAAATGCAATAAGAACAAACATGAATCACAACGAACAAAATAAGAACACACCAAAAAATACAGTTAAATCGAGATTTACAACTTAAAAACTGGCACTTTTCTTCTACTTTTAAAGCTTTCGAAAGTAATACTTGATCTAAAGCCATAAGTAGTGCTATTCTTTTAAACATAGCGAGAGACAACCAAATTTAGGAGTAGTGTTATGATTTCATCTTCGCAAAGACAAGGACTTGTAATGATCGCGGTAGTTGTAGGTCTAATGACACTACCGATGATGTACTAAGCAAGTTACAGATAAAAAAAGGGACGCCATGAGCGTCCCTTTTTTTGTTCAGATTTTTCACTTCGAAAACAAATGTAATGTTAATACATCCCAGTTCGCATAATAGAAACCAGCAGCAGCCAAAGTCATTACCATCATCAGTAAGATCGCAACTCGCCAAATAAAACGACCGCTACGAGGTGTCAGTTCCTTCTCACAGTCGTTACACATCATTATAAATTTTTGCTGGTCTTCCAGCTGAGCCTCATGTTCATTCACTACCTTGTTACGACACGTTGCGATATAACGCAGCTTGATTACCATATCGTGCGGTAGCCTTTCTTCACAGCTTGTTACAAGCTCATGCAATCCTTCGCCTTCAGCGTGATATTGAAGTCTCAATAATTTTTCTATATTGCGAGTTCTATTCACCACTTTTTCAATATCGGTCATCTTGGCCCTCCCACTCCACACTATAATTCTAGTCGAGCATTTCCTTATTCTTATACAAAATCATTGTTATTTACGAGAGAAAGAGACAATAAATAACAACGCTTTATCCCAAACTAGCCATTAAATGTGATATCAGCCGAAAAATAATCAGCTTGGCTTACAACACTTCACGAATAACGGCTTCAAACACATATCCCTATTGCTTGAAAGACTAGAATAACCATCACGACTACATGGAGGTTATATGCCTAATTCACTCTTTTTTGCCATCTTTGCACTCGCCGGTCTAGCAGCTTGGGTATTTCTTGGTTTCTATCGAAAACACACGCAAGGTGAAAATGCGCCAGAAAAGAAAGTGAATGTCACTGTGTTAGACAAACAATCCATCGATCTTCCTGACGCCGAACCGGGCCAAGAAGATCAAGAATACTGGATTTACGTTCAACGTGGGGTTGTTGGTCCGAAGCGAGAATTCCAAGTCGGTATCCACTATTTCCACGCACTTAATCCTGGTGATAAAGGAACCTTAACTTACCAAGGCGATAAATTTTTGCACTTTGCTTTGAAACGCTAGTCATAAACCGCCTCAACCATCTGTCATCAAAGCAAGCCAAACACAGTTCGCAAGAATAGCCTTAGTACTAATCGCTAAGGTAAAAGCCAACGTGTCTTCTCTGACTTAGATACTAACCAGCTCATCCATAAAGCCCCTGCACCACTAACCACGATCCATAATGGAATCACCCAAGCAGGATGTCCTTGGAACCAACCGAACTCTTTCATTGGCCACAAAAAGATAGGATGCAGCAGGTAAATACCTAAACTGTGTTTACTGATAAAACCAACCACTTGATTGCTCTTATCAGATAAACCCTCTCCGTAATAACGACACAGCATGAACACCATGCTTGCAGCTAATACCGTATTCAATGTTTTGTAAGATAACCAACGACCTACCGTGTATTCCTCAGCTATCAGGCTTGCATCAACCACCATGTAGACCGTGGTTAGTAATGCTAACCCACCAAGTAAAACACTCACACCGACCGTCACCTTGTTAAGCGGAACGATTTTATACAGCATATACCCCAAAGGTAGGTACCCAGTGTAAAGCCACAGCTCGTGACTCCATGGGCCATCTATCCTGAGTAAGAACAACAAAGTGGTAAATAGCCACACTGCAGTGAAACCATAAACCGCTTTGTCCCCATACTTTCTAACCATGATCTGTAAGAAAGGAATCACAAAGTAGAGCGGGATAAAGTAATAGAAGAAACCAAGATGGTAGTACGTGTAGTGATGGTAACTATTGAGCAAAATATCCCAACTCACATCAGCATCAAAACCCATCGCAGACCAACCAGACAGGTAGGTATAGAAAAGCGACCAGACAATGAAAGGGATCAGTACCTTGCCCAATCGACGCTTAAGGTAGTATTTCGCATCAAACGGGCGTTGGTCACTGAGCATCAGGGCACCAGTAATCAAGATGAACACCGGCACCGCCCAGCGGCTGAAACTGTTCACCGTGATGGCGGTAAGCCATTCGCCGAAAGGAATGGTGTTCAATTCATTACGATAAGGAGCCAAAACATGAATCGCGATAACCGCTACGGCCGCGACACATCGTGCTAAATCAAAAAAGAGAATTCGCTGCTTCATGTAAATGCCTGATTAATATTCAATCATTCTACTATAGCAATAAAAAAGCTGACCGGAATAAATACCAAGTCAGCTTAGTGTTAAAGGAGAGGCTTATCGCGAATTAAGTTCATTCGACTTTAGGCTATACAAGCCTCGCTCTTACGACTAAGACTCATGCGGCTGAAGCTTATGCCGCTGAGATTTGTGGCACTTTCGGTAAACGCAAAGAGATCAGTGTCGTTATCGCTAAGAACGCGAAGGAGACCCAAAGACACGCAGACAAGCCGGCCATTTGGAAAACCAAGCCTGATAATATCGTACCAATCAAACGGCCCATCGCATTCGCCATGTAGTAGAAGCCGACATCAAGCGACACACCATCGCCTTTCGCATAACTCACAATCAAGTATGAGTGCAATGATGAGTTCACCGCGAAAACGGCACCAAACACCATCAAGCCACCGATGATCACTAACTCTGGTTGCCAGCCAATTTGCACCGCATAGGCAATACCAGCGGTCACAATAGCCAACGCCCCCGCCCACAATAGCGCTGCATGGCCATCAGGTACCTTACCTTGCGCTTTACCGGTAATCTTTGGTGCAATGCCCTGTACAAAGCCGTAAGCGATGGTCCAAGCCGCTAAGAAGCCACCAACCCATGAGTGATCCCAACCAAACACGCTGCCTAGATAAATCGGCAGAGCAATCACAAACCACACATCACGAGCACCAAATAGGAACATACGCGCAGCCGATAAGATATTGATGGATTCAGATTTGGAGAAAATCTGTTTGAACTTGGGTTTAGTTTTCGCTTTCCCCATGTCCGCTTCTAAGCTCACCAAACTGCCAATGAAGACCAATGTCAGCACAGCAGCCATCGCGAGCACAGCGTATTGGAAACCAATCATCGAAAGCAGTAAACCACCGATAAAGAACCCGGCACCTTTCAGTGCATTCTTAGATCCGGTTAGAACCGCAATCCACTTATAAAGCGCACCTTGCTGTTCATCAGGGACTAAAGTTTTGATTGAGCTCTTGGCACTCATCTTATTGAGGTCTTTAGCGATACCAGACAACGCCTGCGCCGCCATTACCCAAGGGATGGTCAACATTGCGCTTGGCACCGCGAGCATACTCAAGGCGACAACCTGCATCCCTAAGCCGATATTCATGGTTTTATTGAGGCCAAGACGCGCCCCTAACCAACCACCGATTAGATTAGTCACTACACCAAAGAATTCATAAAAAAGGAACAGTGAGGCGATCTCTAACGAACTGTAGCCAAGGTCATAGAAATACAGAACCACCAGCATACGAAGTGCACCATCCGTAATGGTGAAATTCCAATAGTTGAATGTCACCAACATATATTGGCGAACGCTCTTACTTAGGTTTGAAAACATAATGCTATCTCTGCAATCTAAACAAAAAGAGCTTTTGGATCATGATAAGTTCAACACTCCAGATACCAAAAGCTCCTTGTATAACAACCATGGCTTATTAGCCGTTCGCTACGCCATTAATGTACTCAATCTGGATCGGTTTAGTGAAGGCGCCCGGACGAAGTGATTGTACTTCTTGAACAATCTTACTCAGACCCCAACTCTTCTCTAACAGCAAGTGTGCAGCAAGCAAGCCAGTACGGCCAGAACCGCCCATGCAGTGCATTGCTACCTTGCCGCCGTTATCCACCACTTGGTGTAGCGCAGGGCTAGCCGCCTGCCATTTCGCAGCAAAATCAGCACCCGGAGCACAATCGTCTTCGATTTCGATTTGGAACCACTGCATGCCTAGTACTTGCGCTTTCTCGCCTAGCTCAGATACGTTCTTGCTCGCCAGTTCTTCACTGTCTAGAGCCGTCACAATCGCTTCCACGCCTTGTGCTTTCAGTTGCGCTAGAGATGCATCTAAGTCAGCACCTTTGGTACCTGGACATGGAGTAAGCACTAACGCACCAGTTTCTAAATCTAGTTGCCATGTTGGATGTACTTGAGAGTTTGTCATCGTCATCTATCTCTTAAAAATCTTGTAAATTAAGCCAGACCAACAGTACGAACTAGCTCAGCAGTACGTGTTGCGTAGCCCATCTCGTTGTCGTACCAAGCGTAAATCTTGACCATGCGCTTACCCACTAACATAGTTGATAGTGCATCCACGATGGTTGAGCGTTGGTCACCTTTGTAATCGATAGAAACCAGTGGACGCTCTTCAAAGCCAAGAATGCCTTTAAGTTCATTCTCAGACGCTTCTTTCAGCATCGCGTTAACATCTTCGGCTGTGGTGTCTTGCTTCACTTCAAAGATGATATCTGTCAGAGAAGCATTCGCTAGTGGTACACGAACCGCGTGGCCGTTGATGCGGTTTTCAAGCTCTGGGAAGATCTCAACAATCGCTTTAGCGCTGCCTGTCGTTGTCGGGATAAGACTCATACCACATGCACGAGCACGACGTAGGTCTTTGTGCGGCGCATCTAATATAGTTTGTGTATTGGTTAGATCATGAATAGTGGTAAAGGCTGCGTTCTCGATGCCTAACTTCTCGTTAATCACCTTCACAACAGGCGCAAGACAGTTAGTAGTACAAGATGCAGCTGTCACAATCTTATGTACCGCTGGATCGAAGATAGCGTCATTTACACCAACTACGATGTTGGCGACACCGTCTTCTTTCACTGGAGCCGATACCACAACACGCTTCACGCCTTGCTCAAGGTATTTATTAAGGAAAGAGGTTTTACGGTGAACACCAGTCGCTTCAAGAACAACATCACAACCTGACCAATCAACAGCATCAATATCGCGTTCTTGAGTCGTCTTGATACGCTGTCCATTGACGATCATCTCATCGCCTTCAACATTCACTGCGTGGTTCCAGCGGCCTTGAACAGAATCAAACTCAAGCAAGTGAGCCAATGTCGATGTATCGCCAGCAACATCGTTAATCTGAACAAACTCTAGCTCAGCCCAATCGAATGCGGCACGAAGTGCTAGACGGCCGATACGGCCAAAACCATTAATACCTACTTTAACTGTCATTGTGTGTTCTCTCAGTCAGTGGTGAATCTAAAAATATTCAATTAAACGCAACATTGAGGGCGTGAAGTTATTGCTTCTAAACGCTCAATATCTTGCTGGTATTCCGTTTTCAAACAGTTCGATGCGATAAGGTCATCAATTAACTTGAGCATCCAACCGGGTAAATCTTGTGACAGACGATAAAACACCCACTGCCCTTGGCGAACATCCGTCAAAATACCATTTGAGCGCAACTGCGCTAGGTGACGGGAAATCTTTGGCTGACTTTCTTGTAATGCTTGAGTCAACTCACCAACAGAAAGGCATTCATTGCGCACAATCAGCATTAAGCAACGCACTCGCGTTTCATCAGACAGTAATTTAAAAAATTGGTGAGGAAGCATAATTACATACTCATATGTGGATATGCATATATCTTAATTATAAAAAAACGCACGTCAAGGCGTGCGTTTCAATTGTCATTAAAGTTTAACAAAGATAAATCAAAGCTGGTTAGTAACGTTATGGCTCCAGCGTCGCGCTTCGGTAAGCTCTGTTTTTACTTGCTCGACATTAAGTCCTAGATCAGCGCAATGCTCATCAATTTGTTGCCAATCTGCATGCTCAAAACTCTCTTCAAGTGCCAGTAGAGTCCCGTATGGCCCTTCTCTTCGAAGCAAAGCAACCTTGATACTTTTACACAACGGCAACTGCTCTACGAGATTCTCTAACGACAGATCAAGCAGCGCATCAAGCAATGAAAACAAACCAATCATAAACGCCTGCTCAGTGTGCCCTGCAAATGCCTGGTAACGAGACATGCGCTGGCAAAATTGAGCACGCTGTAAAGACAGGCCATACAACTCTTTTGGTTTTTTATCAGAGACATAAGATGCCACCGCCAACGAGACAAACATTTTCAGTTTTTCTTGCCCCAGATACACTAAGGCCTGACGGAACGAAGAAATAGTCACCTCAAGACGAGGCGACATGGTGTTTACAAACCGCAGTAACTTATAAGATAAAGCGACATCTTTCGCGACAATGCTTTCAACACGTTGGAAGTCGACGTCCGGTTTACACACCTCTTGAAATAACTCCATGGCAATCACTTGCTCTGGGCTAATATACTTGGTCTTGATGATTTGCGGCTTACTAAAGAAGTAGCCTTGGAAGAACTTAAAACCGGCCCCTTTCGCTTGCTTGAATTCTTGTTCGGTTTCAACGCGTTCAGCAAGAAAGCTAAACTTCTTCCCTTGATGGGCTTTAACCAAATCACACGCCTCATCCAAACCCATTTGCATGATATCGAGCTTAACGATGTGCGTATATCTCAGGAAGCGTTCCCATTCAGGCGTCGATGTAAAATCATCAAGAGCAATCATGTAGCCAGCTTGGTAAAGCTCTTTTACCGCATCTAATAACTCATCGGTTGGTTTACAGGTCTCGAGGATCTCTACCACCACCTTGTCTTTCGGTAAACTTAAAGGAAGTCGACGAATCAGGCTTTGGTATGGGAAATTGATAAAGCAGCGCGAAGATGAGATCGAAGGGTTAAGCCCTACCGACAAAAAGTTTTCAACAATCAGACGATACGTTGCTCGATTAGACTCAATATGCGCTGGATAGGCATTCCTCTCTCCATCGCGAAACAACAGCTCATAACCGAGCGTGTTCTTGTTACGATTTAAGATAGGTTGTCGAGCAACGTACGTAGCGGTCATTTATTGATAACTCTAATTGATTTAACTATAACTCTATTACTTTCATTAAGCTTTGGCAGCAGCTAGCAAAGCGCCGCAACCCATGAACATACCACCAAATATTTTATTTATCTTACCCATTATGCGATCAGAGCGAATAAAACGTCCCATTTGTGAAGCTAATGAGGTGTAACCCAACATAACAACGCTATCAATGAATACCGTTGTCACACCGAGGACTAACAGTTGTGGTGCTTGAGGTTGTGTCGGGTCGATAAACTGAGGAAACAGAGCCACTAAAAACACGATAGATTTCGGGTTAGTTAGATTAATAAGCACAGCATTTCTAAGTAACTTACTACTCGATAGCATAGAGCTCTCTTCTGAAGCCACCAAGTTAGAGTTATCACGCCATTTTTGAATGCCTAACCAAACCAGGTAAACTACACCAACCCATTTGATAATGGTGAATGCCAACGCTGATTTTGCCACTAATGCACCGATACCCGCCCCCACCAACAAAATGTGGAATGCAAGGCCAAGCTGTAAGCCTGCGATCGACGCAAGTGACTTCTTAGTGCCATAACTAAGTCCATTACTGATCGAGTTAACGGTACCTGAGCCCGGAGCCAAACTAAACAATATCGCAGTGACGACATAAGCAAGCCAAACATGAGTATCCATTTGCATTTCCTTACTAGTTCTTTAATCTAACAACATTAGTAGCAATAAAGCTCTCACATGCATCAGTTCAGGTAATTTCCCATGGAAAACCACAGTGAAGCCCCATTTTCTTACACGCAAGAACCTCAGTTCGAACAAGCGATTAAACACCCTATCCCCACCCTTTGGCAACAACGAAAAGATGGGTATCTAACAACATCTGGCAAAAAGAAGCTGTACTGGTGTAGCTTAACCTCACCAACGCACACCAAAGCCATTGTTATTTCAAATGGCCGCATTGAATGTTGCTTGAAATACCAAGAACTCTTTTATGATTTCTATCAGCAAGGCTATGACGTTTATTCATTTGACCACCAAGGTCAAGGCCAGTCTGAACGCATGGTAACAGACTCTGACATTGGTCACATTCATGAGTTTGATGATTACGTTTCAGACATGTCCGACATCATTAACAGTTTTAACCTTAGCCGATATTCCAATCGCTACCTGCTCGCACACTCAATGGGTAGCACTATAGCTACTCGATACTTGCAAACTCATCCAGCTCACCCGTTTGACAAAGTCACCCTGTGCGCTCCAATGTTTGGTATCAACACCGAGTGGTATTTTAAACCTATCGCGATGCTCGTTGGACAAGCGTTAACGGCTTTTCACGCTAAACCAACGTATGCTCCGGGCCAACAGGCCTATTATTCAAAGCCTTTTGAAAACAACCTACTAAGCCACAGTAAGGTGCGTTATCAGTGGTTTCGTTGCCTGTATGACGGCTCCCCCTCTTTGCAGGTTGGCGGACCAAGCACACGCTGGGTATGGCAAGGGTTAATGGCCGCTAAACAGGCGATACAACAAACTCGTCAAATAAAAATCCCGCTGTTATTGATTCAGGCAGGGGAAGAAAAAATTGTCAGTAACGATGCTCAAGTAAAATTCATCAATAAATTGAAGAAAACCAACTCAGATTGCATGTTTAAGGTCATTGAAGGATCTAGGCATGAAGTATTGTTTGAACAAGATGAATACCGTAATCAAACACTAGACGCCATCAATCAATTCTTTGCTTAACGAGGACGATTAAGAGGGCAAGCCTTTAAGAATTGAGGTGCTAAAGAGGAAGAGAAGTAGGCGAGCTTTGCCCTCTTTTCTTACGCAAATTTGGCATACAATTTCCAAGTACAGATATTGTAGTTAAAGAGAATACTAGCGTTAGCTAGTGTCGATTTTAGTTAAGCATTTTGCAATGAGGGTTAAATGACTATTCCTGCACTAAAAGATTCCGTGAAAATTGTTGCCTCCGATTTAGATGGTACGCTGTTAGCGCCAAACCATCAGCTCAGCGACTTTACTAAGCAGACACTCACGAAGTTACATGGACAAGGTTATACCTTTATCTTCGCTACTGGCCGACACCATGTTGATGTTGCAGGCATTCGTAAACAAACAGGCATCCCCGCTTACATGATCACCTCGAACGGCGCGCGTGTGCATGATCAAGACGACAACCTGATGTATGCCAAAAACCTGCCAGTGGATCTTGTACAAAGCGTAGTTGATGTTCTCAAACAAGACCCTGAGATCTTTATTCATATCTACATGAACGACGAATGGTTGCTAAACCGTGAAGACGAAACCATGAAGAATTTCCACGATCAAACTGGTTTTACATACCGACTGTATGACGTCGACAATGCGCCGACCGAAGGCATTGCTAAAATCTTCTGTACTCACCCAAATCAAGAACATGAACACCTTGTTCCGTTCGAAGATAAATTGAACGAGCAGTTTGGTGACAAGCTGAATATCGCATTCTCAACGCCTTGGTGTTTAGAAGTGATGGCAGCAGAAGTGTCTAAGGGTGATGCGCTACAAGCCGTTGCACAATCTATAGACCTAGAACTTGAGAACTGTATTGCCTTTGGTGATGGCATGAACGATGTCGAACTCCTTTCAATGGCTGGAAAAGGCTTAGTGATGGGTACATCGCATGAGAAGGTCCTCAAAGCTTTGCCACACAATGAAGTGATTGGCAGCAACGCCGACGATGCGGTTGCACACTACTTAGAAAAACATCTGCTCTAACCTTGTCTCGTCGAAGCCATCTTAATAAATAAAAAGGCAGCCAACTGGCTGCCTTTTTGAACCTTACGTAAAAAGCTCTCTCTAACGCTATCGAGAACCTAGCACTTCTTTGCTTAAGATTGCCTGCCACTCTTGTTCGGTAACCGGCATGATAGATAAGCGATTACCGCGCTTCACCAATGGCATCTCTGATAGTTCAGGCATGGCTTTAAGCGTTGCTAAGGGAATCAAGCGTTCAGTCACTCGAACAAACTCGACATCCACCATTATCCAGCGCGGGTTATCTGGTGAAGACTTAGGATCGTAGTAATCACTCTCTGGGTCGAACTGAAAGTGGTCTGGGTAGGCTTCTCTGGTTACTTTGGCGATCCCTGCTACGCCAACTTTCTTACATGATGAATGGTATATCATCACTAGGTCTCCAAGCTTAACTTCATCGCGCATCATGTTTCGAGCCTGATAGTTGCGTACACCCTCCCAACAAGAGGTTTTTTGTACTCTCAGAGTCTGAATAGAAAAGGTGTCAGGTTCTGTTTTAAATAACCAATATGCCATAATAAATCCAATTAACGGTTGCTCCGAGGAAGATATAACATGAAGGTAATAAAAAACCCAGTGACATGGCTAGTCGCATTCGCTCTACAAGGCTGTGTCACAGCGCCAAATGTCCCCCAAAAGCCAGAACTACCACCAGCAACCTTGGATGAGCCACTGAGCATCCAACCGCAAACCTTCATCATGCGTGGTCAGGTTGTGGTTGGCCATGAAAGCCGAACCTTCACTCCTTGCGGTAGCCAACAACAATACTGGTTAGATTTATCACCAGAATTAGCACTGGAAGCTCAAGGGCTAGCAACCCGACCTTACCAAGCTTTATATGGCGAGCTGATTGGATACCTAACTGTGCCGAGCCAAACGGGTTATAACGCAGATTTCACGGCACGTTTCGTGGTTGATCAAGTGAATATCCTAACCGCAGAAAACCCTAACCGTTGTGACCAACCCCTACGTTCAACACGCGTATTTGGCAATGAACCTTTCTGGTCCGCAGCCTTCGATAAAGACCAACTCAAATACGCTCAGATGGGCGAAGAACCACAACGCCTAAATATTGAATCAAGCCGCACCACACCAAACAGTCGTGATTACCAATTAGAAGGTAAAACGGCGCAAGGAAAACTCAATCTCAAAAAAGAAAGCTGTAGCGATGGCATGAGCGACTCAATCTACGGCTTGGAAGCCAAGCTCAATCTCAATGACAGTAGCTACAGTGGCTGTGCGACATTATCAAATCAAGATCCAACGCTGAACTGGAGCGGGCTCTACTTCGCAAGTTCAACGAAGAACACAGGGTTCTCTATCAACCTTGAACTCAACGATGATCACAGCGCTGTGACCACATACTCGTACAGCAATGGCGACCCTTCAATTGTTGAACAAGGCTTCTGGCAGCAACTGAACCAAAATCAAGTACAAGTGGTAATGACTCGCCACCAGCAACAATACTTAATCTCTGAACGTATCTTCACGCTCGACAACGGCAAGCTGGTCGCTGAAAAAGAGAAAGTAGGCAACGTTGTCTACCCGATTGCCAATGGCGGTTTGGTGTTATTTGAAGCCAAGAGTGAACAGGCGCAAGTAAACACGACCACGGCCGTGGATCTAACCGCAAAACAGGTTAACTCGAGCGATCAACTTGATCAAAAAGTCGACCAAGCGATCCGTGAGTATTTCAAGATCAATAACACCTCACCGGACAACACTAAGTATCGTTGGCTGACTTACGATCTTAACGGTGACGGTAAAGAAGAGTTACTCGCTCAACTCAACTGGTGTGGCTCTGGAGGCTGTACTTTACTCATTTTTGAAAACCATCAAGACAACTGGCGTTTCAACAGCCGGGTAACATTGGTCAAAGGGGATATCCGCCTTGGCAAATCACAAAGCCACGGCTGGCACGATCTTATCTTCAATGTCAGCGGAGGTGGGGCAACACCGGCGAAACATACACTGTCTTACTCTGGTGTCAGCTACCCACTTAACCCAAGCGTAGCGCCAGTCGCAGATAATGCTAATATCAGCGATGTGGTTTTGTTCGCGGATGGTATCTCACCAGCAAAAATCGGAGTTAAGTTATAAACATGAGTAACCAACAAGCTTGTGGTGGTTGTGGTTTTACTCACCAATGCGTTTGTCATTTAATACCAAGTATTAAGAGCCAAGTCGACCTTGTACTGTTGACTCACGAGAATGAGTTTTCGCGAGACACTAATACAGGGAAACTGCTGCAACAATCGCTTGAGAAGTGCGAGGCGTTCGTGTGGCAACGAAAGACGCCACCTGCCGATCTAATGGCATTACTTGAAGATGAAACACGACAGCCTTTTCTATTGTTTCCAAGTGATAAAAGCATCGAATGTCAGCAAGCCGTGTCATCTGTAGCTGGAGATCGTAAGCCGCTATTCATTATTTTGGATGGAACATGGCAAGAAGCGAAGAAAATACTCAACAAGAGTGTTTGGTTACAAGCGATTCCACAAGCTCACCTCAACATTACCAGTGAATCCTCATACACTCTGCGCCGCAACCAAGACAGTGGTCATTTGTGTACCTGTGAGGTTGGCGTTGAACTGCTCAAGGCATTAGGTGAAGAAGAGCAAGCGCGACAGATTGATGACTATTTCCAACATTATCTAAAAGTATTCCAAGCCGATAAGTGTGGCCACTCACTCAAATAGTTGAGTGCAGATGCTGGAGATAAATAGCTAAAAACAAAGGGTGAGCCATAAGCTCACCCTTTTTACATCGCACTTTAGTTTTTGAACCAATGAGTGTTTCACGTGAAACGATCGGCTACGTCAATCGCCCCATCAAAACAGACGCTTGGGTTCACCAAAATGATACCCCTGCAAGTAATCAACCCCCATATCCTCTGCTATTCGACATACCTGTTCATTATGTACGAACTCCGCTACCGTCTTAGCGTTTAAGATATGACACAGACTGACGAGTTGTTGAGCTATTTTGCGTTGCTTCTTATCTTTATCGATATTGCGAATCAAGCTGCCATCGAGCTTTATCACTTGTGGTTCCAGTTTCAATATTTCATCGATGTTCGAATAGCCAGAACCAAAGTCATCGACAATGATATTCACCCCAAGATCGCGAAAGTGATTACACACCTCGATCAAGCGACCGTAATCCTGAATTTGCTCAGTTTCTAACACCTCTAAACCAATACGCTGTGGGTGGCTAATTTTTTTGATGGCTTGCTCAAGGTGTAAAATGGTTTTCTCATTGCTGAAATCTTGTGGCGCTAAGTTAATGGAGAACGAATCGGTTCTCTGGCTCATGAAATCAAAGGTGCGCGTTATCATTTGGCGACTTAAACGTGTATAGAGGTGGGTACCCTCAATAATAGGTAAGAACTTACCCGGTGCGATCAACTGGCCATCTTCTTCGATTCGAACCAAGCACTCGTAGCTTTCTACTTGATGACTATGTGCCGACACAATGGGTTGCGAGCAAGCAACAATATTTTGGTTGAGCACCGCGCGGCTGACACACGATAGCCAACCGAGTTGTTCTTGGCGATGCTTCTCTAATTGGATTAACGCCTTAGCACTCACCAGATGTTTATTCTGACTCACCGCGCTGCGTCGAGCTTCAATCGCTTTCAGTAATAAATCATCAATGGAGGTCGTAGGGAAATCGCGACGACTCGCGACACCAGCACAGACTGAAACCGAAAGATAATCGATATCCGGTAACCCCATTGGCTCAAAGTTGACATGCTCGGTTTGATCTGCAAATTCAGAGAAACGCTGGTGGATTTGCTCTTGACTAGCCCAACTGTCAAAAACCACGGCCCACTCGCCAATGCCAATACTATAAAGTTGGCAACTCTCATCAAAGAACTTCAAAAGTGCTTTTTGAAGGTATTCACTCAAGTCATGCAGAAGCTTATCACCTACTCGATAACCGTACTTCTCATTGATTTGACCAAAGGTGGTGACCTTCAGCGTTAATAAATGGCTATCAAAACTCATTGTCGACAATGCTTCACGCAGTACACTTCGATTGGGTAGGCCAGTACGGCGATCAATTCGGTAGCTCGCAGTCAATGCAGTCGCTTGCTGTTGAATCTTACTGGCCATACTGTTGTTCATATCATCGACATCAAGCAGTGCGTTTCGAATCAGTGAAAATAGCGGGGATATATTGGTTGCTGGTTGTGTTTCGAGTGGCAACGCAGCCTTACCTTCCCCTTCTCTTAGGGCGAGATAAGTTAAGCTATGATGCAAGATTCTTTGTTGACCCGTATCTTGATAAAGCTCGCCCATACAATAAACACCGTAAGTATCCGCCAGCTTTTGGAAAACCTCTACCTCTTGGTTACCATCGATAAAGTCGATTCGAGAAGTGCAGTTATAGATAAAGAGCTGTTCTGGTTTATGTGAGGCAATTTGTTGAACGCCAAGCCTAACTTGCTCTAAAGTCAATGAGGGGTGGTCATAACAAAATCTGACCTCATCGCCCACCTGAAACTGACCACTGAACTCTATCTCTCCGCACTCCATGACCTCAAGTGGCAGGTGAATATTTTGCTCTTTTGGGTCGCCAACCATCAAAGGGAAGTTGTGCAACTGTTCAAAAGGGACCTCCAGACCATCAGCAAGGTAACGATTATAAAGATCACGAATCGGCATTCCATCCAATTCTGCTAACCGATTATCTTGAGCGCCCGTCACTCGAAAGGTTCGACCGATTGGATTCCACTCAGTGTAATAACCTTTGGTAATGGCAAGCTTTGAGCTGTGCAACGCCACCATCACATAGGCATTTTCATAACAGACACCATTGAGCATTACCCATCGGCCCCCCTCTGTAATGGTAGAGGCACCACCACAAATAGGTAATGAGTATCTCGATTGCTCAAACGCTGCAAACAGAGCTCGGTTGTTTATCTGCAAGCGATCTGCGAAACAGATGATACTTTGAGTTTCGGCATGACACTGCAGTTGCTCCGCCATCATTCCACTATCGAGTAGAGGCTGCTCACTGTACTCCACAATACCGCAAGTGTAAGACGTCGCGTCAAAGCGAGTGACAATAAGATAAAGGCCTTGATGCAGGATGACACCTTGGCTGATGTAGTGGTTTGCACTACAACCAATGAGTTTGGCGTTGGGGAAAATCGATTTAATCACTTGGCAGGCAGCCAAAACCGAACCTTTCTCGAAAGAAGAGAACACCTGAATCAGCAAACTTTCATGTTTATGAAAATCTATCTTGTCCAATTCATGTTGGGTTTGTTCTATGTCTTGTATCAGGAGAGAGGTCGACTGCATATTCACATTAATCGTTACGTTAATGATTCGTCATTGTGCTTAGTATAAATACAGCTTGCACGGAATAATTACGATCGTCGTACTAATAATGTGACGTTAGTTAAACATCATTCATTTCAATAAAACCAGGCGGTGAGCTGTGATTGCGCGCCGTTCAATAGATATATCGTATAACAGCCTGACCTTTGTATTTTAAAACAATCGCTTAGGCTCACCAAAGTGATAACCTTGTAGGTAGTCGACACCCATTTGCTCCGCGATATCACAAACCTGTTGGTTATGAACAAATTCAGCGACTGTTTTAGCATTAAACACCTGACATAAACGCACCAGTTGAGAGGTGATATTTCTCTGTTTTTCGTCCTTATCAATGTTGCGAATCAAACTGCCGTCCAACTTAATGACTTGCGGTTCAAGCTTGATGATTTCATCAATATTGGAATAGCCTGAGCCAAAGTCATCGACAATGATTCTCGTCCCTAGAGCACGGAAGTGATCACATACCTCAATCATTCGGCCATAGTCTTTAATCTGCTCTGATTCTAAAACCTCTAAACCAAGTCGAGTCGGATCATTCATACCGCTAATCGCCGCCTCAAGAACCTCAAGCGTCTTATCGCTCAATAAATCTTGCGGGGATAGATTGATAGAGAACGAGCTCTGCTTATCCGCCATATAACCGATGGTGCTTTTAATCATATGTCGGCTAAGACGAGTATAAAGATGCGTATCAGCAATGATAGGTAAGAACTTACCAGGAGGGATAATCGAGCCATCTGATTCCATGATTCTGACCAAGCACTCTTGAGCGATCATTTCATGAGTCCCCGCCGCTACAATAGGTTGTGAGTAGGTAATTATGTTCTGATCTAAGATCGCTCGGCTTACACAACTCAACCAACCAAGTTGCTCCTTACGATCTTCTTCGCTGACTTGAATATTCTTAGCATTAGTAATGTGAGTATTATTTCGCACACCATAACGACGAGCTTCAATGGCCTTTAATAAGATCTGATCACCGCTGTCGCTTAAGAAATCACAACGGCTCGCAAAACCACCGCATAACGATACTGAGAGATAATCAATATCAGTGAGTCCATAGGGTTCAAAGTTGGTGTGTTCGATATCATCAGCGAACTCGACGAAACGTTGCTCTATCTTTGTACTATCAACACTTGCATTAAAGATGATAGCCCACTCACCAACACCAATACTGAACAGCTCTACCTTTACCTTGGATTCCTTAACCACGCGAAGGTGCAATCGCTCTACAAAGTAATTAGAGAGATCCTGTAATAACTGATCCCCTACTTGGTAGCCATATTTCTCGTTCACTTGGTGGAAATTGGTCAGTTTGAGCGTCAACAGGTGCTCAGTGAAGAGAATCATATTGAGGCGTTCTTTTAATACAATGCGATTAGGCAGCCCGGTACGAGAGTCAATACGATAACTTTCCGTTAAACGACGTGCCTGTTGATGAAGTTTTTCCTCCATCTGAATATTCATGCTATCGAGATCAGCAACGGCATTTCTTACTAAATTAAGCAATGGTGATACTGTAGAGTCACGCTGATAACCCCCACAGCGAAACTCATCGATCTCGTCCGACTCTCTCATCGCAATATAAGTAAGACTATGATGAAGTATCTCTTGGCGATCTTCATTGCGATATAGCTCACCCATGCAGTATGCTCCGCACGTATTCACGATTCCTTCGAATGGCTTCAGTTCAAGTTTACTATCGATGAATTCAAGTCGAGAGACGCAGTTATAGATAATCACAGACTCAGGCTGATGGATGGCCAGCATCTCAGCGCCATGACGAACTTTTTCTGCGGTCAAAGACGGATGGTTATAGCAGAACTGCGCTTCTTCACCGATATGCCAAGGGCTATCAAACTCGATACTTCCATCATCGTTGATACGCAAAGGTGTCGATATCCCCTTCTTTCTGCCAAGTTCTCGATAAAGTGGAAAGCTCATCAGTTGACTAAAGGGAAGATCTTTTCCATCGGCAAGGTAATGTTTGAAAACCTCGATGGCAGGCTTATCATTTAATGCATATAAGCGATGACCCTCAGCGCGCGTTACTCGCAGCTTCATCCCGATCGGGTTCCACTCAGAATAAGCATCTGACCAAACTTTTAATTTAGGGTTACTCAAAGCAACAGCGACACAAGCGTGCTGATAAATTTCTTCGTTGTGCATCACCCAACGACCAAATTCATTCTCATGACATAACCCACCAGCCACCGGCAAAGCGTAAGGCAGATTCTCAAAGGCGTTATAGATAGGGTAATCACGACCTTCAACCTGATCACATAGACTGATCACGGTCTTGGTATCTTCAGATAGGTTTAACTGAGCAGTTAACGCTTGGCTGTCATGACTAGGGTTGCCAGTAAAAGGCTGAACAGCAGTAGATAAACGAGTTTCGTTAAATTCACTGATAATGATTAACGTACACGTACTTTCAAGGCAGTTGTCACAAATAACATGGCGTGCACTTTGCCCAATTAGCGTCGCACGATTTAAACGCTTTAAGGCAATACTCGCGATTCCACGAGCGACATCAGAAGATTGAGCAGAAAAGAGCTGGATAAGGTATTGTTTGTTGTCACTCCACTCTCGCAGATTAAATTGAGACTTAAATAACTCCTCAGTATTTGCGAGAAATGTAAATGTTTGCATGCCAACCCTTGTTCAAAATCGAGTGAATTGAATAACCCGCAACCTCTGCTTGACTGAAATGAATCTATAAAAATAGCCGCCAATTATCCTAGCCTAAACCGGCTTTTAATGGCGACTACTGTAACAATTCATTATCATAAATGCGACACGATAAGCTTATAGTGGCGATTAAATGAGTCGCATAAGGTCGCTGAGCTGATCTATTTCAACATCAGGTAACACACTTGCCTTAGAAGATAGATATAAATTGGAACCCGTATCATTAAACCAGCATGCTTGGAAGCCATTTCGCTTCGCCCCATAGACGTCAGTTCTGAGATGATCACCAACATGAAGGATATTCTCAGCATCGAACCCTAAGTACTGCTGAGCGGTATCAAACATATCAGGGTAAGGCTTTGCTTTACCGTCAGGACCAGCTTTGAGGATTAACTGAAAGTACTGGCCTAACCCTATTTTATGCGGATCGACGTTACCATTAGTAATCGCAACGAGCGAAATACACTGGCTGAGTTCTGTCATCACTCGGTGTGTTTCTTGAGGCACATCGACTTGATTACGCAACCACAAGGCATGCTCAATACCCTCTCGAGCCGCTTGTTCTGCTTGCCGCAGAGAATAGCCCAATTGCAGCAAACCAATTTTAATCTGAGTTTCACGCCACACAGTGACATCATGTTTTAAGGTTGGATTTTCAGATGCGACTTGCTGCTTGATGCCCTGCCACTCTTCGAGCGATAAAGAAGCCGACACAGGGTGCTTTTGATAAAGCCACTGTGCCATCTCCTTCTCAACCTTCATGATCACAGGCCAGTTGTCATACAAGGTGTCATCTAAGTCAAAGGTCATGGCTTTGATGGGCTTTAACCCTCGATAAATTCGCATAGTAAACCCTTTAATCTAATCTCTATTCTTCTTACGAGCTCTCGGATGAGCCTGATCATAAGCTTGTGCCAGGTGCTGGAAATCTAAGTGGGTATACACTTGGGTCGTCGAGATATTTTCATGTCCAAGTAACTCTTGAACTGCGCGAAGATTTTGGCTCGACTCAAGCACATGTGTTGCAAAAGAGTGACGCAATTTATGTGGGCTAATGTGACTCGCGACGGATTGCTTCTTACCCCACTCTTCCATACGCTTTTGTACGCTGCGATGAGAGATACGGGTCCCTAGTTTTGACACAAACAGGGCGGTTTCACCCGGTGAAGCCAATTCACCACGAACTTTAAGCCATTTATCGACCCACTCTTTAGCTAAACCAGAAAACGGCGCTTTACGTTCTTTGTCACCTTTACCAATCACTCGGATTTCACCCTGCCGGCCTAATACATCTTTAAGGTTGATTCCGACTAATTCAGCGAGTCGCAAGCCTGCACCATACATCACTTCCATCATCGCTCGATCACGAATCGATAATGGGTCATCTCCATTCACTTCAAGCAGTTGACCCACTTCATCAACATCGAGGTTCTTAGGTAAAGGGCGTTGTTTACGTGGAGCTGAAACCCCTTTTGCTGGGTTAGCGTTCATTTCACCACGTAACACAAGGAAATCAAAGAAGCTGCGCAGTGAAGATAAGCGCGTCGCAATACTGCTCGCCTTCATTCCCTCTCGCATGCCTTTACTGGCAAGTTGTCTTACCCACGCCGCATCGACTTGGCCCCAGTCTTTTAGGCCAAGAGTGACTAAATGAGCGGCCATGGTTTCAAGCTGTTGTTTGTAATTACGTTGGGTGTGTAGGCTGAGTCCCTTCTCGCTTCTGAGATATTCATAGAAGCGAGAAAGTGGCTTTTGAAGGCTGCTAGGAAGAGGTGTTTTGGGCTCTAGGCTCATTATTTATCTGCCAAGGTAAGGTATCCGCCAAATGAGCTACTACCAGCGCTAAATGGCGTAAAAAGAGCGTGTCCATATGGGGTTGGAAATGTCCGCCATCTTCACTAGAAAAGGCGAGCAAACCCAATGGAGACAGCTTAGCGAGCGGTAGTACTACATAAGAGCCTAGCTCTGGAACGGGAAAATCACCAAACAAATCGTGTCTGTCGGTTTTTCTCAAACGCCCTAAGTAAGCATCTTTACCATTGAAATGGTTAAGTGAGAACTTAGAGTAACGCTCTTCATTGAGCTGATAAAAACCTGATTGCGAAAGGATTCGAACATGAGCCTTAAGCCCTAGATCTAACGCTTTTTGCTCAACAGCTTTTATCACCTGCATGAAGTCACTGCATTTCAGCACCTGCGCTTGCAGATCCATAAATTCATAGAAGGTCTTATCGTTATTTGCAGCCAACGACATCAAACCGGTGATCTCTTCTTCGAGCTCTTCGATTCTGTGGCGTTGGCGTTTTAGCTGAACCTCAACCAGAGAAACAGCCCCCTGCTCAACGTTATTGATAGCAAGGCGATCAACCAAATCTTTCCTGTCTTGAAAAAAATCTGGGTTATCACGTAAATATTCCGCGACCACTTCTGCGGTGAGTGCGTCGGCTTCAACGTAAGACAAAACCTATCCTTTATGTTTTATGAATCGATGAGTGATGAATCGTTCTTAGCAAGAAAGTTGACCATCAAACACATGCGTTGCAGGGCCAGTCATAAACAAAGGCTTACCCGGACCTTGCCAGCTGATCTGTAAATCACCTCCAGGCAGACGAACTTTCACATTCTCAGCCAATAAGCCTTGAGTGATACCAACCGCAACGGCGCCACATGCACCGCTACCGCATGCTTGAGTTTCACCCGCACCACGTTCGTAAACACGCAAACGAATTTCATCACGGCTGATCACTTGCATAAAGCCAGCATTCACTCGCTCTGGGAAACGCTCATGCGATTCAAGAAGTGGGCCCAAGGTGTCTACGTCAGCGGTATCAACATCATCAACAACGGTAACCACATGTGGATTACCCATGCTAACGGCACCACAGAATAAAGTGTGGGCATCCGTTCTTAAGATGTATGTCTTCTCTGACTGTTTCGCCTTGAATGGAATCTTGCCTGGTTCGAACTCAGGAACACCCATGTTTACGGTGATCTGGTCATTGTCTTCAATCTTAAGAACCATTTTACCTTTCTTAGTGCTTACGTTGATGCTGTACTTATTCGTTAAGCCTTTCATGCGAACGAATCGTGCAAAACAACGAGCACCATTGCCACACTGCTCCACTTCACTGCCATCCGCATTGAATATGCGGTAATGGAAGTCAGTTTCTGGGTCATAAGGAGCCTCAACCACAAGTAGCTGATCAAACCCCACACCAGTGTGACGATCCGCCAAACGACGGATCAAATCTGGAGAAAAGAAAATATTTTGAGTAATGCAGTCCACGACCATGAAATCATTGCCCAAACCATGCATTTTAGAAAAATGGAAGTGCATAACGCTTAAAATTACTCCGGAAGAATGTTTTCAAGTTCCCACAAACTCGTAAGCTCTTCACGCTGACGAACCAAGTGAGTTTTATCGCCATCCACCATCACTTCAGCCGCACGCGAACGAGTGTTGTAGTTAGATGACATCGCGAAGCCATAAGCACCAGCTGAACGAACTGCTAGTAGGTCGCCTTCTTCGAGAACAAGGTCACGATCTTTACCTAAGAAGTCACCCGTTTCACAGATCGGACCAACCAAGTCGTAAGTCACGGCTTCACCCTGACGAGGGCTGACTGGCACAATATCTTGCCAAGCTTGATAAAGTGCGGGGCGCATCAGGTCGTTCATTGCCGCATCGATGATGGCAAAGTTCTTATGCTCTGTTGGCTTGAGGAACTCGACTTTCGTCAATAATACACCAGCGTTAGCAGCAATCGCTCTTCCAGGCTCGAAAATCAGCTCTAGATCAGAATGATTGTCTAAGCGAGCCAATAAAGCTTTTGCGTAATCTGAAGGCTGTGGTGGTAATTCATCACGATAAACCACACCAAGGCCGCCGCCGACATCAAGGTGTTTGATGTTAATCCCATCAGAACGCAGCTGATCAATCAGCGCGAGCAGGCGATCAGTGGCATCGATAAAAGGTTCGATATCGGTTAACTGAGAACCGATGTGACAATCAATACCATGGATAGACAAGTTATCGAGTGTTTTTGCAAAAGCATAGACGGCAGGGGCACGGTCGAACGCAATACCAAACTTGTTGTCACGCAGACCTGTAGAAATGTAAGGGTGAGTGTTCGCATCAACGTCTGGGTTGATACGCAGAGAAATCGGCGCTTTAACACCAAGTTCACCTGCCACTTTATTTAGTCGCTCTAGTTCTGGCTCAGACTCTACATTGAAACACTTAATGTTTAACTCAAGCGCACGCTTCATTTCTGCGGCTGTCTTACCAACACCAGAGAACACAACTTTAGCTGGATCGCCACCTGCAGCAACCACACGCTCTAACTCACCACCAGAAACAATATCAAAACCAGAGCCCAAGCGAGCCAAAGTATTCAATACGCCGAGGTTTGAGTTAGCTTTAACGGCATAACACACTAAGTGTGGGTGCTCACCAACCGATGAATCAAACGCATTCCAGTGGCGTTCTAATGTTGCACGAGAATATACATACAGCGGTGTACCATATTGCTCTGCTAGTTGTGAAAGTGCGACGTCCTCAGCCCAAAGCTGGCCATCTTCCTGATAGTTGAAGTAATCCAAAGTTCTTATCCCTTATAAATAACGATTTCTGCGTGTTTTCACTTATTGTGGTTGTTCGGTCTGTTGAACATCTTCAGGATCGTACAACGGACCCGTTTGACCACAACCAGAAAGTCCAATAACGGACACCATAAACAGAGCGGTAATTAATTTTTTCATTTTGCATATCGTGATTATTAACTCAATGCCCCCTATAATCGCACCACACTCAGGAAAAGCAATAGGATAGAAAGGATGAACGATACTGAATTTCATCAACTGGTCGATATACAGATGCAAAACATCGAAGAAGCTATCGATGAATCAGAGGCAGATGTTGATTACGAAGTGACTGGTAACGTGATGACACTAGAGTTTGAAAACCGCAGCCAAATTATTATCAACCGCCAAGAACCAATGCGTGAAATCTGGTTAGCCTCTAAATCTGGTGGCTTTCACTTCAAGTTAATTGATGACAAATGGACATGCTCAAAAACAGGCATGGAATTGTTTGAGATGGTGAAAGAAGAATGCGTGAAACATGCAGGTGAAGAGATCAATTGGGTCTAATCATTTGTAAGCGAAAGGAAAAAGGAGTGAATCAATCACTCCTTTTTAATATCTGTCGGCTCAAAAACTTAGATATTGACTATCTTCGAGCTACGAGAAGACAAAGTAGCATCGTTACGATAAGGCACGACATAAGAGTTGCCTTCTTCCGGATGAACAATTTGATAGTACTGAGGTAGATTGAAATTAATCAACCTAGAGGACACCTTCGTTTCATCTTTTACTGAAGTGTAGAAAGAGTTCACGCTTGCGATCATCTCATCTTTTTCACCACTGTATTGGTGGTACACCTCAACTTGATTCGATTCATCCAATACATAAATATTGAAGCCTTTATCCGTGTCTTCAAAAAAGAACTGGATTAAACCCTCACTAGCAAAACCATCAACCACTTCGGGTAATTGATACTCTTGCTCTTTATCTAGCATCTGTAAAGGCGAGCCCTTCAGCTTGTTGGTTGAAATACTACGATAGAAATCAACCGAGTTTTCCAGCATCTGTACCGAGACACCACGACGTTCAAAGAACAGACCAAACATTTTGTTAGCTAAACGGATAGCCTTAAAACGACGACGCTTTTCAGGCTCAATCGGTTTCAATCGCAAATCAATGCACTCAGCCAACAACTGATACACCATGTTACGCATCACACCACGTAGGTTTTTGCTGTAACAGAACACATCAACTGATTCTGGCGGTAGAGCATCTTGGTGCATTTTACCCAGTACAGTTTTAAGGGCGTCCAACATCGCGGTATCACCTTGAAAATGAAGCGTACGCACTTCATGCCAAGAATTACGATAAACCAGATCAACACTCCCAACCAAGCTCTTACCTTCTTCACCAAAACTGAAGATATCGGCATTCTTAAGATCAAGCTTCAATTCACGAGGACTCAACTCAGAAGTCGGATCATTCTCAAAGTTGATGAACATCGCCAGCTGGCTTATTTCACATGGACTGGCCAGCGCTTGCATGCTTGGGCGGCGCTTACGCAAAGAAAAAGTATTTCTCAGGTCACTGACCATTTGATAGAACTTATCAATATCAATATGAGCATCACGAACAACAGAATGTAAACGAGTCGATTCGGTAATCAAACCATTAAAGAATGACCAAGCAACCAACTTACTCAAGTACTCATGATGCTCTAAAGATGGCTGACCAAGAATGCGGTGTGCAATCAATGGTTGTTTATACAAGTACCAGCCCGCTTTGTTCGCCTGGCCTTGGCGCACCTCAATAAAACTCAAATCCGATTCATGTAAATCAGGGGAAATTTGAGGGTTCAATAGCGTCACTTTGCCAGGTAAAACTTCAAACGCAGCATAGAGCTTGCGAGCTAAAATACTGATGTCTTGTGGGCTGATAGCTGAAGTAATGTCATTGCGACGTGCAAATTGAATGAGGTTACGGTAGCTCAACATCAAGGCATCAAGCAGTGCATGGTGCACCACTTTAACTTGCTCAACTTTCCAGTTACGGCGGTTGTCGAGCTCAGCGATCGTTTCATGTCCCCAATTCCAAGATTTAGTCATCTCGGTCAAGGCTTCACGACGCCATGCAACAGAACCATTACCTGCTTCGCGCGACAACTTTTCGTGGGTCTTGAGGTAGAAACAACGTCTAACTAAATCCAATCGAGTATGGTCGTTAATGCGTTCTAAATAGCGCGTTACCTTCTCAAGCATCAGATAATAGCTATCCATGCCGTAAAGATCAGGTTCGTCCGCAAAGAAGCGACGCTTGGTATCAATGCTAAGCAGTTGAGTATGTGGGTACTCCCATGAATAAGCTTCTAACAGAATAGCCTTCAAAACCGATTTATACGGTGAGTCGATACTCTTATAAAGTTGCCATAGGTTTGAACCAAAGTACTCTTCGGCAGGAATGCGATTCAACTTACCAAAGTCGATCCACTGCGAGCAATCAAGATAACCATCCTGACATAAACCTTGAACATATTGGTCGTAACACTCCTCCATTTCTGGTGGAATGATCTGCCATAACAAACGCTGGCCAGCCAAACGAACTGCAGAGCGATAAAACTCATCAAGTAATAGCAAATGTTGTGAAGAACCACAGTTATCGCCAGTCATCTCTTCAGAATGATTTGAACGAAAACGTTCTCCATCCATTAAGAAGAAGTTTGCTTCAACCCCTAAGGTTTCAGCCCAATCGGTAATAAGCAAACATTTGTTAGTCAGGCTATCGCGCGATGCACCGTCCATATCTGGAGAAACACAAACCCAGATATCGAGGTCGCTTGAGGTACTTTGGCCAATAGAAGAAGTGCTACCCATGGTGTAAAGACCAAGAATTGCAGGTTCAGCCGCTTCGGTCAGCTTGCCACCAAGTGTTAATTCAGTATCTGAGACAAATTGCTTTTGGAATGAGTTAAGCGTGAAGCTATGAATTCCAAAAGGAACTTGCTGGTCGTAATAACCAGGCATCATGGGATGATTGAAATGAAGCAGTGTGGGAATAAGGTTAAAAACTCGCTGACCTTGGACATTCATCAACGCCAACGCACGATCAATACGCTGCTGATTTAGATTGTCTAATCGTTGAATCAAAGTCTGAGTGTAAGCCTGCAAGGTAAGTCCTTGGTTTGAGATTAAATGCACTTCTGTTTAGTTACTGAACGAAAGGAGCAACAAAACGTGATCAATTTAACACTTTTACCCCTAATGGTAAAGCAAAGGAGCTTGTCATGCTGGCCAATTCTTTAATGACAAAAAGTTAAACTCACGGCGCCGTAGTGTCCTCTGTATTGACTATTTCTAATAATAGCCCATGTTTCAAATGAGATACCAATCACACTATTTTGGTGAACTAGTGAAAATCCCTCAGCTATAAAAGGGGGAAGCGATCAAACAGTAAGAATTTTCGCCTCACAATGGTAGGATTAGGTTATTACAGAACCTATATCGGAAACACCATGACAAATTCAGCACCAATCCGTATCGCAACCAGAAAAAGCCCTCTTGCCCTTTGGCAGGCATACTTTGTAAGGGATGCACTGCAAGCTGCTCACCCTGGTTTAGAGGTTGAGTTGGTAACTATGGTGACCAAAGGTGACATCATCCTAGACACTCCTCTTGCGAAAGTAGGTGGTAAAGGGTTGTTCGTTAAAGAACTCGAAGTAGCCATGCTAGAAGGTCGTGCTGACCTAGCGGTTCACTCAATGAAAGATGTGCCTGTCGACTTCCCTGAAGGTCTAGGTCTGGTGACGATTTGTGAACGTGAAGATCCTCGTGACGCTTTCGTATCAAACACATACAACAACATTGATGAATTGCCACAAGGCGCTGTCGTTGGTACGTGCAGCCTGCGTCGTCAATGTCAGCTACTGGAATACCGCCCTGACTTGATCATCAAAGAACTACGCGGCAACGTAGGAACTCGTCTAGGTAAACTCGATGACGGCCAATACGATGCTATCGTCCTAGCGGCAGCTGGTCTTAAGCGACTAGAGCTAGAAGAGCGTATCCGTAGCTTTATCGAACCAGAGCAGTCTTTACCAGCAGTAGGCCAAGGCGCTGTCGGTATTGAATGCCGTCTTGATGATGAACGTCTAATTAAGCTTCTTGAACCACTAAACCACAAAGATACCGCTGATCGCGTACTATGCGAACGTGCAATGAACCTTACCCTAGAAGGTGGTTGTCAGGTTCCTATTGGCAGCTACTCACTACTAGATGGCGATAATATCTGGCTACGTGCGTTAGTTGGCGAACCGGATGGTTCTAAAATGGTTCGTGGTGAGATCTCTGGCCTTCGCAAAGATGCAGAAGCACTTGGCGTTACTCTGGCAAATCAATTGCTAGATGACGGTGCGAGAGAAATCTTAACCAAACTATACGCAGACCAAGATTAGCCATGACAGTGTTGGTAACTCGTCCCGGCCCAGAGGGACAATCGCTTTGCCAACAACTAGCGGATGAAGGGATTCAAGCAATCCACCATCCGCTTATTCGCATCGTTGATAATCCACCCTCATCGAATTTAAGCACCCTGCTTAAGAACAGCGATATTATAATCGCCGTCAGCTATCACGCTGTGACCGCGGCCCAAAACATCCTTTCTAAAACTGCATCTATTTGGCCATCTTCGCCGCTTTATCTTGGCGTTGGTCAAAAAACTGCGCACGTTTTAAGCAAAGTCTGTAAACAAAAAGTAAACTATCCTCAAGTTAGTGATAGTGAACATCTTCTTAAACTTACTGAACTTAATGATGTAAATAATAAATCCATTTTGATACTGCGTGGTAATGGTGGACGCGAGCTCATTAGAGACTCTTTACTTAACAGAGGCGCACAAGTCTCTTATTGTGAGACCTACCGTAGAGAATATATTCCTATTAGCGACCACAATACCTATCAAGCATGGATAAACGAAAAAACATCCAAAGTTGTCATCACTAGTCAGGAGCAATTGGAATATCTCCGCTCAATTACTCCTGATGAGTATTTGGCTTGGCTTTCAACAAGACAACTATTTGTCCCAAGCCAGCGCATAGTGGAACGAGCACAACAACTCGGTTTCGCTGACGTAACTAATACTCACAGTGCTACGAACCAAATATTACTGGCTGCTCTCCGGCCTTAGCTAGAAACAGGAAATAAGCATGACAAGCAAAAAAAATAACGAGCATATTGAACCTGAAAAGAAACAAGAGACTCAGACAGTAGTTGTTGAAAACGAAAAAGCTGAATCTGAAGAGACAAAACAGCCAGAAGATAAGCTTGATGGCTCAGTGTCAAATGTAGCTCAAAATGATGAGACTCAAGCAGAGCACCAAGAGCAAATAGAAAAAGCCGAGAAACAAGGTAAGCGCGGTGTCAAATTAGGCGCAATTGCGATCGCTATTTCTATTATTTTCAGTGGCGGTATCGCATTTCAAATGCAGCAAAAGAGTGCTGAATACTCGGCGGAAATTGCAGCCCTACAAGTTGAACTGAAAAATACTCAGTCTGCAGTAAATAAAGATCTCCAAACTATCAAGCAAGAGACCATCCAAGAAGCATCACATGCAGTAGAGAAAACTCAGGTAGTGCAATCCCAACAGCAAAAGAGCATTCAAAGCCTTCAACTAGCCGTTGCTGATGTAAAAGGCCGTCGCCCTAATGACTGGTTACTTGCCGAAGCCGATTACCTTGTGAAACTTGCTGGCCGCAAGTTGTTTCTCGAACATGATGCCGTTAGCGCAACCAAACTCATGGAAAGTGCCGATCAACGTATCGCAGCGTTAAATGACCCTAGCTTAGTATCTCTCCGTCAATCAATGACTAATGACATTACCAAGCTTCGTACGATCCCTCTGATCGATCGTGATGGCCTAGTATTGCGAATTACAAGTCTTCAACAACAAGTCGACCACCTACCGCTTGCCAATGCAATCCTGCCTGAGGCTGCCGTTGTTGAGAAAAAAGCGGTATCAGGTGATATTAATGATTGGCAAAACAACCTAATGACGTCGATGAAAGACTTCTCAGAAAACTTTATTACGTTTCGTAGCCGTGATGGCGAAGTAATACCACTACTGTCTCCAGAACAACACTTCTACCTACGTGAAAACATTAAAGGCAAACTCGAAACCGCTATTCGTGCTGTGTACAAAGAACAAGGTGATGTTTATAACGCAGCGCTTAAAACGGCTAACGAATGGTCGACGGCTTACCTAAACCAAGACAACCAGTCGGTAATCGAGTTTGAGAAGGCTATCAAACAGTTAAGCGAACAAAACATCTCTGTAAAATACCCAGTGAAACTTGAGTCTCAAAATGAGTTGTCAGATGTAATACGCGAACGTCTGCGTCGTGAAATGACCGTTATGACCACGGAGGAAAAATAATGATTCGTTGGATTTTTCTTTTTCTCATACTGGGTGCAGGTCTGTTTGTTGGTACCCAGTTCTCAGGTCAACAAGGTTATGTATTGATCTCGATTGCTAATAAGACTATCGAGATGAGTGTAACGACCCTGGTTATTTTTGTGATTGCTCTTTTAGCCGCTTTATTCGGCCTAGAGTACCTATTTAAAAAGCTAATTTACGCAAGCTCAACAACTTGGAACTGGTTCAGCGTACGCAAGCTAAAACGCTCTCGTCGTTATACCAATGAAGGAATCATCAAACTTCTGGAAGGTGACTGGAAAGGCGCAGAGAAAAAAGTGACTCGTTGGGCTAACCATCACGACATGCCTCTGCTTTGTTATTTAGTCGCATCTCAAGCTGCTCATGAACAAGGTAATACCAGTGACCGTGATAAGTACATCGAACTTGCTAGCCAACAAGAGGACTCTCTACTAGCCGTTGAGCTAACTAAAGCAAAACAACAGATCAGTGAGTCGAACTACGAAGCCGCATTCGATACACTTTCTACCCTAAAAGGCTCCTACCCAAACAACACGGCTGTACTTGGCCTACTAAAAGCCACTTACACGCAGCTTAAACTCTGGCAGCCATTACTAGAGTTAACGCCTAAGCTAGCTAAAAACAAGCTTCTTACGGCTGATGAGCAAGTTGAGTTAGAACAGAAAGCTCAGTGTGGTTTGCTTCACGATGTCGCACAACAACAAGGCAGCGAAGGTTTAATCAGCCATTGGAATAGGCTTTCTAGAAAACAGAAACAAAGCTCACACTTAGTGTCATGTTTTGTTAAACAACTGATAGCTCGTAAAGCTGACTCAGAAGCGTTCACAGTGATTAAAGAGAACATTGCGAAGAATGGTTCAAATGAGCTTTACATGCTTTTACCTGAGCTTAACCTGGCCGATCACCATCCAATAGTAGTGATGTTAGAACGTGCTATCAGTAAGGATGATAGCAATGCTGAAGCGCATAGCGCATTAGCTCAATTCTACCTCAGAGAACAGAAATGGGCGGAAGCACAAAACCATTTTGAAAAGGCATTGGCACTTCGCTCAAACGTATCAGATTACGGATACCTATCCGACGCGTTAGAAAAACAGAACTTAACGAAAGCAGCCCACGAAGTTTCTCGTAAAGCTCTGACTTTAGTTCAACCATCTTAAGCTAATAATAACTAACACGAAGCCGATGCCTATGAAGTGACCCCGTAAAGTTGGACATTTCTGTTAAGCGGCTTTCAAGGCCTGAGTTCGATATTCTATCGGAGTCAGGCCTTTTAGTTTCACTTTTATACGTTTGGTATTGTAGTACTCGATGTATT
>NZ_JAKMZC010000025.1:0-59040 GCF_029890535.1 Vibrio sp. S/42/10 | reverse complement strand
AATAAATATTTAACGACTATTCATTATCTATTTCTTATGTGATTTACATATGGATTTAATATCATAAAGAGAATATTTTATGCAGATTTCTAAAGTCGCTACAGCTGTTGCTCTTTCGACAGGTTTATTATTTGGTTGTAACAGTGACGGTTTACCTATTCCGACGGATTCAGGTGCTGGCAGCCAAGAGTCAGTACTAACAACAGGTTACTGGCAAATCAGTGATGGTAACTCTTCTTCAATTTCCGCGTCATCAAACGCTGATCTACCAAATGTTTATGTTTTCCAAGAAGATGGCAATCATAAATACTATGACGATGATGATGACTTAGGTACTTACACGATTAAAGATGCAAGTGCTTCTACTAATAATTATGATGAAGAAGCCGGTACGGTCTCTTTCACATATTATGAAACAGGCACATCAACGATCGAAATTCTAGATGGTGTTTTTTCTTTCGATGACGCTGGTGCTCTGAATATTTCAGATAACACCACTGGCATAGACTACTCTGGTTCAGACCAAACTGCGACTGACGCCGTACAAGAAGCTATCAGTGAAGCCAATGAAGCAAATGGTATCAATGGCTACGTTCAAATCTTGGACACCAACAATGGCGGTGTAAAGAATGATGTGGGTGAACTACGTTTGAAATTGTCTGACAGCAGCACAGGGGCAACAGTAGACAGTATCGCATCAGGAAAGGTAACCGTTGACTTAATCTACCAAGTAGATGAAGACACCGAGCAAGAAGCGAATGGTTCAGGTAACAACGCTTATATTAGTCTCTACGCTTCTGGTACTTCTAACACTAATTTACACGGCGAAGTTATTTTTAATGCTGGAGAAATTTTCTACCGTTCCACGGTTACCGATAGTAGCGGTAAACCTCAAATTCCTGATGAGCCTGTAGGCACTTACACTTTAGGTGAAGATCTCGCGGTTGAAATCAGTTGGGCGAGCGGTTACTACACATTCAAAGTCAATGACACTGTATACGACAATAGCGGCAACGGTTTTGAGGCTTTCGACAAAGCTGCCGTTACTATCGTGTCATTGAAGCTTGGTGATACTTCTAACACAACACACTACGAGTTAAACGCTGACAACTTTAAAGTTTATTCGAATGACACAGCTTCTGATGAGCTAGTGTTTGAAGATAACTTTAACAATTACCCGAATGGCCAAGCGCTATCAGGTAATCCGTACAACAACAATACTGCGGAAGCGACAGTTGTTGTTGATGGTGGCAATAGTGAGCCTGAGCCACCAGTAGATGGTGACTTCCCGGTTGCTTTAAATGAGTACACTTTTGACAACGCTGACTACACAACTGACAGCGGTAGTGCCGACAATGATTTGACAAGTAAATCAGGCTCTCCTTTGATCACTACGACCTCTGGCGCTGCAGGTACTGGAGCTATGCATATTGACCAAGATTCAGCTACAGGTGGAGGCTATGGTTACATTTACTACAATGCAACTTCGACAACTACTACTGGAGCTCAAGCCATTGAGGATTCATTCTCTGTAGAGACGGTTATTAAAGCAGATCGTTTTGGGTATGATTCCGACGTTTCACTTGTTGATTTTGCAGAAACTAGTGACTACTTGGGGTTTAAACTCTACCTCGAGTCATCAGACAACTCCATCAAGTTTAAGGTTTACGGCGGTCTTGATGCAGATGACAAGGGCTTGAGTACAGAAGCGAAGTCTAGTGAAGGAGACGTTTATCTTGTTGAAGATAATTGGTATCACATCTTAGCGACTTACAACCACTTAGATTCGACTGCTAACTTATATATAGATGGTACTCTTGCTCACTCGAAAAGTGTCGATTTTTCTGTTATTGAAAATACAACAGATGACAAATTTATTCTTTTAGGTGGCTCTTCTAGTAGTGATAAAAACTTCGATGGGTCGGTGGACAATATCGCAGTTTGGAATACAGTTCTGACTGATGTACAAATTCAAGAACGTGTAGCTCAATTTACTGCTGAGTAATAACTCTTTGATTGCGCCAATAATAGCCTCTAGTTCTGCTAGAGGCTTTTTTGTAATCGGTATTCCAATATATACCTCAAACCTACTCATCTAAATCTCTAAAAGCTCCTAACTTCAAAAGTAGTAACCTCCTAACCTCCCCGTCCTGTTATTTGGGCTTTTAATAGCCAACTCAATTTCAGTTTACCGATACAAACCCCGTTGTTTATTCAATGACTTCCAGAACTAATCATCCTAGGTGCAAGGTATTATCAGCCAATAAATTGCCCTTAGTATCTAGTGTTAAATATAAGTATTGATAGCGATATGGCGATCAGTTTGAACAAACCCAAAGCAACCTAAGCCAATGTTTAACACTAACCCTAGATTGTTAATATATGGCTTATTGATGCAGGTCTATGAACGAATGAAAGGCTATGTGTTGGATATTAGATTAGGGGATCGGAAAGAGGATGCTCAAAACAGAAGTTAAGGTCAACCACCAACTTTTAATCTATATGCCTATCTTTAACAACTGATGGTTTCTGCCCAAATAACAGACACAAAAAAGCCTCCAAACTCGAGAGGTTGGAGGCTATTGTTTATCCGTTTAGATTACTTTTTGTATTGATCGTGCGATACGTCTAGCTGGTAGAAAGTCGCTTGTGAATAATCGTCTAGGTCACCACTGATGTTTTGATTATATACACCAGCCTTGAAGTACATGTACTTACCACCTGCGTCGTAGCCGCTTTCGCTCATATCTACGACTTGTACAACGTCATCTTTGCCTTCACGCATTAAGCTAACAGTCATCGTGTTGCCTTTAACGTCAATACGGTAGCTGAACACTTCGCCAAGTGCGATACCATCTTCACCCACTTCAGCTGTCATATCGCCCACTAGAGGGTAAAAATCTTCTTTTGTCGCATCTTGGCTTTCGTGTGCAAAGTAAACCGCACCCGTTGCTTGGTTTGGTAGTTTACGGTAGTACAAACGAATTGGCTCATCGTTTTGATCATGAATCTGACCAATGATAAAGCGGCCTACTTCGTTCGCATTACCGGTCGTTGTTGCGTGATCGATTTTCAAGGTAGCTTCTAGAACACCATCAATACCCGCTGCCGCTTCTAAATCTGATTCAGGCGCGCTTGAAAATACCCAGTTGTTCTTGTTAACACCCTTAGTGCTAATAGATTGGTCACCACGGCGCATCATTTCACGAAGCTCCGTACGTGCGTACTTAGTGTTTTTAGAGGTACGTACACCCTTCACGTAAACTTTGAATACTAGGCCGCCATCGTCAGCAGTATAGAAGATTTCTGGATGCTGGTAACCGTTTGCTAGGTTCCACTCAGAAACATCATCAGGCTTGCCATTTTTATCATGATCGAAAGGCTGAGATAGATACCAGTGGGTCATATCAAAGTTTTCGCTCGGAGCATTACCTGCTAGAGGTGTTTCAGGTAAACCCGTTGGTACAGGTAACGCAGTGCGTGTTTCACATTTCACTGTTGTCTCACAAGGGTAAACCGCTGCGACACCGAAATTACCAGAACGTAGATCTTTACGTGCTGCCTTACGCGCTTTTTCCGCAGCTTTCATTTCAGCGATCATTGTTTGTTCTGCTGCTACTACTGCAGGGGTAATAATGTGGCTAGTAGGACAAGCGTTAACGTTACAGTTAACAGCAGCTAACTCAGTCACACTGTTCCAACCGTTTTTGGTGTTGCCGTGACCAACGTATCGTACGTAACGAGCTTGAACTGCTGGCTCAAACTGGAAACGCTCTAGGCCAATCGCTTTACCTGAACTCATTTGGTTCTCAAGTACTGTTGTCCAGCTTTCGCCATCAACACTGACTTGAATATCAAATTTAGATTGACGCTCGTTACCTTTGCTAAATGATGCCTGAACAGCGTCAAATTCTTGAACTGAGCCATAGTCCAACATTGCCCACTCGCCGTCACCTGCTGAAGACCAACGTGTTGTTAGATCTTGGTCAAACAAACGATCTGGACCGTTACCATCGTGGCTGCTAGCCGTCATAGCAACCGGCGTCAGGAGAGCTTCACCGGTTTCTTTGTTGTTTGGAAAATCAGCAGTAGGTGTGCTCGTGCTCGCACAACCAACCGCAAGTAAGATAGAAGAAGCGAGTAGGGTTTTTATAGTAATTTGTTTCATATTTAATCCATTATTATAATACAAAGGCAGCATTTATAAGTGAAAGTAGAACCTGCAAACACGAGCTATAAGGCGATTCCTCTCTCAATATTTGCGATAACACAAAAATATTACGTAATCTTATAATACAAACAAAACATTTCGTTGAATAAATGAGACTGAGGACACTTTCCGTTTTTCCATACTTTAACTGGATCACATTTCCTATTGATAAAAGACAATATATATTAATTCAGAATGCGAAATGAGCTCACAAACTTAAAAATTCCAAGATAAAATTGCCATTTTCAAACTCAACGCAGCTGGTCATACATCATTGTGAACGGACCCTATATTCACCTCTCCGAAAAGTAAAAAGACCACATTGTTAGTCACCAATGTGGTCTTAAAATTACCGTAATAGCTCATTAGCCATCTATCAAATCAGTTATGTTCAACCCTTAACGAACTGAAGCTCACATCAAACACTTCACCTGTATAGTCGCTATCTGGCTTAAATTGTGGATAGATACCCGCTTTGAAATAGAATGCGATATCGGTAGATGTCCACTCTGACGTTAACGAAACAGTGTCCCCGTCTTTGTCTTGGTAATCTTCGCCCCAAGGAATTAAATGCGAAACCGTATTGGTTCCATCTGAATCATGAGTTGCCAGATAAACACCGTCTTGATTGGTTCGAATCGTATATCGCCACTCTTCACTGGCTGAATATGTACCTAATTCAACACTGAATGGTTCACAATCGCTGCAATCTTGATTGTTGCGCTCAAAATCGGAGTTGAGTATAACTCGGACGGGCTTATCCTCTCCTTCCCATAAGAGCTTCACCAGTGCTTGATTAATTTTCCAACCATGGATTTGTCCGAGTACCACTTTCGGGTCTTGGTTATTGAGATTTGGATAGTTTTCAACTCGTAATGTTGCCGTCAATTCGTGAGTGGTTGCACTTGTTCTTATATCGTTCAGATACCAACTAGTGTCTTCATCGCTGGTGCTGCAATCCGGTTGTGCATTGCTTTGATACAACTCTCTTAACTCAGAACGAATATAGCTAGAATTTTGTGTCGTAGTGCCGTACCCCATATCCGCTCTAAAGTGAATTCTTCCTTCATCCGTGTTGAAATAAGAAAGATCAATATCGCTATGGTAGACATCGCTGTCATTAGCGAGAAGGCCCTTGCTCGACTCACAACGTTCAGGCTCTAATTCAGCAGCACTATCGCCGCCACTGCCATACCAAGTATCTTTGCTCGCGGGAATCGTCAACTTCCAATCATTAATATCCCAATCGTTTGAACCACTGATTTGGGTTGTGGTGTATCTTAACGCTTGAAAATAGGCCGTAGCTTCACCATTTTCAAACTGGTTATATATACCCGCTTTAAAATAGCTTAGGAGATGCTCCCAATAGGCGATATCTTGGTCCACTTTTACTTCATCATTCACTTTGATCGACAATGTATTTTCATAAACAGAAAGATCAAATTTAGTAAAGCTATCAAGATCTGCCTCTCCTAAATCGTACCGATCATAAGAGGTGGCATAACAGTTTGAAGAGTCTGAAGCACTGCTGCAGTCAATGGCGTTGTTTTTCATTACGGCCCAATAGTGGCCTGTGATACCATCGCGTTCTTGTTCCCAAACCACACGTAATAGCGGATGAGGAATATAACCAGTTCCGCTCTCGTCCGTACCTTTATTATGTATCTGTAACATCGTCACTTCATCATGATCGGCAGGTGAGCTCGCCATTGCATGTTCGATATCAGGTAAGCTTATTTCCGCATACAGGCTTCGTCTTACACCCGTTTCATTGATATCGAAGTTTTCTCCCTCACGAACCTCAGAACGCATCTTATAGTTCGCCATTTTAAAAATTAGGTTTTCCGTCTCTTCATCTGCATAAAAGTAATCACTGATGTAACCATCGAAATCGCCATCTTTCACTTCAGAGGTTTTGTTACCCTCTGTGCCGTTAGGATCCGATACCTGAAGATCGGAACTAGAGAGTATGTTTTGATATTTTGCGATATCGTAAGGTGCGACAACACCATAAGACGTTCCTGGATTGCTACCAGATGGGTCACTGCTGTCACTTGAATTATTTGAACTGCTTCCACCGCAGCCATACGTAAGCGAAGCGAGCACGACGACAAAAATTGGCTTATTCACATTTATCTCACTTATCCATAAGAGTTGAGTGATAATGTATATTTGTACTATTTTATGTCAATTGTGTAATTATCAGAATGTGAGATGCGACAAATCAAGTGAAATGAGTAAGGAATACGGCGTTTTCTATATGATAAAACGCAGAAATGCCACTCTAAACTCGAACGTTATTGAGTGGCTTTCAGTGTGATAAATTAAGTTAAGCTATTGAAAATTAGTATTAATTAGCGCCCAATTTAAATATTAATTGTGAACCTGCTAAACTTTAAAGCTGCTCATAAGCTCACTGACGCTGCCATTAAGCGTTTTGATTTCTGCCGACTCTGTCAGTTGGTCTTGGCTTAACTTGTTCAGCTCTTCAACGAAGCTTTCAATCTTATGCATGTTCTTAGCAATACTCTGAATCAATGCGTTTTGCTCCACAGAAGACCCCGAAATGTCGTTATTGAAACGGCTCACGGTTTCCATCTGCTCAGTTAGCTTAGCCAGCATGTTTACCGCTTGGATTACTTGAGCACGAGTCATCTCACAATTACTTTTGGTCAGTTCAATCGATTTAACTAAACCATCTGATTTCGACTGTAAACCCAATAGCGCCTCTTCTATTTCAGAAGTGCTGATTTGAGTTCGGTTAGCCAGTGCACGAACTTCATCAGCCACCACAGCAAAACCTCGACCGTGTTCGCCGGCACGCGCTGCTTCTATCGACGCATTCAATGCCAGCAAGTTGGTTTGCTCAGCAATACCACCAATCACAGAAACGATAGACTGTATGCTCTGCGTTTCGTTGGCCATAGACCGGATGTCATCAGAAGTCGTGCACACTTGCTTTTCAAGATCACTGATATACGTTTCAGTTACCGTATTGATTTGCTTGGTTTCATCACTGAACACGGCCGCATCTCGCGCTGCGTCTGCCGCCGATTGAGAGCTCTTCTCTACTTCGTTAGACGCTTCTGAAAGCCCATTAATCGCAGAGACAACTTGAACGGTTTCGTCAGTGTGAACTTTCAACACATTACTGGTCTCTTTACAGCCCTCTCGAATACTCAAAACTTTGGTATCGAGATCCGAGTTCTTGAATTTCACGTCTTTAACCATTTCTTGCAGGCCAATGATGAACAAATTGATGTCTTTAGCGATGTGCCCTAAGTCATCATTGCCCTTCTCTACCAGCCTTCGAGTTAAGTCTCCGTTGCCCTGAGATAGATCGTGAACGATTTTGCGCAGCGACACTATTGGGCGGTAAAAACGATTCAGAAGTAATATCATCAGTATCACTGAACCAAATACACAAGCGACAATCAGCATTCGAGTACTTGACATCACACCGTTCAATTGATCGAGCGCTAGCTCAGGATCGATACTGGATATCATGTACCACTCTTTTTGGCTGCCGATATCAACTTTCTTCGCCATCAAGATCCTTGGGTTTCCATCAATTACGCCCTCGATAAATTGATCAGGCTGTTCAATGGCATTTTTGAGTTTCATCTGCGTGTCTGCAGAAGATATGTTGGTTTGCGGAAGTACGTTCTCTATTGTTGAAGCAACAACCATCCCTCTTTCATCAACAATGATACCTTTCGCTTGATAAATTCCGTCTAACTGTTCGAGTTGCGCTTTTAAGTCATCAAATCGAATGTCTGCCATGATCACACGGTCTTGATACGAATACGTCACACCAATCATTGGTACTTGAGTACTCTTAGTGAAAAATAGGTCACTAAAAGATAAACCTGACTTCAGTTTCGCTTGTTGATACCAAGGGCGAGTCGTTGGGTTATACTTTTCTTTTAGTCCAACACCGTTAGGGAAAGACTCTGAAGGTCGAGATGTATAAGAACGTCCGTCGTCGAAACCCACCACAATTTTGTCGATGCCACCTAGCTTAGCGGCATAGTGCATAAGCGCTTCGTTAGGTACCTGGTATGGTGACTTCATGAACTCTTGAGCAACTGAATTTACGGTATCGATGGTTCTCTGAACGGTATTTTCAATTTGGTTAATTTCTATCGTTAACGAATGGTCGATCTCGTTGTAAATCGTTTGGTTGACTTGTTCTGTCGCCAAATCGAGCGTAAACCAGTTCGTGAATACTAAAGCACTGGTACTAACGATAGCCACCATTAAAATCAGTTTTCCTTTAAACCCTAGAGACAATTTTGAATTCATAAAACTCATTATCCATATAACCTATGTCTATTATTTTCATCCGAATAAAATGGTCATATTTTGCATTATCGAAGATACGGTAAAACGTTACGTATCCATGTCGATTCATCGCTACAACCACAATTTAATTAATATTGTATGTTTAATTGGCAGCTCTTTCTGTGAGCGATCTTGATATATTAAAACCGGCTGTAAACACCCTGTGACATAGGTATCATTTATGCATTTTTACTTTATCCTTGTCGGATAAAATCGTCAAAATTTTGTAAAATATCCGAACTTTAAATAAAAAGATCCTATTTTCGCCGATAATTATCATCAATAATTTTAACTGTCCTCTGCGATCTAATCATGCGTAAAAATGACGATGAACTCACACTTTCACAAACCAACCATTCACTAAAGGCATTCAAGACCAAGATTTATTTGTAATACAATAAGCCTTGATGTATGGTGTATTTGAATCATAACTTAAGTTCTTTCTGAATCCTTTTGTTCAATTCAAAGTGGTAATTGAAGCAATTTGCTTTGAGGTCATTGAACACGTTTAACGTAGAAACTGTCGGGGGATCTCGTTAATCGTTATTTCACTTATGATTGTTCATTCGTTTTTTCAGACGGCTCGTCCGAATACGCCCACATAGTCACCAGCTGTGTGGGCTTTTTTTTGCTTTCTTTTCAGGTGTTCGAGCTGATAATCCGCTTAAAGCTAGACAACAACAGTGTTGGTTTTAAAGTTTGCGGCTTGGTTTACTAGGAACTTAATTGACTAAGGTTTCGGTTTACCAAAAGATAGGCGATTGGCTTGATACGAGGATAATGGCTTGAAGCTGAATGGCGTTGGAAACTAACGCATTAAGAGTTGAAATCAAATTAGAGCTTTGATTAGGCAAAACAGAACGTAATTAGAAAGGAAGAATAGTAGAAAGAAAAACGATTACGAAGAGTTGTATGAGAAAATATGAACTGCAGATAAAAACGAACCTCGTTGAGGTATCGCTGCCAAAAAGACAAGCCATACCCTAACGAGGTCGTACGTCGATTACTTCTCTAGTTTAGCGAAGTAGTCGAAGATTACTGGTACGTCGTTTTGACCAAGACCTGCATCAACAGCAGCTTGTAGGCTTGTTGCAGTACCTTGAGCAATTAGAGACTCAGTACCTAGCTCTTCACAAAGAGCAAGGAAGTAGCCAAGGTCTTTGTTTGCGTTTGCAACAGAGAAACCTAGCTTCTCTTCACCGTCTACAGCGTAGAACTTACAGAATTGCATAAACGGAGAGTTAGATGGACCTGCAGACATGATATCAAACAGTTGTTGGCCATCAACACCAGCGCGTTGAGCAACAGCGAAAGCTTGAGACATAGTCGCAACAGTTGTCATACCCATGAAGTTGTTCACAAGCTTAGTCACGTGACCTGAACCTAGAGCACCTAGGTGGAATACGTTTTCGCCTTGCTCTTCAAGAACAGGTTTAACTTTGTTGAAAGTTTCCATGTCGCCAGCAGCCATGATGTTCAGAAGACCATCTTTAGCGTGTGCAGGTGTACGGCCTAGAGGAGCGTCGATCATGCCAGCGCCTTTCTCAGCAAGAGCTGCACCGATCTTCTTAGTAGAAGCAGGGATAGAAGTACCGAAGTCTACTAGTACTGCGCCTTCTTTGATGCCCGCAAGAACGCCATCTTCGCCGTATACGATTTTTTCAACAACAGCTGAAGTTGTAAGACAAAATTGAACAATGTCACTTGCTGCAGCGAGTTCTTTAGCAGAAGTGAATGCAGTCGCATTGCCGCGATCTGTAACGCGAGCAACAGCTTCAGCGCTTAGGTCCATTACGTTTACGTGGTAGCCGCGCTTTTGCAGGTTTTCAACCATGTTGCCGCCCATAAGACCTAGGCCAATGAAACCGATTACAGGTTTAGTCATGTTCAAACTCCAAATATAGTATTGTATGATTATATGCTCATTATAATAACTACGTCTTTCTCGTTTCGCAATAGTTTTAAGGCATTCATTTGATGCTTAGGCGTAAGTTGTGACGGCGATACAATTTACGACAAAATATGGCTTACGTTTTATATTTACCGGAACGATATCCCCTTTAAGAAACCGTTCATTTAAAAAATGTCGCACATTATAGTTAACGCAATAAATATGAGCACACTTAAACCAACCTACTTTTAGTTCTCTATTTCTTTTTCTACCAGTGGCTGAGGTCCTTCATTATTAATAAGTGATGAAAATTTCTTGGAAACCACAAAGCCATACATACGAGCCTCTTATACGACCCTGAACATTTGCACTCAACATTATTGTCGAATACGTGTCCTGTCTTGCCCTACATCAGCTCCATCAGCCCGTACCATTGGTTTGCCGTTGAGAGGCTATCAAATGCTCTTTAGCATTAACCCAAGTAAAATGAAGGTACATTGGAATAAAGATTGTCATTTTCGCTAGGCAAAAAAAAACTCCGAACTTTCACTCGGAGTTTTTATATCTAGCTTCTGTTACTTCAGCGAATTACAGTTCTATCGAAACCGTTTCACCGTCAACATTGAGCACTAACATGTTGCCTTCAAGCTTGTGAGACACTTCAACTTGTTCGCCTTCGTTCTTATTAGGAACAAGAAGCGTCAGGATGTTGTGCTCTTTAGACGCCTTGAATTCCACTTCAACGTGACGGTGGATCTCAAGATCTTTGAACTCGTATGGGTCAACTTCACCAAAGCCTTCAACGTTCTTAACTGAAGTGATGTTATCAGCAGACTCGTTAATAAAGTTTACGTCTAGGTGCGCAACTTCGCCGCGGATAGTGAAAGACTTGTCTGCCACTTCGTTTGCGAAAGTGGTATGCATGAGCCAAGTCATATCTTTCTCTTCAGAAAGCGTTGCCTTGTCTTGCATTACGAATACTTTACCTTGAACGAACCAGACCTTACGCTTGTAAGATTCAATTTCAGGAACGAAGTACTTGTAAGAAGCCGTTGCATCACCTTCAACCATCTTCACATCAGATTCTGTGTCGAAGTCAGAAATAGTACCGCCCGCTTCGATACAGAAACGATCTTGGTGGTTTTCGTAGCCTGTGTTCTTGTTCTCACCATACTGACCTTTGCCGCCAAATAGTGGAAGGTTTTTAGAGAACGTTTGACGACGCCATTTCGTGTGCATATCAACACCGAAACCACCGTAGTAGCCAGTGATTGACGCTAGCGTTTCACCGAATGCATGCAACGTGAATGCATTTTGGTCACCGTGAGAGTGGCTGATTGAGCCAAACGGAGAACATTTAAATACCATATGGATATGGTTATCACGCTCAGTCATCTTGTTGTGGAATGCAGCCCAACCCGTGATTGGGAATACTTTCAACAGTGGATCGTTCGATGGTGCTTTCTCTTCAGGTGCATCCCAAAGGAAGTTGAAACGAAGATCGTCGTAACCGAAGTCCCACCAACCGAAGTTGTAGAATTTGGTGTGTGCTTCAGTATCACGGCCTTTCAATTGATTATAGTACCAAACGTATTCAGGCTTCTGGTTAACACCCGCATAGTGCTTGATGTTGTAAGCCAGTTTTAGACCTGGGAAATCACCGATTGAAGACTGGTCACAAAAGCTCGCGCGCTTAGAGTGAACAGGCATACAGTAAAGCGGGAAGTCACCGGTGTTTTCATAGAATGTTTTGTTAAACATGTCTACGCCACAGTATGCTTTCAATAGATCGAATGCTTCACCTAGGAATGCAGTTTGTGTGTTCCAGTAATCCGGACCTTCAGCCCAACCGCCGTCTACACCGCCCCATGGCGGGTAATGTACTGCGTAGTATTCTAGCGCGTATGCGATGTACTCGCCTGCTTTCGGGTGATCGTGGTAAAGCGCGATACACGTTGGAATAATAGCAGAAGAGATCGAACGAACACCGTGGCTGTTTAGCGGGTTGTTCAATAGATCAACCGTCACTTTTAGGTGGTGCATGATTTCGTCTAGACGCTCAATCAAAGCATCTTGAACTTGCTGACGCTCTTCATCGGTGAAGTAACCGTGTAACCAGTCGTAGCCCCAAGCCATAGCAGCGATAACACGGAAAGCCGCTTCGTCGTTATAGCCACGAGAAGTCACGCCTTCTGGATCGTAGGTAGACAGTTTTAAAGTCCAAGCTTTTGCTTTAGCAATGAGCGCTTCGTCTTCTTTTACTACACCAGCGATAGCTAGGTTACGTGTCGCGTTCAATGCCATTTGGCAATCAACGTACATTTGACGCCAGTAAGGACGCCATAAAGAGGCTTTACCTACCGTCTCAGCTGGGTACGCTTGAGGCTCTTCAAAAGGAGCAGTCTCAAGGAACTTAACTGTCGAGTTGTTGTAGAAATCATCAAACATACAGTGAGCTTCATCAGCTTTCACTTTCGCTTTGAATTCTTCTAACTGATCAGCTTGAACAAGAAGACGTGGACGCGCTTCGCTCAAGTTGTCTAGGAATGATAGGTCGAAGTCACGTTTCTGTACTTCGATAGGGAGTAGGTCTACAAGATTACCTGCTGAAGTATCATTCTCCAGCTTCATCTTCCTGATTGCATCAAGAGATTTTTGGTCGCTCATTCTAACTCACTTATTTTCAAGTTGACTGAAAGGAATTAGCAACAATATACGTCTTATTGTAGGACAATTGAATGTATTTCGGTTCAATCGTACAATTTTTTACAGTTTTCGTGATTTAGGTCTGATGTTGTAAGGCTGACACGTTTACTCGCTTCGCAAAGCAAAAAATGCGACGCCCTTTCGAGTCGTCGCATTCTATTATAAACGTTTTCTATGTATTAGCTTTCAGTCACTGCTTTCGCTTGCTTGCCGCCATCATCGACCGCTTTCACAAGTAGTACACCAACACCACCAACAATCACACCACATAAGATGAAGACTAGACGTCCCCACATTGGGTTAGTTAGCAGAGCCATTAGCATAATACCAATACCTGCTACTGCAATCAGTTTACCAAGCATTTCACGCTGCTTGTTATCCAGTACTTTCTGTTCCGCTGACTCCGCAACTAGAGGAGTAGACAGATTACCGAAGAACTTATCAACGTCTGCTTGACGCTTATCAGACAGTGGTTTGTAGAACAATGTCGATAGGATGAAGAAGCCACCTGTTAGTGTGATGTGACCAATTAGACCAATCGCAACTTTAACATCAGACCATTCGCGGCTCGTTAGCTCTTCAAGACCGAATACAGATGACACCATTTCAGCATTTACAACGAAACCTACGTAGTAAGACACAAGACCACCCACTACTAGCGTACCCCAACCTGCCCAGTCTGGAGTCTTCTTGATGAAGAAGCCAAGGAATGCAGGGATTGTCATTGGGAAGCCGATTAGAGCACCAACGTACATCATTGTATCGAACAGGCTCAAACCTTTAAGCGAGTTAATGAACTGGGCGATAAGAATGATAGCAATACCGAAGACTGCAGAAGTAATCTTAGAAACTGTTACCAGCTCTTTCTCACTTGCGTTGCCTTTACGAACAATAGTTTCGTAGAAGTTCTTAACAAAGATACCTGAGTTACGGTTTAGACCTGAGTCCATTGAAGACATTGTCGCTGCAAACATCGCTGCAACTAGAAGACCTACCATACCTGCTGGCATGTACTCTTGTACAAAGTATAGGTATGCAAAGTCACCCGCTTTCTTACCTGCTTCTGGGTAAGCTGCTGCTAGGTCGACACCTTGACCAGCAATGTACCAAGAAGGCATGAACCAGATGAATACACCACAAAGCATTAGAATACATGCAAGTAGCGCTGCTTTCTTAGCGTTCTTTGAGTCTTTAGCCGCTAGGTAACGGTAAGAGTTAAGCATGTTGTTCGTGATTGAGAATTGCTTCACGAAGATGAAAAATGCCCAGATGCTGAAGATGCTTAGGTAGTTAATGTTGTTACCAGAAAGGAATGAACCGCCTTCTGCTACAGGGAAGTTACTGACGATTTCGCCAACACCACCACCTTGTACAACCGCTACAACCGCACAAGTCACCGTAACTGCCATGATGATAACCATCTGCATAAAATCAGATGCGATAACTGCCCATGAACCGCCCGTTACCGACATAGCTAATACTACTAAACCAGTAATCCAGATAGTCGCTGTCATGTCGAAGCCGAAGATACCAGAAGCAATGATTGCTAATGCGTTTAGCCATACACCTGCAGAAACCACACTGTTTGGCATTGAAGACCAAGTAAACACTTGTTCGTTAGTCGCGCCAAAACGCATACGGATTGCTTCTATTACCGTCACTACACGTAGTTGGCGGAACTTAGGCGCGAAGTATGCAAAGTTCATGAAGTAACCAAAAGCATTGGCTATAAAGATAACCGCTACGGCAAAACCATCGTTATACGCTTTACCTGCCGCACCGGTGAATGTCCATGCACTAAACTGGGTCATAAAGGCGGTTGCACCAACCATCCACCATAGCATATTACCGCCCCCGCGGAAGTAATCACTGGTGGTACTTGTAAATGTTCTAAACATCCAACCTATCGCAATCAAGAATAGGAAATAAATGCCGACAATAATCGTGTTGAGTTCCATCGTGTATCCTTTGTCCGTTGTAATTTGATACGAGGACTATAGGAAATCTCAAACCTTATTTGTAGTACAATAATCCAAATAAGTGATGGTGATCTTATTTTGATTGATTAAGTTAATTATATATATGACATAGGATGGAATATGGCTAATCCATTAAGGAAATTACTGGGGTTTGAGGTGAAAACATGAAAAACCACCCACCAATAACACCCACCCTATAAAAATCAATGACTTACAAAAAAGTGAGACTTTGCACACTTATTAACAAATACAACCAAACACATATAAATATAAAATTCTCAAAAATAATAAAAGCCAAATCAGAGCTGAATCACCCTCATTTATCACACAATAAACCAGTGTTTTATATCAATTGAGAGTAGCTAATTCTATTAGAATTCTACGTAAGTTACTCAATATAGAAGCCACATATCTTGTTGAGATGATGATGGATTCAAAAGGTAAAAAATGAAAAATCATGGATGGCGCATAATTATTTGAGGAGAGATCGAGTGTCTAAAACACAAATCTCGCCGCAATATTCTCTTAATTACGATGGTAGAAAGAACTACCGCTAAACGTATACAAGAAAAATTGCCTTAAGAAAGAGTTAATCGGGAGTGAACCAAAACCGTGCTACACATGGTGCAACACACTTCTTAAAAACAAAAAAAGCATTCACTTGGTATACCTTTTTGACTGGTTTTGATGAACCTATAAATGGTTCATCGGGACGTTTAAGTGGTTCACATAATAGTTGAAACGCGCGTTTAGCTTAACGGTGGTTAGCGTCTTGCAGGTGAGCCGCTGACATGTTCGCATATAACTCGTTGTGTTATAGGACGCTCGATTATCAAGCCAAAATTTTCTCCCTTATGAATTAACAGAACGGCGAGCATATGGTGGTGAATTTATATCTAGGAAATCAGCCAAAATAAAACTGGATCTGTGTCCATTTACACCCAGCTCAAAAAAAGACCAGAATCACACTATTTCCGCCAGAATATGGTCAAAACAAGATCGAAGTCTTGTTAGAAGACTTTCACTTGTGATCGCTCCCCGCTTCCAAGTCATCGTTAATTGAAGAATTATTGTCATACAATATTCTATATTCATCTACCAAACGTAAGGACATGTGGAATGCGATCAATGAAAGATATCACTCAAGACGCTATCGATATCGTTAAACCCTCTATCGACAAGCTGTTTGAAAGAACGAATAGAAAAGAACTGCATATTGTCGTTATGAATCCACACCTCAAGCCTTGGGAAGCCTCTTTTGAAGACGCCATTCTATATGAAGAGTCGTTAGGAGCTCCTGACAACTGGACAATCAAGTTTGATCACCTTGCCCGTAAGAAAGCACAACAAGCGTGGCGAGAATCGACAAGCAATCTAACACTGCACTCCCAACACCCATCTTCACTACGTGACGAAGACTTACTGTTTTATGGTTCGTTTGTTTACGGAAACGTGGTTGTTGCCTGCAGTGGTGTACAACAATGGTATGACATGCTGATCAGTGGCTGGATAGCGATAGCTATTGAACAGTTAGCAATGCACGAATACCAAACAGAAAAAGCAGAAAACCCTACAAAAACATATCGCTAATAATTAGAAACAGAAGGTACTTATTATGAGTAAACTATTAAAATCCATTATGCTAGCAGCCGGTATACTTGTTTCTGCAACGTCAATTGCAGCTGACTATCCAAGCAAAAACATTCGCTTAGTTGTGCCATTTGGCGCGGGCGGCGGCACCGATGCCGTTGGTCGTACTCTTGCAAATAGCGCGAAAGACATTCTTGGGCAAAATATTTCAATCATGAACCGTACTGGTGGTGCAGGCGCAGTTGGGATGAGCTTTGGTGCTCAGCAGCGTGCGGATGGTTACACATTAACAGTAGTAACACGTGAAATCGCTTCACTTCCTCAAATGGGTTTGATGCGTCATACCGCTGACGACTTTAAACTCATTCGTTTAGTTAACTTAGATCCTGCGGTCGTATTGGTTGCAGCAGATAGCCCATACAACACGATTAACGACCTGATTAAGGAAGCCAAAGAAAAACCAGGCAGCGTAAAATTCGCTTCAACCGCTGCGCCAAACTTCTACCTAATGTCTCTTGAAAAAGATCAAGGCATTAAATTAAACGCTATCCCTTACAACGGTGCATCAGAAGCAATCCCTGCTGTACTAGGCCATCACACAGACGTCACTATGGTTACTCCTGGTGAAGCTATCGCTCAACTTCGTTCAGGCCAACTAAAAGCATTAGGTGTCATGTCTGAAGAACGTATTCAGTACATTCCAGATGTTCCTACTTTGAAAGAGCAAGGCATTGATGTAGTAACAGGTACATGGCGCGGTATTGGTGCTCCAAAAGATACACCTGATGCAGTAATCGAGAAGTTGGGGGCTGCATTTGATGAAGCAATGGCAAGTGAAGAGTTCAAAACTTTCATGGCGAAAGGTGCAATGACGATTCACAATCTTGATGACAAAGCCTTCACTGAGTTTGTTGCAGAAGATACAAAATCATTGACTCAATTAATTCAATAACCTTTGTTCAGAGGCACAGCTTTTATCAGTTGTGCCTCTGTTACTAGTTTGTACCTTTCCCTTGCTTTACTTTTTAGGGGTAAACTCCATGTCTAACTCTCACTCTTACTTAAACCGAAACGTCGTTTTCCCTTCTATCATCATTATCCTTAGCGCAATCGCGTTCGCGCTGATCACTCAATTTGATCGTCCGATGTACCAAGATGCAAGTGTCGATGCAAAATTCTTCCCGATGATGATTGTGATTGCCCAAATTGCTATCTGTATTGTTCTCATCGTTCAACACAAATTAAAAGGTGCCTCTGAACAACAAGAAGCGATGATAAGCAAGATGTCGATTTTCGGCGTTGCTTTTCTTATTGGCTACGCATTACTCATCAGTGTAGTTGGCTACCTTTATGCTAGTTTGATTGCATTTATGTTCTACCTCGTTTACTTCAAAGTGAAGAAGCCAATCTATTACGTTGTCGCCGTTTTCTTTGTGTTCGCGGTTTACTATCTATTTGGCGAGGTGTTCTACATCGCGCTTCCTGAAGCAACGTGGTCTTAGGAGGTCATATGTTTGAATATCTAATCGATGGTCTCGCAACTGCAGTTAGCTTTGCAGTGCTTCCTGTCCTTGTTTTTGGCGTACTGGGCGGCGTTATTTTAGGCGCACTACCCGGACTTACAGCGACAATGGGCGTGGCAATTCTCCTTCCATTTACCTTTGGCATGGAACCGACTTCAGCCCTTGTGATGTTAATTGGTGTATACATTGGTGGGATTTACGGTGGCTCAATTGCCGCAATTTTACTTAAAACCCCAGGAACACCGGCTTCTGCAGCAAGTGTACTCGACGGTCACACTATGGCTGTTAGAGGACAAGCCGCAAGAGCATTAAGTATTTCTGCTGTTGCATCATTTATTGGCGGGCTGTTAAGTACTATCGTCCTCATCGCGATTGCGCCTAAATTAGCGACCTTTGCACTGCGTTTTAATGCGCCAGAATATTTTGCACTCGCTCTGTTTGGTTTAACGATTATTGCGAGTGTTTCTTCGAACAACATTTTTAAAGGGTTACTTGCGGGAACCATTGGATTATTGGTTTCAACTGTTGGACTCGACCCAATCAGCAGTGTGCCAAGATTTACTTTTGACATCATGGATCTTTACAGCGGAATCAATGTCATCCCTGTCTTGATTGGTTTATTCGCTCTATCTGAGGCATTAAACCAACTAGAGAAGCTGTTCTCTGAAAAGAAAGTCGTTGCACCGAAATTTGACCACAAACTATTAAGTAAAAGTGATCTCAAAGAAATGCTACCAACGGCCATAAAAAGTGGTTTGATGGGAACAACTATCGGCTCGGTACCGGGTGCTGGTGCTGATATATCTGCATTTGTTTGTTACAACGAAGCAAAACGTTCGTCTAAGAACCCAGAAGAGTTTGGTAAAGGCTCGGTTCGTGGCCTTGCAGCCGCTGAATCTGGAAACAACGGCGTAACGGGTGGCTCGCTAGTTCCGTTATTAACACTAGGTGTTCCTGGAGATGCCGTGGCAGCGGTTCTTCTTGGTGCACTTATAGTACAAGGACTCACACCAGGCCCACTGCTATTCGCCCAAAACCCCGAAGTGGTTTATGGCGTGTTCAGCTCAATGTTGGTCGCTAACCTTGTGATGTTAGTGATTGGTTTACTGGGTATTCGCTTCTTCTGTCGAATCATTGAAGTACCGAAGATCATCATGATTCCAATCATTGTCTTCCTTTCAATTGTCGGCGCTTACGCAATTAACAACTCGATGTTTGATGTGGGTATTGCAATCGGTTTCGGTCTACTTGGCTTTATCTTAACTAAACTGGATATCCCTTCTTCACCGATTCTGCTTGCGATCATCTTAGGGCCAATGGCAGAAACAAACCTTAGAAAATCACTACTGATGTACGATGGCAGTTGGTCTTTCCTTTATGAGCGCCCTATTGCTCTCGCGTTTATCATGTTAGCTGTATTCTCGGTTTATTCAACGTTAAAAATGAAGAAAAAGCAGAAACAAAAGCAGACTTACGAACATCATGATTAGCCGCTTGTTTAAGCTAGAATATTGAAACAACTCAAAGCCAGAGACAACAGTCTCTGGCTTTTTTCATACATGAAAGCAGCCAATTTTCGTAAACGGTAGACAACAAAAAAGGTATGCACTTGGCATACCCTTTTAAGTCGTTTATCCGAGCGTAATGCTGTTCATCTCTATATGAGGTGACTCATCTACCTACGCTCTAGACTATTTCTATTACGCTGTCGCCAGACGGTGGTTGGCATCTTGCAAGTGTGCAGCAGACACAACTCGTGCCTTATCACTATCACCAGCCATGATTGCTTCATAGATTCTACGGTGTTCATTGATACACGTGCTTCCTTCTTCAGAAGAGTGCACGATGAAGTTCACGAACATCGTAGTCAAGATATTGCCGAATGGCAGGTAGAAGTCATTACCTGTCGCATTAAAGATCAAGCTATGAAAACGAGTATCAATATCTGTCCAACGCTCTTGATCAAATACTTCAGCCTCATCCACTTCTACCATTTTTTGGAAGATTTCTGAAAGTTCAATGCGTTGTTCAGCCGTTGCAAATTTAGCCGCCAGTGCGCACGCTTCAGGTTCTATCGCACGGCGAAGGCCTAAAAACTGAGAACAGAATTGATCTATGTCGGTTAGACCATCCATCCATTCAATCAGCTGAGGATCAAGAAAGTTCCAATATGCGCGGTCGACTACACGAGTACCGATTTTCGGGCGGGACTCTAACAAACCTTTAGAAGTTAATAGTTTAACTGCTTCACGTAGTGCCGTTCGGCTAATACCAAACTGTTCACATAACGCCATTTCACCAGGAATAATAGAACCTTGCGGCAGATCGCCAGACAAGATTCCACGAGCGATTTCACGCGCTACTTGCACGTGCAGGCTACGCTTCGAGCCCGAAATTGAATTAAAAGTGCTAACCATAAGTTCACTTATTTTATATGTTATGTTTATGTATTATTTAAGGATTACTATAACAGTATTTCAACCTACAGCCAATTGAGTAAAATCAAACAAAGAATAGCCCATTAATTTACCCGCTAAATCAGATAGTTAAAAGCATCTAATTTCATTTAACGAGAAACATCATGTTACACCATTCATAAATCCGTCATCAAAAAGCAGCGGTTCTGTCATCGTCGATTCCTATACTCCCTTCCCAACAGATAACTCAATTGGACTGAAACAATGAAACCGACAAAAACTAATCTCACGCTTAAAAGCGCTATTACTGCTGCGCTGATTTTTTCTGGTTCTGCATTAGCAATGGATTCACGATACGAAGATCGTTCTGGTAACTTAGTTGCTGACGTTCCCCAAGATGAATCACAATGGGTCGACCCAAACACGCTGATTTTTGCTTACACGCCAGTTGAAGATCCAGCAGTATACGCTGATGTGTGGAGCGAGTTTTTGAGCCACCTAGAAAAAACAACCGAAAAAACGGTTCGTTTCTTTCCTGTACAAAATAACGCAGCTCAAATTGAAGCCATGCGTTCTGGGCGTCTACATATTGCAGGCTTCAACACTGGCTCTACCCCACTAGCGGTCAACTGTGCTGGTTTCGCTCCTTTTACCATGATGGCGGCTGAAGATGGTTCTTTCGGTTACGAAATGGAAATCATCACTCATCCTAGTTCTGGCATTGAAAAAGTAGAAGATCTGAAAGGTAAAAATCTCGCTTTCACAGCGCAAACTTCTAACTCTGGATTCAAAGCTCCATCTGCAATTTTAGATGCTGAATACCAACTTCAACCGGATCGTGATTTTAAACCTGCGTTCTCTGGCGCGCACGACAACTCTATCTTAGGTGTAGCACATAAGGATTACGATGCGGCGGCCGTTGCTAACTCGGTGTTGAACCGCATGCTTTCACGTGAAGTAGTAAAAGAAGACCAAATCAAAAGTATCTACAAGTCACAAACCTTCCCGACTACCGCTTACGGTACTGCACATAACCTAACACCTGAACTACAAGAAAAGATTCAACAAGCATTCTTCACGTTTGATTGGGAAGGCACCAAACTGCAAGAAGAATTCGAACGTAACGGCGAGGCAAAATTTGTTCCAATCACTTATCAAGAGCACTGGGAAGTGATCCGAACTATCGATACAGCGAACAAAGTGTCTTACACGTGTAGCTAAGTTCAAGCGAACTAAAAAGCCAATAACACAGAAATACTAACTGCAGGCAAACACGCCTGCAGTTATTCAACACTCTTTCCGGTTTGCTCTCCACGCCTGCCTCTGGCGAACTCTTAGTACACCGTCTTATAGGAATTTTATGTCTACTCTTACCCTTAAAGGGCTTACCAAGCACTATTCCAGTTCTGACAAAGCCCTAACTAACGTCAGCTTGTCAGTGAATGCTGGCGAAGTTGTTGGATTAATTGGCCCATCAGGAGCAGGGAAATCAACACTTATCCGTTGTATTAACCGACTAACAGAGCCCACCAGCGGCGAAGTTATCTTTTCCAATACCAACTTAGAGACGCTGTCTAAGCGCCAGCTAAGACAATCTCGACGTGAAATTGGGATGATTTTCCAAGAATACGCATTGATTGAGCGCTTAACGGTGATGGAAAACGTACTTTCAGGACGTTTGGGATACGTGAATTTCTGGCAAAGCTTTACTCGTCGTTTCCCTGAATCGGATATCCAAGCCGCTTATGCCCTACTCGACCGAGTTGGATTATTAGAGCACGCCAATAAAAGAGCCGATGCCTTATCAGGTGGTCAGCGTCAGCGTGTCGGTATTGCGCGTGCGCTTGCTCAAAAACCAAAGCTATTACTGATTGATGAACCAACAGCCGCACTCGATCCACGTACTGCTCGTCAGATCATGCGATTGATCAGCGAGATTTGTTCAGAGCAACGACTTCCAGCCATCATCAATATTCACGACGTTCAGTTAGCAAAACAGTTTGTTGACCGAGTTGTCGGCCTAAATGCAGGCTGTGTGGTATTTGATAACCAACCAAACCTGCTCACCGAAGACGTACTCACACAGATCTACGGTGAAGAGGATTGGAGCCAACAGGTAGAAGAAGAGGAAGATGACCTGAGCATCACTCACCCTCATTTGTCTGAGGCAACAGTATGATTCAGTCATATCCAAAACAATGGACCAAGCCGCCACTGATTTCCAACCCTTGGTTACGTTGGAGCTTAGTCATCATCGTCGCGGTGTATTTATACCTTGCGACTCAATCGGTACACGTAAACTGGACTCGAATTTACGAAGGTAGCGAGCGCGGCTGGCAGTTCATTTTGGCTTTCATGAACCCAGATTTCGGTGGACGGTGGAATAACATCTCGCAAGGTTTAATTGAAAGCTTAACCATGACGCTCACATCGACCGTGGCTGGTGTTATTCTTTCTATTCCATTTGGATTAGGTGCAGCGAAAAACCTTGCTCCGACTCCGGTTTACCTGTTCTGCCGCGCGTTTATTTCTATCGCCCGTAGCTTACAAGAGATCATTGTCGCGATTTTGTGTGTGGCTCTGTTTGGCTTCGGTACGTTTGCTGGTTTTGTCACTCTCACATTTGCCACTATCGGCTTTCTCGCAAAACTGTTCGCCGATGAGATTGAAGCCATTGACCCAGCACCACTGACGGCAATGCGTGCAACAGGGGCGAGTTGGCTACAACAAGTTAATTACGCAATTCAAGCACAAGTGATGCCTCGTTTCATTGGGCTTTCGATGTACCGACTCGACATCAATTTTCGTGAATCTGCTGTAATCGGCATTGTTGGCGCAGGTGGTATTGGTGCTACGTTAAACACAGCAATGGACCGCTATGAGTACAGCGCAGCCGCTGCTATTCTATTGATTATTATCGTGATTGTGATGTTGTGTGAATACCTATCAACTATCATCCGTAAGTATGTGCAGTAAGGAACGACTCAATGAGCACGCTAAATAACACACCGACAAGCGTCATCAATCGTACCCAATGGAAGCGTTACGACAATAAACAGAGCCTGATGCTCTGGATAGGCTGGCTTTGCTTTGTTGCTTTAACTGTTTTTGCATGGCAAATCATGAACAAAGATACGATTTGGTACTTTGTAACTGATTCACCGAACCAACTTGCTGATATATCTTCACGTATGTGGCCACCAAGGTGGAGTTACTTAGAGTCTCTTTGGAGCCCTTTGTGGGACACAATTAATATCGCAACACTTGGCACACTGTTAGGGATCGTACTGGCATTTCCAGTTGCATTCTTAGCCGCACGCAACACAACGCCAAGCACTACGTTTATCAGGCCTATCGCACTGTTCATCATTGCGGCAAGTCGTTCGATCAACTCGCTAATTTGGGCGCTCTTGTTGGTGGCAATCATAGGTCCTGGATTACTGGCCGGTATTATCGCGATTGCTCTGCGCTCAATTGGTTTCGTGGCTAAATTGATGTATGAAGCGATTGAAGAAGTGAACGTCACGCAGATGTCAGCGATTCAATCGACGGGTGCATCTCCCCTGCAAGTATTGAACTACGGCATTCTTCCGCAAGTAATGCCAAGTTTCATCGGCACAAGCTTGTTTCGCTGGGATATCAATATCCGCGAGTCTACAGTCTTAGGTTTAGTAGGAGCTGGCGGTATTGGATTGAAACTGCAGGAGTCGATGGCGATGCTAGCATGGCCTCAAGTAACGGTGATTTTCTTTGCGATTTTAGTGACAGTCGTCTTCTCAGAATGGTTAGCAGCCAAAGCAAGAAAAGCCTTTATTTAATCAATACATCATAGATGTCTATCAAAGCCTACTTGCAGAGTAGGCTTTTTTGTTCATGGACAAACGATAAGCAGGTTTCAAAATTAGAAACGTATTTCATTAGTGACAGTCCCTACCCCTTTGATCGTGACCGATACTTGATCTTTATCGACCAATGCATGCGTTCTCCCCGGTGTGCCCATAAATACAAGGTCACCTGGTTTTAGAGTAAAGTAATGGCTTAAGTAACTGACAACTTTTCGCGGGCTGTGAATCATGAAAGATGTATTTTCTTGCTGGACGATATCGCCGTTAACACGTGTTGTAAGTTCGACATCGTTATAATCAACCCCTTTCACAATAGTATGACCAATCGGTCCAAATCCATCCGATGCCTTAGCTCGTAACCATTGTAAATCACTGTTCTGCCAACTTCTCTCCGTTATGTCATTACCCACCGTGACACCGAAAATCGCATCCTCAGCTTCTTCTTGACTCGCTTTACTGATCTCTTTTCCTATCACTACGACGAGCTCACCTTCAAAATGCACGTTCTGAGCATCAAAAGGGGCATGAATAGTTTCACCCGATAAAATCAAAGAAGATGGAAGCTTCAGAAATAATGGCGGTGGTAAATCAGGATGAGAAGCGGCGTGACTCACGTAATTCATGCCAACGGCAAATACTTTTTCTGGTTCAGTCGGAAGCAGTAGATCAACCGATTCAAGTGGAATCGAGGTTTTCTCAACGGAGTACTCGCTAAAGATGTCACCATTGATTGGAAAAATAGTACCTTTCGTCAACTTTCCGTAGCTGATTTTGTCTTGATAATGGTAACGCACGAATTGATCTGTATTCGCGTGATTTTGCGTGTCATTTGCTAGCGTATAAGTAGAACAAGAAGCTGTAAGTATTAACGCCAACCCTTCCATTAACTTCATGATTTATCCTTAGTTATTTTATTCCTAACACTTACTGTAGCTTACACATCGACACCATAGTGACTGTTTTCTATTATTTAACGCATTCTCTTTCTTTTCCCACATTTTTCCTTTCCTACACGCATAAAAAAACCGAGCAACTCGCAGTGAGTTACTCGGTTTGACTTATTCCCGATGTATTCAGTCGTTGTTGGTATCAACGAACGATTTTACAATCACGACTGAATTCAATGTGATGCTTCGTTCCCGCAAAGCACCACATCAATACATGCCATGGTTAAACGGCATGTATGTTAATCATTTACAGTTGAGCAAATGATCCTTCCCACGAGTATGTCTCACCCGCGAACTCAACAGTGTGAGTTGCTTGCTGCGTGTCTTCAGCTTGGTTTGAGATACCGTAGTGGTAAGTGTTGCCAGAAGTAGTCTGAATGCAAACAACAGTCCCGACACTGTTATGGCCCACAACAGACACTGATTTAACTAGACCACGAGCGCCTACAGAGGCTTCGATAGATTCGTTAAAGTAACCATGCGTTTCTAGTACAGAAGCAAACACGTGGTTTTGACCAGACTGACGTAAGATAAACGCAGGTTCACTCTTAAGATTGAAGTCTGGATCGTTAGCACCAGTGCGAGCAAAAATCACTTCGCTGCCCGCATTAGCGCTGGTTACTAGGCTGTAGTAGCTGCTGTCATGTAGCCAGCTTACTAGAGAACCCTCTTCGTTCACTTTGCCTGAAGCCACGTTCCATAGGTGTTGGTAACCGTTGTCTTCACCTAATGGCTTAAGCGTTTTTTCCATGTTGTAATCGAAATCAGTACGGATGATCTGGCCAGAGTGGTGAACGGGAAGATCGTACTGGTGCTCAGCGTCAGCTTCGATGCGGTAAACATCAATCACTAACGGCTTCTCGAACTCAGGAAGTTCAGCAAGAATCACGCTGCGTTGCATGTCTACGCCTGTGTAGTACTCAGAAATTGTGCCGCTCATGCCTTGCAAAGACTCGTCGTCTGCTACGAAGAAGTGCTTCTGACCAAACTTAGACTCAGCCAATGCTGTGTTGAAGTTATTCTGCGTTTTCTGATCAACCGTTACTGTGTTGTGAGCAACCGTCTGCTTACAGTAAGACTTGTTCTCTGGAATGTAACGACCACCAAACTTAGGCTCAACGTTTACCCAGCGACCGAAGCCGTAATCGTGCAGCACTTCGTGGCCACGGTTGAATACACTTAGGTGCAGTCCATCGTAGTGACCGTGGTCTAGCGCAGAGTGGTACTGGTGATCGCTGCCGTGTTGACCGAACCAGATCAACGCCATGGTATCGTCGTCTTTCTCATCACGGTGACGAAGAATGCTAACGCCGCCTTTCTCACCTTCAGGGCCGTCGGTAACGAACAGGCTACCCCAGTTGAATGGTTTGATTTCATCAGCTGCTTCAACAGCGTCAGACAATGTTTTACCTGAAGCATGAACCCAAACGTTTTGTTGGTGGTTAGCCATACCAAGCAGAGTTTCAGTCTGCTCGTAACGGTGGTAACACACAGACGTTGCCATGATAACGCCTTCATCGTTGATAGAGATCGTCTTCGATGAATCGTTCAGAGCTGGCAATGTACCGTCTGGGAATGCGGTTTTGAATACAGAGTAAGATGTTGTCTTGATCACTGAATCGTTGAATTCATAGATACCGACTTCAGGCTGACGACGTTCAATCGCTTCTGCGAACAGGTAGATTGGACGTAGAGAGAAGCGGTGGTAGTAAGGACCTTCCATGTAGTAGCCGTCTGGCGAAAACAGTTGGTCAAGTTGCGCTAAGAAACCGCCGCTTACTTTGTCCAGTTTCAGGCCATAAAGTGCTTTATCTACAGATTCTTGATCGTTGATCGCGTAACCACAGATACCTACCGCTGCCACTGCCCATAGGCCGTGGTTGTGTACGATATCGAAGTCGTGTGCGTAAGTCACAACGAACATTTCGATCATTTGCTTAAGAAGATCGTCTTCGATCAGACGCTTCTGCTCTTCAGAGATTGTGTGGTAAATACAGCTGTACGCACAAGAAGCGTAAAGCATCCACATGTTCTCGTTCAACGTTTGGTGGAACAGCTTACCCGGAGGGTTAGAGTCACGGCTTACGTTGCTTTCCAATGTTGGGTATACCGTCGCGTACGCTGTTAGCATATCAACGATGTAATCACGGTACTTAGTTTCCTCAGTGATAAGGAACAAACGACCCGCTAGATCCATATGGATGTAGTTTTGCTTATGACGGTTATGTTCATAACCGCCACCTTCGCCGTGACCTGGAACTTCGATGCCAACTTCAGCCATGTAAGCGTCAGTTTGTTTAATGTCACGAGTTAGTGCGTTACCTAATAGGCTATCCTTGCCAAGTTCTTTACGAAGCTCTGCTGCTTCTTCAAAGTTAAGTAAAAGTGGTTGATAGCTCATTATTATTTCCCCTGCTCTAAAGTCGTTTCTACTGAGTAGAAGCCTGTCCAGCTGTATACTTTGCCGTTCAGTTCTACTTTGTGTTCAGTGCTGTCAGTTGCGCCAAGTTGGTTACTGATCATCACTGTCACGTTTGATTTCTCTGTCGTAATTTCTACTACTGAACCTACATTCGTGTGAGCAACAACATTGATGTTTTTCACAACACCACGAGCGTTTACTGATTGCTCGAATTCTTCGTTAAAGTAACCGTGCGTTTCTAGCACAGAAGCAAACAATGTTGTTTCGCCTTTGCTACGTAGAATGAATGCAGGCTCTGAACGTAAATTAAAGCTTGGATCGTTAGCACCAGTGCGAGTGAAGATGATTTCTCCGTTCTCGTTCGAACTTGTACCCAACCAAGTATAGTACGTGTCGTTCTGTAACCAGCTAACTAACGCAGTACCATTCACTTCACCACTCGCTACATTCCATAGGTGTTGGTAACCGAAGTCACTTCCTAGTGTGTTTAGCTCTTTGTTTGCTTGGTATTCGAAGTTAGTGCGAATAATTTGACCTTGATATTGATGAGAGTAATCAAACTGGTGGTCGCCTTCGCCGCCTTTTGTCGAACCTAAGCGGTACAAGTCTAACAATAGCGGAGACTCAAGCTCTTCAAGGTTTAGCATGAACACACTGCGTTGCATGTCAAAACCTTCGTAATGGTCGTTAGCAAATGCGCTCATACCGTTAATTTGCTCATCTGCCACTTTGAAGAAGTGAGGCAAACCGTGTACTGCGTCAGCACGCTCAACGTCAAAGTTGTTCTGACATTTCTCATCAATCGTTACTGCATTATGTGCAATCGTTTGACGAGCGTAAGATTTATTTTCATCTAGGTAGCGACCGCCAAATTTTGGCTCAACGTTAACCCAACGACAGAAACCGTATTCACGCAACACTTCTTGACCGCGGTTAAAGAAAGAAATACCCAGCGTATCGAAGTTGCCGTGACCCATGCCGTGTTGACCGTAGTTCATAACAAGTTGAGAAACGTCACCTTTATTATCCTGCATACGGATAAAGCCTTGTGCACCATTGTGGCCTTCAGGACCCTCGCTCAATTCAACACTTGGCCAGAAAGGCATGCCGATTTCTTGTTTAGCTGAAGCCTCTTCGTAGGCTTTAGATAGCTCAAGACCACATGGGTGCATCCATACTGCGTCTTGAATCTTCGCCATACCAAGAATGTTTTGGTCAACGCCACTTTCAGAAGAGTAATGCTTGCTGTAAACACTTACGGCAACCTGAACACCCATATCAGTAATGCCCATTGTGCGAGACGCGTCGTTTAATGCTGGGAATTCACCGTTCGGGTAAGCAGTAGAAAGCATTGCTTGTACTGTGTTACCAATCACGCCGCCTTTGTAGTTGTAGATATCAACTTCGGGCATGTGACGATGAATAACTTCAGCGAACACACACGTTGGGCGAATTGCGTAACGGTGGTAGTAAGGACCTTCCATGTAGTAACCAGAAGGTGCAAACAGTTGAGAAATTTGCGCTAAGAAGCCGCCCGTATCGTTACGGTCGATGCCGTAAACCGACATTTCAAGGTACTCACGCTTGCCTAAAGCAAGACCACAGATACCCACAGCCGCTACAGCCCAAATGCCGTGATTGTGAATGCGGTCGAAGTCGTGTGCGTACTTCACTGTGAACATTTCTAGCATTGGTTCAAAAATGCGAGACTCAATGTTGTCACGTTGTTCCTGTGTCAATGTTGAAGCAACACAAGAGTAAGCTAAGCTTGAAAACATTAACCAGCAGTGTTCATTCAGGATTTGGTGGAACAAACGACCTGTCGGGTTAGTGTTTTTCTGTACGTGGTAATCAAACGTTAGATATTTGTCTGCGTACACTTCCAATAATTCTGTAACGAAGTCTGCGTATTTTTGCTCTTTAGTGATCAAGAACATGCGACCAGCTAAGTTCATGTACGTGTAATTTTGCTTATGGCGGTTATGCTCGTAACCCCCTGCTTCACCGTGACCTGGAACATCAATAGGTAAACGCATGAACGCTTCTAAGTCTTTCGCATTCGCTGCAATGGTTTTGCCCATTAAGCTAGAACGGCCCACTTCAAGGTGAAGTTGCTCAATTTCTGCTTCAGTCAACAATACTGGTTTGGTAGTCATATTCTTTGTCACCCTCAATAAAGAGTTTATCTGTTTAAACTTTGATTAAATTTTCAAACTCCATATAAAGTAATACAATATGAGCTTTAATCATACCTATTCGATGCTAAATGATGAGTAGAATCACATAAATCATCATAAGTCATTGATGTAGTTAACTAATGATAAATTTAGAGCATTTGTTAAGTTATTGATTTATTTACGCAATATAAAGTATCACTTGATCAATATCACACAATTTTAGATATATTGTATTACAATTAAGCTCATTCCCTTATTATGAATGCAAGCTAAGTAACACTTAAAAGATTTAAACAGATTAGGAGATACACAATGAACTCTTTCTTTATGCTAGATGAAAATCCGTGGGAAGAACTTGGTGGCGGTATTAAGCGTAAAATCGTTGCTTACACCGACGATCTAATGGCTGTACACCTTTGTTTTGATAAGGGTGCGATTGGCCATCCTCACACACACGAAATTCATGACCAGATCGGTTATGTTGTTCGCGGCAGCTTTGAAGCTGAGATTGAAGGCGAGAAGAGAGTACTTAAAGAAGGCGACGCTTACTTCGCTCGTAAACACATGATGCACGGTGCGGTTGCACTAGAGCAAGACAGCATCCTTCTAGATATCTTCAACCCTGCGCGTGAAGACTTCCTAAAATAATGAATAGCGCAACCTCAGTTGCTAAGGTAAGCATATGAAATCATTAAACATCGCGGTCATTGGCGAGTGCATGGTTGAGCTACAAAAGAAACAAGATGGGCTTAAGCAAAGTTTTGGTGGCGATACACTAAATACGGCACTTTACCTGTCACGCTTAACAAAAGAGCATGGTATCCAAACAAGCTATGTAACCGCACTAGGCACCGACCCATTCAGTACTGACATGCTAGAAAAGTGGCAAGCTGAAGGTATCGACACAAGCTTAGTGGCTCAGCTCGATCACAAACAACCAGGGCTTTATTACATCGAGACCGATGAAACTGGTGAGCGTAGCTTCCACTACTGGCGTAGTGATGCTGCAGCGAAGTTCATGTTTGATCAGCAAGACACGCCTGCTCTACTTGATAAGCTATTCTCTTTTGATGCGGTTTACCTAAGCGGTATTACACTTGCTATCTTGACAGAAAATGGCCGTACACAGCTGTTTAACTTCTTAGACAAATTTAAAGCTCAAGGCGGCCAAGTATTCTTCGACAATAACTACCGTCCTAAACTTTGGGAAAGCCAACAAGAAGCGATTTCTTGGTACTTGAAAATGCTCAAGTACACCGACACGGCCCTACTGACGTTTGATGATGAGCAAGAGTTGTACGGCGACGAAAGCATTGAACAATGTATTGCTCGTACGTCTGAGTCTGGTGTGAAAGAGATCGTTATCAAACGTGGCGCAAAAGACTGCTTAGTCGTTGAAAGCCAAAGTGCTCAATACGTAGCTCCAAACCCAGTTGACAACATCGTAGACACTACGGCCGCTGGCGACTCGTTCAGTGCTGGCTTCTTAGCTAAGCGTTTGAGCGGTGGTAATGCTCGTGATGCCGCATTTGCCGGTCATATTGTGGCAGGAACCGTGATTCAGCATCCAGGTGCTATCATTCCTGTAGATGCGACGCCTGATCTGTCTTTATAATTACGCACTTTATGTATTAATCAAGGGCTTGCTTAGTTAAAAGCAAGCCCATAATTAACGTGAGAAAGAATTCATGACTACATTAAATGAACAACTAGCAAACCTAAAAGTAATTCCTGTAATCGCTATCAACCGTGCTGAAGATGCTATCCCTCTAGGTAAAGCTCTTGTTGAAAACGGCATGCCATGTGCAGAAATCACACTACGTACAGAATGTGCAATCGAAGCGATTCGCATCATGCGTAAAGAGTTCCCTGACATGCTAATCGGTTCAGGCACAGTGCTGACTAACGAGCAAGTTGATGCGTCTATCGAAGCCGGTGTTGATTTCATCGTAAGCCCAGGTTTTAACCCACGTACTGTTCAATACTGTATCGATAAAGGCGTAGCTATTGTACCGGGTGTTAACAACCCAAGCCTAGTTGAACAAGCAATGGAAATGGGCCTTCGCACATTGAAGTTCTTCCCTGCTGAGCCGTCTGGCGGTACTGGTATGCTTAAAGCACTAACAGCGGTTTACCCTGTTAAATTTATGCCTACTGGCGGTGTAAGCTTGAAGAATGTAGATGAATATCTATCTATCCCTTCTGTACTTGCGTGCGGTGGTACTTGGATGGTTCCAACTAACCTTATCGACGAAGGTAAGTGGGACGAACTAGGCAAGCTTGTTCGCGATGCAGTTGCTCACGTTAACGCTTAATCTATTTTAGATTTGGTGATAAGGCCTCACTTCGGTGGGGCTTTTTTTTGCTTATAACTAACTGATATCTAATGCGAACTGCTCTTTGGCAGTAAATGCTTTGTAAACCAGTATTCTCAATATCGGTCCCTACCCTGAAGTAAACTACGGTCTCGAATCAAACTGACTAAGTGGCTAGTTGGCTCAGTAACTCAACACTAAATACGGCACCTGATACATGGTTAGTTGTTAGGTACACAAACAACTGGGTAAACACAAACTACCTGACTTTAGATAAAGCTTCTTTCTCCCCATAAACGATATCACCGTCGAAGCCCGCTCAACGTGTCACACGCCGATTGTACGTAATTCAACTCACATTCAGTTCTTGTATTCTCTGTTGGCGCTTAAATTACCACTCAGAGCTTAAAATTAATGCTTCTCGAACAATCGTCTATGACTTAAATCACGGTAAGTGCCCACTAACTACCGTCAATTCATATTTTGCACTTAGAACTACTTGCTCAACATCTACGCTGACCGCCTTAGACCTCTTCAACCCGCCGTTGTGCTTCATATAAGAATAAACAAAAAGCTAAATTAAATGTCGAGGGCAATAACTTCTCTCGATAATAAGCAGCTCTACATACAAAGAAACCAAAGCTAACAATGAATAGCAGCATAAAAACCAATAAGCTACACTTAATTTTTTCAAATCCTTCTTATCAAATTAGCGTTTAGATTTAACGTGAATTCCATCGCACAACCACACCTATTTGTAGCACATTTGTTACGGTTATAATTAAAATCTTATAGATCGCCCAATCTATAGATGAACCTTTTATATTGTAATACATATAAACAATTAGAACGTATTTTATTTACGATCTGAAATAAATTAAATAGACATTTAAGTTCAACAAAAACAAAAACTTAACTAAAAACAGTGTGAGAACTAAAAAATCAATGCGACCTAGATCATACTAAAGGCATATTGTAGTACAAATAAACCTTTGAAAGCGTTAATCTAAGCGCAGTTAATTATGATATTTAAAAGGCTGAAAAGATGACTATTGATACTTTTGTTGTTCTCGCCTACTTCTTCTTTTTGATCGCTATTGGTTGGATGTTCCGTAAGTTCACCACCTCTACTAGTGATTACTTCAGAGGTGGCGGCAAAATGTTGTGGTGGATGGTTGGTGCAACTGCCTTCATGACACAATTTTCAGCATGGACGTTTACAGGTGCCGCAGGACGCGCATTCAATGACGGTTTCGTTATTGTAATCCTATTCTTAGCCAATGCATTTGGCTACTTCATGAACTATATGTACTTCGCTCCAAAGTTCCGCCAACTTCGTGTGGTAACGGCGATTGAAGCTATCCGTCAGCGCTTTGGTAAAACGTCTGAACAGTTCTTCACATGGGCAGGCATGCCTGACAGCCTTATCTCTGCAGGTATTTGGCTAAACGGTCTAGCTATCTTTGTAGCAGCAGTATTCAACATCCCAATGGAAGCAACCATTGTGGTAACGGGTATGGTTCTAGTATTGATGGCAGTAACGGGCGGCTCTTGGGCGGTTGTTGCTTCTGACTTCATGCAAATGCTGGTTATCATGGCGGTTACGATTACTTGTGCGGTTGCAGCTTACTTCCACGGTGGCGGCCTAACTAACATCGTTGCTAATTTCGACGGCGACTTCATGTTGGGTAACAACCTAAACTACATGAGCATCTTCATCCTTTGGGTCGTGTTCATTTTCGTGAAGCAGTTCGGTGTAATGAACAACAGCATCAACGCTTACCGTTACCTATGTGCAAAAGACAGTGAAAACGCACGTAAAGCGGCAGGCCTAGCATGTATCCTTATGGTTGTCGGTCCACTAATCTGGTTCCTACCACCTTGGTACGTAAGTGCGTTCATGCCTGATTTCGCATTAGAGTACGCTTCAATGGGTGATAAAGCAGGTGATGCGGCTTACCTAGCATTCGTACAGAACGTAATGCCAGCAGGTATGGTTGGTCTTCTTATGTCAGCAATGTTCGCTGCAACGATGTCTTCTATGGATTCAGGTCTGAACCGTAATGCAGGTATCTTTGTAATGAATTTCTACAGCCCGATTCTTCGTCAGAACGCGACTCAGAAAGAGCTGGTTATCGTAAGTAAGCTAACCACTATCATGATGGGTATTATCATCATCGCGATTGGCTTGTTCATTAACTCTCTACGTCACTTGAGCTTGTTCGATATCGTAATGAACGTAGGTGCATTAATTGGCTTCCCAATGCTTATCCCTGTACTACTAGGTATGTGGATTCGTAAGACGCCTGACTGGGCTGGTTGGTCTACCCTAGTGGTTGGTGGCTTCGTTTCTTACATCTTCGGTATCTCGCTTCAAGCAGAAGACATCGAAAACCTATTTGGTCTAGAAACAGCGCTTACTGGCCGTGAATGGAGCGACTTGAAAGTTGGTCTAAGCTTAGCAGCTCACGTCGTGTTCACTGGTGGTTACTTCATCATGACTTCTCGCTTCTACAAAGGCCTATCGCCAGAGCGTGAGAAAGAAGTTGACCAATTATTCACTAACTGGAACACGCCGCTAGTCGCGGAAGGTGAAGAGCAACAAAACCTAGATACTAAACAGCGTTCAATGCTTGGTAAGCTTATCAGCACAGCAGGTTTCGGTATCCTAGCAATGGCTCTGATTCCAAACGAACCAACAGGACGCTTGTTGTTCCTGCTATGTGGTTCAATGGTACTAACCGTTGGTATCCTCCTGGTTAACGCATCTAAAGCTCCGGCTAAGATGAACAACGAATCAGTTGCTAAGTAGCTAAATAGCTAAATAGGCAACTAACAAGTTAAACCCATAATGAAGCCCATGTTATTCGATAACATGGGCTTTTTGTTTACCACTCAAACTTGCTGATACTTTTAACTCTGAATAGCACTTTAATGTGTATTATCTCCCTTTTAAACCTTTCTATTACACCCGTTAACTCCCTCGTACAAATAGAGTTCTCTTAACTCTATTTTTTGTAGTCTCACTTTTTTGATACTTTCCAATGGTTTGATCTCTTTCTCGGATTGTTTCTGTTACTTTGAATAACAACACAAACACAACAGATAATTACAATGACAAAAACATCACTATTACTTGCTTCCATTGCTCTGGCACTTTCCGGCGCAGCGCAAGCTGACCAGTTAGAAGACATTCAAAAATCAGGCACACTTCGCGTCGGCACCACAGGCGACTACAAACCTTTTTCTTACTTCGACGGCAAAACCTACTCTGGTTATGACATTGACGTGGCTAAGCATGTTGCAGAGCAGCTAGGCGTCGAATTACAGATTGTTCGTACCACATGGAAAGATCTGCTAACCGACCTCGACAGCGAAAAATACGACATTGCGATGGGCGGTATTACGCGCAAAATGCAGCGTCAGTTAAACGCAGAACAAACTCAAGGCTACATGACCTTTGGTAAGTGCTTCTTAGTCGCGAAAGGCAAAGCAGAACAATACAACAGTATAGAAAAAGTGAACCTTTCTTCAGTGCGTGTTGGCGTCAATATCGGCGGGACTAACGAGATTTTTGCGGATGCTAACTTGCAAGACGCGAGCTTTACACGTTATGAGAACAACCTAGACGTTCCGCAAGCCGTTGCGGAAGGTAAAGTTGATGTGATGGTCACAGAAACTCCTGAAGGACTGTTCTATCAAGTGACTGATGAGCGCCTTGAAGCTGCTCGTTGTGAGACACCGTTTACCAACAGCCAATTCGGTTACCTGATACCAAAAGGTGAACAACGTTTGTTGAACACGGTGAACTTCATTATGGATGAAATGAAATTGAAAGGCGTTGAAGAAGAGTTCCTGATCCACAACTCGCTAAAATAATCTTGTTGTAGTTTATACAGAGCAAAAAAATAGGCCAACATTAGCATTGCTGGCCTATTTCGTTTGGTTTTATGGTTCGCCTCTAATAGTTATCGTTTACCTATTAGTATCTATAACTAGCTATTTACCATCTAGAGATCTCTCAACTAGCTGTCGCTCACCTAATTAGCTTTAACCGTGAGTAATAACATTCTGCTGAACTAACGCATCCAGAATATCTGACGGCATGGTGCCGCTTAGCGTCAACTGAGGTGCAAGGTCTTCAACCACAATCACTTGTTCCGTAGTACCTAGACCATCCGGATTGATCGTAAGCTCAATATCATCCCCATCGACTTTCGCGTCTATCTGTTGCAATAACGCTGTCATGTCTGGAGATGTGTTCTTAAGTTCAGGTAACACTTCACGCAGGTCAATCTGGTCTCCTTCAGATAGGCTGAAATCGGTAATGGTATCTTCAACACCGTCTTCAATGTTAAGCCATACAAACGAGTCCATACCGTCACCGCCGGTTAAAATATCTGAACCGCCGCCGCCAATAAGCGTATCGTTGCCCTCGCCACCAACAAGCGTATCATCTCCCGTTCCACCTTCCAGTCTGTCATTTCCAGAACCGGCAGTCAGGTCGGTATTGTTAGCGCCAGCCAATAGTTGCACATCATCCGTTTCCGCAGCCAAGTTAATATCAATCGCGTCAGAGACAATGTTCAAGTTAAGGTCTATTGAAGCCGAAGTGGCAGTGTCATTATTGTCTGTCTCTTCAGAAACAGCTTCAACTTTAAGTGTATAACCACCCGGAGTTTCAGAGAGTCCTACAACTTTCAAACTATCAATCGCATCAGCCGTTGCTACCCAAACACCATTCTCAAGAGTCACTATACCTACATCACTGGTGATTTGAGCACCAGCAGGTACGTCGCTGATATGCAACGTTAACTCTTCCGTAATGTCAGTTAAGGCTGCAATAATACCAACCAAAGGAATACCACTCGCACTGACTGACTGACTCGCGGTAATGTTTCTCACGTAGTTAGAGGCAGTATCAATTGATAAAGTAGGCGTATTCGCAACTGGCGTAACAGCAATGTTGTAAACCACAGGTACAGTTTCTATTGCGATACCCGAAGGGTTTCCACTGTCTTTAGCGGTAACCTCCAAGCCAATAATATTGATTGGTGAAAGGCTCGCATCGAGATAAACACCATTTGGACTGGTTGGCGTATCAATCAACGCATTCAAATCGCTTAGAGTACCGACTAAGATAACCGAACCTGTGTTGTTGCCATTTACCACCACAGTTGTCATAGCTGGTAATGATACATTCAGTGTACCGTAATCCACAGCCAGCGTGACGGTCATGAGATCATCAGAAAATGTATCAACATAATCAGGGTCACTGACATTGATACCACTCAATAACTGACCAGCATCCTCGTCAACAACCGTAGTGACGCTGTCACCATTAACAACAGGTGTATCGTTCACTCCATCGACAATCGCGGTGATCTCCGCAGTATCCATAAGGAAGTCATTGACGCCGTTGGTTGTACCATCATCTTCGACGGTATAAGTGAACTTAACGTTACCGTTGTATTCATCAGCCGCAGCAAATACCCAGTATGGGCCAGTGATCGTAGCGTCATCAGCACCACCCACGTTTTCAAAGCGCTGTAACTGACCTTGGCCTTCATCGATTACCAGATTAGTCACGGTAATCGTGTCATTTTCCGGATCACTCGTCGCAGCAATTAAGTCTTCCTCTTTGATGATCAACTTACCTTCTTCAAGAATGTTTCCTAAGTCGATATCCGTTGCCACCGGCTGATCATTCACTGCTGTTACCACTACGCTGATTTCGCCTGTATCTGTTAAGAAATCATCAGCGCCGTTGGTTGTACCATCGTCCTCAACGGTATAAGTGAACTTAACATCACCGTTGTATTCGTTGGCTGCGGTAAATACCCAGTATGGGCCAGTGATCGTAGCATCATCAGCACCACCGACGTTCTCAAAGCGTTGTAATTGGCCCTGACCTTGATCGAGCACCAAACTGTTCACAGTAATCGTGTCGTTTTCCGGATCAGTAGTTGAGGAAATCAAGTCTTGCTCTTTAATGATCAACTGATCTTCTTCAAGCATGGTGCCCAAATCAATATCCGATGCCACCGGCTGATCATTAACTTCAGTAACCACAAGGCTAATTTCAGCATTATCAGTTAAGAAATCATCCGCACCGTTGATTGTGCCATCATCAATGATGTCGTATTTGAACTTCACATCGCCATTGAAATCATTGGCTGCAATGAATATCCAGTACGGTCCCGTAATCGCTGCGTCATCAGCACCACCAGCATTTTCAAAGCGTGTTAGCTGACCTTGCCCTTGAGTCAGAGTCACACCGGTTACCGTGAGATTATGGTTTTCTAGATCAGAACTGGCTGCAATCAAGTCACTTTCAACAATCACGATTTGGCCGTCTTCCATAATCGAACCCAAATCAACATCAGTCGCAACAGGAGCGTCATTCACTTCCGTCACCTTAATGGTAAACGTGGTTTGATTGGTTTGAGCAGTATTCGGGCCACCCGCGTCAATCAGACCATTGTTGCCACCATCATCAACCGTTGCTGTCACTGTTGCGACACCATTTTGGTTTAGGTAGTTTTCATCAGCACCTAACTCAAATTGAACACTTCCAGAGTTTAAAGCACTGTTGATATCACCTAATGTCCCCTCAAGAGTGATTGCACTTCCCGAAACTGGAACTGATGTTACCCCAGTAAAACCTCCAAAGTTCAATGTACCTTGGTCTACAGATAGCGTTAACGTGTAAATCGCAGTTGGATCGTCATAAACCGCATCAGAGTCGGTAATCTTGAAGCCAGATATATCACTCAAGGCAATTGAAGTATCTTCCGGGGTCTCAATGTTGGTCACATTCACAAACGTCGGTTGATCGTTGATAGGATCAATCACTAAATCAACATCAAAGCTGGTTGGCGTGCCTAAGTATTCGGTGTTGTCAGCGTCTGTATCTACAGAACGAACCGTAATTTGCAATGGTCCATTGATGCCAAGCGCATTGCCTGCATCGCTATTATGTTCACCCGAATTAAATACGATCTTATCGAGCGACTGCGCCGAAACATCCAATGTCCAAAGTTGTGTCACCGGATCGTAGCTAGCCAATGTCGTGCCGTCTGGATAGAAAATAGAAGCATCTTGAGGCACTCCCGCCACTTCAACTCGAAGTGTTTCAGGTGCATTTTCAGTAAACGTTCCGCTTCCTGTAGCCGACAATTCTTTGTCCAAAATAGTCGCATTGATTTCGATATCAATGTTTTGGCCTTCATTCCCGGTGACAGAATCGGTTGGGTTGGTATCAACATCATCACCAACTGGTACCACATGCAGCTTGAAGCTTGGCAAATTTTCTGCAGCAGTAGGCACACCCAACAAAGATTCTTGAGTGAAGACTTCCACACCAAACTCGGCCGTACCACTGAAATTTTTCGGTGGTAAAATTGACAACTCACTGAGGTCGAATGACAGTCCTGATGCTTGAGGCAGTTGAACGCTCCATTCACCACCACCGTTGTTCTTCACTGTGTAAGTTGAGGCAGCGTCTGCACTCATTAAGAAGCCATCTGGTACACCCGTAAACTTAATTGAAACGAACTGCTCTGAACCATCAAGGTCAGTCAATGCGATCGATACTGGCCCCGTACCTGACAAGGAAATAAGCTGGTCTTCGTTACCTGTAATCTCGATAACATCTGGGTCACTGCCCGGCCCTGTAACAAGAACATCATCCACGACAGGAACCACTTCAAAGTTTACAGTCGTAGAGAAAGTATCCGTGTCAGTCGCGCTACCAACAGGAGAAGCTGTCTCATTGTAGGTAGCCGTGTCGGTAATTGTCCCGCTGACATTCACTTGAATCTGATTAACGTCATTACCCGTCGGGTAGTTTGGTGCAGCTCTGAACAAGACGTTATCTAGAGCACCCGCGTTGATCTCCGATTCATCGAAGGTCAACGCTGTGCCAAGAGATACACCCGCGCTGGTATAAAACGCACCGACACTCGTGTCATCTAAAGTCAGCGTAATAGATGTGAATTTTTCGTCACCGCCTTCAACCCCACTTACTTGGTCAGTAATAGTTGAGCTGAAATCAAGCTGGATATAGGTATCTTCGTAGCCAACTGGATCTTGTCCAGCTTGGCCATCGGTATCGACAGGATTAAACGAATCGTCGAGCGAACCAACCACCGTAACATCGATGTCTGGATTGCCTTCAACATCTGGTGCGACTTTGATTACCACATCGGTCACCAAGGTGTTTTCATCACCTGAAAGGAGATCTTTGGTCACAATGGTTAGTGGTAACTTAAAGTCACCAGAGTAGTCCGCTGGTAGATTCAGTAACAGCCCAGAAAAGTCCGTTAAAACGTTCTGGTCGACTGTCGTCTCAAAGACATACTTTCCATTAACGAAATCGACTTCACTGCTTCCCGACAAACTAATTGGGAAGGTGCCTCCTGGATTAATAGTAACTGAGTCATCAATAATGATGGTCACTTGGTCTGTTGAAGTATCTTTGCCAGAGAAAGTGATCAAGTTATTTAGCGCAGCTCCTAGGTCTAACTGTGTGTCTTCTATAGCATCGACAACGCTATCTGGTGTCATCGTAATATCTGCAGCAACCTCATTCCCACCAATAAGTACTTGAGGGAAAGATAGGACTACATCACCTTCTCGTTCAACTGCTGGTGATGATTCTGTCTCAACGCCATCACCGCGATCAATTACGGTACTAAAGATGTTCATCTTTATTTCATTGAACAATCCAGGAGTACTAGTAGTTAGCGGGAAACTAAGACCGTTCGGTGCACTGATGCTAAATAAGTCCTCATTCGTCACAACCCAGCGACCATTGCCTTCATATGCAGCACCAATAACAAGTAACTGATTTAGCACATCATCTGATAACGCCGAATCGTTCACGTTTGTTAATTCAATAACCAATTGGTCTACTTCTTCAATCGCAGATGAAGCATCCGTTTCTTGGTATCGGATGACAAACTCATCCGTAGCGGATGGGTTATCGCTGTTGGTCGTAAACTTAATTACACCTGTAAGAAGATCGGCAACAACACTTATCAAACCACCAATTCCTGCAACATCATCGACGATGAGTTTATTGGTAGTGCCATTGTCAGTCTCAACTACAGGCCTAACGACAACATTGATCGTCCCCATAACCGTCGCTGTAGCGATACCCTCACCAGAATCAGAAGAGTCCACATACTCATGATCACGCTCCTCGACCTCAACTTCCGTTGTCAATGTAAAATCAACGCTCGAGTCAGATGGGGGTGTCATTTGAATAAAGTTATTCGCTAATGCAATTTGGGTAAATTGTTCAGGTGTTTGATTACTATCTTTTGGTGTAATCGTTAACGTACCAGCGCCATCATCAACAACAGTAACATCACCATTTACGACAGCAGTTACCCCCGATGGAATACCTGAGATTATGATAGAGGTAAAGTGCTCATCGGAATCAATATAATCGGCTCCATCAGGATGCCAATCGATATTGATTACTGAATCTTCATTACCATTGGTCGCATTAACGTAATTCGTTGATGTGTCAATTACTGGCTCAACCAACACTCTAATCTCTTGATCAAATGTCAGTGTATGACCATCATTTTCGGTCACAACTATTTTGCCTTGGATGTGGATATTCTCAGTTGATGAGTCAACAGGTCTGATACGAATGCCCGACGTTTTGCCCACATCAGTAATATTCGCTTCGTAGATAGGTTTGGATAGATCAGGGCTACCGCCCGATCCGGTTTCATAACCAACAAAATTAAGGTCAATCACTGTACCATCGCCATCTTCGAGGATGACCCCGTCAGGGATACCCGAAAGGATTACAGTGATTGCTTCAGACCCATCTCCTGTTAAAGGAGAATCCGCGAGATCATCAGGTTTACGTTCACCAGACAACACCGTGAAATCAAGCTCTGCAAAGCTGTCGCCGTTTTGACTCTCTTGAATCGTAGTTTGAACGCCGCTTGCAGTACCATCTGTAATTGAGGTCCAATCGGTACCATTCGTCCCACCATACGGAACATCTGCAACACCTTTAACCTCGACGTTGACCGTCTTAGTACCCAGAATTTCTTCATCAACTTGTTGAGGGTTGGTTGACAGGTTTGCAGTATCTTTGACTACACCGGTAACATCAAAGGTGAAATCTACATTACTGTGTTTAGTTGGAACAACCTCAACATTAGCCAAATCGGAATATGCGATTTCTTGATAATTGGTACCATTAACGGTAGGAACTACCGTGGTTGTACCTACAAAGTAAAGCACTGCGCCTTCTGTGATATTACTGATACGGACAAACAGTTCTTCAGAGCCATCTGTGTCCACCGACCCTGTCATGGTAATGACTTCGTCTAACGTGAATGCGTCTTTGTTGTCCAAAGGGCCAATGTAATCAGGGTCATCGATATTGTCTTCGTTGATCTTGATACGACTCACACTGAATTTTCCTGGGTCGGCGTCAGCAGTGACATCAATAATGATGTTTTGCTCTACAGAACGAGCTTGAGTTTTATCATTTGCTCCGCCATTGGCGGTATCTTCATAAGGGTTCAGTGTTTCCTTTGTAACCGCTATTGCTTTGAATTCAATCTGACCAGAGAAGTTATCGATCGGGTTAACTACGGTGCTGTTAATGTCTTCTGCCGCTATTTCATATACACCATCCGTCGTCAGCGTAAGCACATTGCCGTTCTTATCAAGCAGCTCGAACTTCCCATCACCTTGAACAGCTTCAAGTTCATAGGTAATCGTCTCAGTATTACTGTTATCTTGCGACTCTGCGTTCAGCTGCAAAGTAACGTTGTCTTCATCTTCGTTCACTTGATAATGATAAGTGCTGTTGGAATCATCCCAAGTCGCTATATCAGCCACCGCTTCAATCTCGATTCTGAAGTTTGAGTTGATGGTGTGATCCGTGGAGCCATTTTTCTCAATTTCAAGCTCATAACGAACTCGCCCACCAGTTTCATCCGAACTAGCGTGTTGGTCCGGAACAAAGAACAGGTTGTCTACCGTCGCGATAGTTTGTCTTGGTTCACTCGGGTTTGGAGCAAAGCTTTGTTCAAGTTCAGGAGAACCAAATATAATGCTTCCATTTGACTCAGGTACCAATTCAATGTAATCAGCACCATCAAAGTAATAAAAAGTACCTTGGTGACTATCACCTCCATTCGGGCTTTTAATCGTCAACTGCCCAATAGATTCAGCATTATCTTGGTCATACAGACTAACTTGCAGCGCAACTTGAGCTGGTGCATTAGGCAAACCATTTTGGTTATCTTGAACGTTCTCAAGAGTCGGTTCATCACCCGTTGCGTAAGGTATCGTTAAATCTCTACCCGCATCCTCGAAGGTAGTCACTTTCAGCGCGATTCTTGTAGAGTCCCTATCTGTAATCGTGATATCTAACGGTGTTTCAGAGGTATCTAAATCGCCGTCCGTCGCAATCACGTTAATCGAGAAGTCGATGGTGTCAAGACCGTCATGATCGAGATAACCGTTAGCTCTGAATTCAACCTCGCCATTTGAGTTAATACGAAGTCGACCAAGCTGTCGAGTATCAACGCCTCCATTACCATCATCCGTTTGCTCGTAAACGCGAACCTGTTGGCTGCCAATGTTTAAATCGAAGTCACTACTGTAAGGCCCACTGTTCTCAGCTCGGAAAACAATTCCACTTCCGTCAAAGGCCTCAATTTTGCTCAGTACTGCGCCATCAGAACCCACATCAGTCGCATCAGCAAACATATCGACTTTAGAACCATTATAGTTCTGACCTTCAATACGAGTAATCGATTGAGTTGTCACCAACGGTACATCATCCGTGACCGTGATTTTCAGATCGATCGCGTCTGATTGGTCTTGGTCAAAATCTTCAGCCACGATAGAGAAATCAAGCTCTATGGTGTTTTCATTCGCGCCATCAGGGTGCTTAAGTGGTTTAAACAGCTCAAATTGATAGCTGTTGTTTGAGGTATCAAAAATGATTTCAAACACAGGCTGATTGCTGGTTACAGTCTGTGCAACATAAGTGAAGGTTGTACCGCTTTGTGAAACAGGCAGCCACTCTAGGCTTTCTCCATCAGAAGTTAAGCCTGTAATCACCAAGTTTTCATCGACCAATTCGTACTTAACAACACCATCAGCGCCTTCATCAACGGTGAATAGCCCATTGATAATTGTATCTTCGGATTGATCCGAACCAATCCCAGCAAGATCATCTTCATCGACAACCGTCTCACCCGTTGGCGGACTCATCACTGGCACATCATCGATCACCTCGATTGGCAATACATACTGATTAGAATCATCACCATCACTGTCAACAGCCACTACATTAAAGGAGATAGGCAGCTTATTTCTCGCCTCTGAGCTAGGCTCATGATCTAGAGGACCAAGTAAGGTAAATGTGTATGACCCATCGTTACCCAAAACAAGAGTAAAAATCGGTGTTCCACTTGTGGTGGTTCCTTGATAGGTGGTTGTGTTCGCTGCTCCAGAGATCTCAGTAATCGAAATTGCTTCACCACTTGAGGTAAGCGTAGGTTCTAGAGTCGCTATATTACGGAGTTCGTAAACCTCGACTTGATCTGCACCTTGTGTGGTTACAAACGAACCCGTTGCTTGTGCCAGAGTGCCTAAATCATCTTCATCAACCACAAACGTACTCGCGACAGTGGTGTCAGTAATGGTTGGTACATCATCGGTAATGGTCACCGTAAGAGGTTTCATCGCTGAGTCAGTGTTGTCTTTGTCGACTGCTATAACTGGCAAGGTGAAAACTTGATCGTTATTACCCTGTACTGGCAGGTGATCTAACTCTTCCAACAAGGTGAATGTGTACTCTCCTAGAACCACGCTGCTAAACGTGATGGTGAAGATATCCGTTTGGACACCGCCGCTTTCAACGTAACCAATATAATTATCGCTGTTTAGAGGATCTTCTTTGAGCTGAACAACTAAGCCATCCGCTTTGAGATCGCCAGATGTGTTGAACTGGGTGGTATCAATACGGAAGTAGCTCACATCATCACTTCCTGCTGTGAAAGTAATGGTTTCAGTTTGGCTCACAGGTAAACTCGGTGAAGAGCCGTCGATCAGATTCGCTTCTTCCAATGCAACCGTTGGTACTGTGTCTATTACTGGTGGAGCACCATCTGAAATCGTCAGTGTCACTGTCGAGGTCACGATGTCGCCATCTTTATCTTCAGATGTCACCGTAATGGTCTTAACGATGTTACCACCCGAATGATCGAGATTACGGTTAGGTTCGAAACGTACATCACCTTCAAGATTGATAAACAGAGAACCTTCAGTGAATACAAACTCTTGCTCACCCGTGTTGGTTTGTACCAAGGCTGTTTCAGCTTGATTGTCATACACAAACTTAGTGATTGTCGCGCCATCTGCACTTTGCGCAGGCATCACATCAAATGTCGTTGTGGTAGGCGTTCCTGTAGTAGGCTCTGTGATGCTGAGCGTGCCGGATTGCATCAGTTGGACATCATCAGTAATGGTCACAGTCAGCGGTTTAGACGCTGAAATATCACCATCGGTATCTTCCGCGTAAACAGAAAGATCAAAGCTCAGATCGTTATTTCCTAAACCATCAACATGGTCTAAACGCTCAAGCAGAGTAAATGTGTATTGGCTCGGATTCGTATCATCAAAATCCAGAGTGAAGATTACTTTCTCAACACCCGAACCATTAGTGGTAAATGCAATGTAGTCGCCAGAATTTACAGGGTCTTCACGCAAACTCAACTCAAGGCCATCCGACTTCAACGCGCCGTTGGTATTGAACAGCCCTACTTCCACCACTATTTCAGCAATATCATCACTGCTTGCAAGTGAAGTAATGGTTTGAGTGATACTCACAGGGTTTACGCTAGGCGTAGAACCATCCGCAAGTAAGCTTTCTGACAATGCCACACCTGGTACAACGTCAATTGCTGGCCCATCACCATCAACAATGGTGAGAGTAACTTTTGATGAGAAGATGTCGTTATCAAAGTCTGAAGAGGTGAACACAATCGATTTAACAATGTCGCCCGCAGAGTGATCAAGGTTTCGATTTGGCTCAAACCTTACATCACCATCTAATGTCACAAACAGTGAACCTTCAGTGAAAACAAACTCTTGTTCACCACTGATGCTCTGATTCAGAGTAAATGGGGAACCACCGTCATACGTAAACTGCGTAATGTTCGCGCCGTCTGCACTTGGTATTGGCATCACATCAACTGTAGCCGTTGTAGGAGTACCAGTATTAGGCTCAGTGATGGTTAAGAAGCCATCTTGCATTTGCTGGAGGTCATCTTCTATCGTAACCACCACATCGCGCTTCGTTGATTCAGAATCATCGGTATCAACGGCATAAACCGGTAGACGGAAAGTTAGATCGTTATGCAGTACACCATTAAGATGATCAAACGCCTCAATCAAGGTAAAAGTAAACTCACCTTTGTTGACACTATCAAAGCGAATTGTGAATACATCGGTAACGTTACCCATACCGTCATCGGTATAACCAATGTAGTCACCAGTAGAAGAAGGATCTTCTTTTAGTTGAACGACAAGACCATTTGATTTCAACAGATCGCCCGGATTGAACTCGTTGGTCGCAATTCTAAAGTGACTAAAGTCATCACTTCCTTCGGTGTAAGTGATTGTGTGAGTCGAACTGACTGCAGAACCACTTGGCGTCGAGCCATCCGCTAGGTTAACTTCCGATAAGTTAACATCTGGAACCACGTCAATAACGGGATCGATGCCGTCTTTGATCGTTAAGGTGACATCCGCGGTATCTGTATCGTTATCAAAATCACTGGTGGTGACGACAATCGTTCTTACAATGTCGCCGGATGAATGGTCAAGATCTCGGCTCGGTTCAAAACGAACCTCCCCTTCAATGGTGATGTACAGTAAGCCATCGGTTACGGTAAAGACTTGTTCTGTAGAAATGCTTGGGTCTAACGTTACAGCTGTGCCACCATCGTAAGTAAACTGTGTCACTTTCGCGCCATCAGCACTCTGCGTTGGCATAAGATCAATGATTGGTGTCGTAGGTGGCGTACCCGATGCCAAATCAGCTAATGAAGGCTCAATGATGCTCAAGGTACCATCTTGAACACCTTGTACGTCATCGGTGATCGCAACTGTCATTGGCGACACTGCAGAATCATCACCATCCGCATCAACCACTAACACAGGGACATCGAAGCTTAGTGTATTGTTTTGTAATCCATCGACATGATCTAACGCTTCAAGCAGTGTGAACGTGTATTGTCCTAAATTACTCGCCGAGAAGCTGATCGTGAAGACGTTGGTTTCTACGTTAGAACCGTCTTTGACGAAGCCAATGTAATTACCAGAATTAGCTGGCTGCTCTTTTATTTCGACATCTAGACCGTTCGATTTCAAAGATCCTGAAGTATTGAACTGCGTAGGGTCAATTCTGAAATGGCTTACGTCGTCACTACCCGTTGTGTAGGTAATGGTTTGTGTCATTGTCACTGGATTACCGGTTGGCACAGAGCCATCGACCAGGTCCACTTCAGATAACGTAATTCCGGGAACAAGGTCGATAGTAGGAAGGTCACCATCAACAATCTTCAGCGTCACGGTCGATGTAACAATATCGCCATCGAGGTCAACAGACGTCACCTCAATCGACTTGGTAATATCACCACCAGCATGATTTTGATTACGTACAGGTTCGAAACGTATCTCACCTTCCGTCGTAATGAATACCGAGCCTTCCGTGAAGACAAACTCTTGTTCACCATTCACATTTAAATCAAGGCTTTCTGCAGTGTTACCGTCAAAAACAAATGAAGTGACTTTGGCTCCATCAGCACTTTGGTTTGGCATCACATCAAAGGTATTTGATGTTTCGACACTTGCTGCCGGCTCACGACTGGTGATTGTGCCGTCTTGCATCAACTGCACATCGTCGCCAATGGTCACACCAAGCTGAGAAACTAACGAATCATCGCCATCACTATCAACCGCATACATAGGCAGATTAAAGCTTAAATCGTTGTTGCCGCGCGCATCTTGATGATCGAGAGCTTCGATTAAGGTAAATGTGTATTCGCCTAATGTTGCGGAGTTAAAGTCCAACGTAAATACTGTCGTCTCCACGTTAGACGAACTGGTAGTAAATCCGATGTAGTTGCCCGACCCTTGCGGATCTTCGCGTAATTCAACGGCTAAGCCATTCGATTTAAGCGCATCGTTGGTATTGAACTCAGTTGGTTCAATTCGGAAGCGAACCACATCGTCACTTTGGTTGGTGAAAGTAATAGTTTGCGTTGAGCTGATCGCACCAGCGTTTGGAGCCGAACCATCCGCTAGATTTGTTTCTGAGAGAGTAACGCTTGGAACTGCATCGATGGTTGGAATATCACCATCTGTAATGGTCAGTGTAATGGTTGAAGTCACCGGATCATTATCAAAATCACTTGAAGTAACCACTATCGACTTCACGATGTCTTCGCTGGCAGAGTGGTCAAGGTCACGATTCGGTTCAAAACGCACTTGGCCTTGCAGAGTGATGAATAACTCACCTTCTGTGAAACTAAACTGCTGCTCGCCTACGATGCTTTGATCGAGTGTTTTGACAATACCGCCAAATGAGAATTCAGTGATCGTCGCACCATCGGCACTCTGATTTGGCGTCACATCAATGGTGTTGGTTGTGATTGTTCCGTCTGCAAGATTTGGCTCGATGATATCTAACGTACCGCCTTGCATGATTTGAACATCATCACCAATGGTCACGTTAAGTTGAGACACAAGTGAATCATCACCATCGCTATCTACCGCATAAACGGGCAAATCAAAGCTCAGATCGTTATTAGCTAGGCCATCTGCATGGTCTAGCGCTTCAATTAGAGTAAAGGTGTATTCACCTAGCGTGGTGGTCGAGAAACTAACAGTGAACACTGGAACTTCAGCGTTCGAACCATTGGTAATAAAACCTATGTAAGTGCCTGGATTAGCAGAGTCTTCTTTTATCTCAACCGCAAACCCATTCGATTTCAGTGCGCCGCCGACATTGAACTCGGTTGGTTCAATACGGAAACTGGTCACATCATCACTTTGATTCGTAAAAGTAATCGTTTCAGTTTGACTGACTGCACTGCCACTTGGAGTTGAACCATCTGCAAGGTTGGTTTCAGACAAAATAACGCTTGGCACTGCATCAATGGTTGGGATATCACCATCAGTAATGGTCAAAGTTACTGTTGACGTCACTACATCGTTATCTGAATCGCCCGAAGTCACCACTATCGACTTCACGATGTTTTCGCTAGCGGTGTGGTTTAGATTACGATTTGGCTCGAAGCGCACTTCACCTTGCAAGGTAATGAACAGTGAACCTTCAGCAAAGACAAACTTCTGTTCACCCGTATCGTTTTGATCAAGCGTTATTACTGCTCCGTTATCATATATAAACTGAGTAATTGTCGCCCCATCGGCGCTTTGTTCAGGCATCACATCAACAGTAGCTGTCGTCGGAGTACCTGCAGCCAAATCAGCAACCGTTGGCTCAATAATATTAAGCGCTTGGTCTTGCATGACCTGTACATCATCACCGATGGTGACTTTAAGTTGAGACACCAGTGAATCATCACCATCGCTATCAATCGCGTAAACAGGAAGGTCAAAAGTCAGATCATTCTTCGCTAAGCCATCTACATGATCCAACGCTTCAAGCAAAGTGAATGTGTATTGGCCTAAGTTAGTATCTGAGAAGCTAATCGTGAATACGTTAGTTTCAACATTCGGAGCCGTGGTCACAAAGCCGATATAGCCACCCGATGTGGTTGGGTCGGGTTTCAACTCAACCGCCAATCCGTTCGATGTCAAAGCACCACCAACATTAAACTCAGTCGGTTCAATGCGGAAACTCGTCACGTCATCACTTTGGTTAGTAAAGGTAATCGTTTGAGTTGAACTCACCGCACTGGCATTCGGGTCAGAGCCGTCACTCAGATTCGTTTCTGACAGCGTAACGCTTGGCACTGTGTCAATGGTTGGGATATCACCATCAGTAATGGTTAGCGTTACCGTTGAGGTCAGCACATCGTTATCCGAATCGCTAGACGTCACCACGATAGATTTCACGATGTCTTCGTTCAGCCTGTGGTCTAAATCGCGATTAGGCTCAAAGCGCACTTCACCTTGAAGCGTGATGAACAGTTCACCTTCCGTAAAGCTAAACTGCTGCTCACCATTTTCATTTTGGTCAAGCGTTCGAAGCTGGCCATCATAAGTGAATTGCGTCACTGTTGCGCCATCAGCGCTTTGATTCGGCATTACATCGAAAATACTGGTTGTTACCGTACCATTAGCAAGATTTGGTTCAACGATACCTAACTTACCGTCTTGCATGATTTGAACATCATCGCCAATGGTCACGCCAAGCTGAGAAACTAACGAATCATCGCCATCACTATCAACCGCATACACAGGTAGATTAAAGCTTAAATCGTTGTTGCCACGCGCATCTTGATGATCCAGAGCTTCGATTAAAGTAAATGTGTATTCACCTAAGGTTCCGGAGTTAAAGTCCAACGTAAATACTGTCGTCTCCACGTTAGACGAACTGGTAGTAAATCCGATGTACTGACCAGAACCTTGAGGATCTTCACGCAGTTCGACCGCTAAACCATTCGATTTAAGTGCATCGTTAGTATTGAACTCGGTTGGTTCTAAACGGAAGCGAACCACATCATCACTTTGGTTGGTGAAAGTAATCGTCTCCGTTTGACTAACCGCACTGCCACTTGGCGCAGAACCATCCGCTAAATTTGTTTCTGAGAGCGTAACGCTTGGCACTGCATCGATGGTTGGAATATCACCATCGGTAATGGTCAGCGTAATGGTTGAAGTCACCGGATCATTATCGAAATCACTTGAAGTCACCACAATCGACTTCACGATATCTTCACTCACTGAGTGGTCTAGGTCGCGGTTCGGCTCAAAGCGTACTTCCCCTTCAAGAGTGATAAACAGCTCACCTTCTGTGAAACTGAACTGCTGCTCGCCTGAAATGCTTTGATCCAGTGTGTTTACGACGCCGTCATAAGTAAACTGAGTGATCGTCGCACCATCGGCACTCTGATTTGGCATCACATCAATGGTGTTGGTTGTGATTGTTCCGTCTGCAAGATTTGGTTCAACAATATCTAACGTACCGTCTTGCATCATTTGGACATCATCACCAATGGTCACGTTAAGTTGAGATACCAGAGAATCATCACCATCACTGTCTACCGCATAAACAGGCAGTTCAAAGCTCAGATCGTTATTATCTAAACCATCCACATGGTCTAACGTTTCAAGCAGAGTAAAGGTGTACTCACCTAGTGTGGTCGTAGAGAAGCCAATAGTGAAGACAGGAACTTCAGTATTCGAGCCATCAATAATAAAACCGATATAAGTGCCCGGGTTAGCAGAGTCTTCTTTTATCTCAACTGCAAATCCGTTCGATTTTAGTGCTCCACCGGCATTGAACTCGGTTGGTTCAATTCGGAAACTCACTACATCATCACTTTGGTTCGTGAAAGTAATAGTCTCAGTCTGACTTACTGCACTGCCGCTTGGTAAAGACCCATCAACGAGATTGGTTTCTGAAAGCGTAACGCTTGGCACCGCATCAATGGTTGGGATATCACCATCAGTAATAGTCAGAGTGACCGTTGACGTCACCACATCGTTATCTAAATCGCTTGAAGTCACCACAATCGACTTCACGATGTCTTCGCTAAGCGTGTGGTCTAGATTACGGTTTGGTTCGAAGCGCACGTCACCTTGAAGAGTGATGAACAACTCACCTTCTGTGAAGCTAAATTGCTGCTCACCATTGTCATTTTGATCCAGAGTTCGAACTTGACCGTCATACGTAAACTGGGTGATTGTCGCGCCATCGGCACTTTGTTCTGGCATCACATCAATGGTATTCGTTGTGATTGTGCCGTCTGCAAGGTTTGGCTCAGTGATATCTAACGTACCACCTTGCATGATTTGAACATCATCACCAATGGTCACATTCAGTTGAGACACCAGTGAATCATCACCATCGCTATCAACCGCGTAAACAGGAAGGTCAAAAGTCAGATCATTCTTCGCTAAGCCATCTACATGATCCAACGCTTCAAGCAAGGTGAAGGTGTATTGACCTAAATTGGTATCCGAGAAGCTAATCGTAAACACGTTAGTTTCAACATTCGGAGCGGTTGTCGCAAAACCGATGTAGCCACCCGGAGTGGTTGGGTCGGCTTTCAACTCAACCGCCAATCCGTTTGATGTGAGAGCACCACCAATATTGAACTCCGTCGGTTCAATACGGAAACTTGTCACATCATCACTTTGGTTAGTAAAGGTAATGGTTTGAGTGGAACTTACCGCACTGGCATTCGGAGCAGATCCGTCACTCAGATTCGTTTCTGACAGCGTAACGCTTGGCACAGTGTCAATCGTTGGGATATCGCCATCGGTAATGGTTAGCGTTACCGTTGAAGACACAAGATCGCTATCAGAATCACTCGATGTTACGACTATCGACTTAACGATATCGCCAACAGTATGATCGAGGTTACGACTTGGTTCGAAACGAATATCGCCTTGTAGAGTGATATACAAAGCCCCGTCAGCAACCACAAACTTTTGCTCACCCGTGTCATTTTGGTCAAGCGTCAATACCGCCCCACCACCGTAAGTGAACTGAGTAATGGTCGTGCCATCAGCTCCTTCTTCATCAAGGACATTAACGATTGGCGTAGTCGGCGTACCTGCTGCCAAATCTGCAACCGTTGGCTCTTCAATAGTGAGAGAGTCATTAACCATCACTTGAATATCATCAGTAATAGTTACAGCCAGTGGCGACATCACAGAGTCATCACCATCGCTATCAACCGCGTAAACTGGCAAGTTAAATGTTAGGTCGTTGTTGCCTTGAATTGGTGTGTGGTCAATCGCTTCCAGAAGCGTGAAGGTGTACTCACCCAAAGTGGTACTGCTGAAATCGAGTGTAAACACTGTGGTTTCGACATTCGAAATATCAGTCGTGAAACCAATGTAATTGCCTGAACCTGTTGGTTCTTCTCGAATCTCAATGATTAAACCATCTGACTTGAGCGCGTTGTTGGTATTAAATTCACTTGGCTCTAAACGGAATTTCTCAACATCGTCACTTTGATTAGTGAAAGTGATGGTTTCCGTTTGGCTAACCGCGCTGCCAGTTGGCGTGGAACCATCAGCAAGATTAGCTTCTTCAATTGATACGCTCGGCACCGCATCAATAGTCGGATTGTCACCATCAGTAATGATCAGCGTAACGGTTGAAGTAAGAGAATCGTTATCGAAGTCACTTGAAGTCACCACAATCGACTTCACGATGTCTTCGCTCACTGAGTGGTCTAGATCGCGATTAGGTTCAAAGCGTACTTCACCTTCAAGGGTGATATACAGTTCGCCTTCTGTGAAGCTGAACTGCTGTTCGCCTGAAATACTTTGATCCAGTGTGTTTACGGCACCATCATAAGTGAACTGAGTGATCGTCGCGCCATCGGCACTTTGGTTTGGCATCACATCAATGGTATTGGTTGTGATTGTTCCATCAGCCAGATTTGGCTCGGTGATATCTAACGTACCGTCCTGCATGATCTGAACATCATCACCGATGGTCACATTAAGCTGGGATACCAGTGAATCGTCACCGTCCGTATCAACAGCATAAACAGGCAGGTCGAAGCTAAGATCGTTGTTATCTAAACCATCCGCATGGTCTAACGCTTCAAGTAAGGTAAAGGTGTATTCGCCTAACGTACTCGTAGAGAAACTAATGTTGAACACTGGAACTTCAGCGTTCGAACCATCGGTAATAAAACCGATGTAAGTACCGGGATTAGCAGAGTCTTCTTTTATCTCGACCGCAGCTCCGTTCGATTTTAGTGCTCCACCCACATTGAACCCGGTTGGCTCAATGCGGAAGTTTGCTACATCATCACTTTGATTGATAAAGGTGATGGTCTCAGTTTGACTGACTGCGCTGGCGCTTGGTGCTGAGCCGTCACTAAGGTTGGTTTCAGACAGAGTAACGCTAGGCACTGCATCAATGGTTGGGATATCACCATCGGTAATGGTCAGCGTCACTGTGGAGGTCAGTACGTCATTGTCTGAATCGCTTGAGGTCACCACTATCGATTTGACGATGTCTTCGTTAACCGTGTGGTCTAGATTACGGTTTGGCTCAAAGCGCACGTCACCTTGAAGAGTGATGAACAACTCACCTTCTGAGAAGCTAAATTGCTGCTCACCATTGTCAGTTTGATCCAGAGTTCGAACTTGCCCGTCATAAGTAAACTGAGTGACCGTCGCGCCATCGGCACTTTGCTCTGGCATCACATCAATGGTATTCGTTGTGATTGTGCCGTCAGCAAGATTTGGCTCAGTGATATCTAACGTACCACCTTGCATAATTTGAACATCATCACCAATGGTTACATTTAATTGAGACACGAGTGAATCATCGCCATCACTATCGACGGCGTAAAACGGTAAGTCGAAACTCAAATCATTATTTGTGAGGCCATCAACATGGTCTAAAGCTTCAAGTAAGGTGAAGGTGTATTGGCCTAAATTGGTATCTGAGAAACTAATCGTGAACACGCTGGTTTCAACGTTCGAGCCATCGGTAACATAACCGATGTAGCCGCCCGGTGTGGTTGGATCGGCTTTCAGATCAACCGCCAATCCATTTGATGTTAGAGCACCACCAACATTGAATTCGGTTGGTTCAATGCGGAAGCTGGTCACATCATCACTTTGAGTGGTGTAAGTAATGGTTTGAGTTGAACTCACCGCGCTGCCGCTTGGTGCAGAGCCATCACTCAGATTCGTTTCTGACAAGTTCACTGTTGGCACATTATCAATGGTTGGAATATCACCATCGGTAATGGTCAGCGTAACTGTTGAGGTCAGCGCATCGTTATCCGAATCGCTAGACGTCACCACGATCGATTTCACGATGTCTTCGTTCAGCGTGTGGTCTAGATTACGATTAGGCTCAAAGCGCACTTCACCTTCAAGCGTGATAAACAACTCACCTTCTGTGAAACTAAACTGCTGCTCGCCAGTGTCATTTTGGTCCAGCGCTCGAAGCTGACCATCATAAGTGAATTGCGTCACCGTTGCGCCATCAGCACTTTGATTTGGCATCACATCGAAAATGCTAGTTGTTACCGTGCCATCAGCAAGATTTGGTTCAACGATATCTAACGTACCGTCTTGCATAATTTGAACATCATCGCCGATAGTGACATTTAACGGAGACATCAGTGAATCATCGCCGTCACTGTCTACCGCATAAACAGGTAGGTCAAAGCTGAGGTCGTTATTGCCTCGGGCATCTTGGTGGTCTAATGCTTCGATGAGCGTGAACGTGTATTCGCCTAATGCCCCAGAATTAAAGCTTAATGTGAATACTGTAGTTTCTATGTTTGTGGCACTGGTCGTAAAACCAATATAGTCACCCGACCCTGCCGGATCTTCACGTAACTCAACGGCTAGACCGTTCGATTTAAGATCATCGTTAGTATTGAACTCTGTTGGCTCAATACGGAAACGAACCACATCATCACTTTGGTTGGTGAACGTGATGGTTTGAGTGGAGCTTACCGCGCTGCCACTTGGCGCAGAGCCATCAGTCAGATTCGTTTCAGAGAGGGTAACGCTTGGAATAACATCAATCGTAGGGTTATCACCATCCGTAATCGTCAGGGTTATGGTTGATGTCAGAGAATCATTATCAAAATCACTTGAAGTCACGACAATCGACTTCACGATGTCTTCGCTAACTGAATGGTCTAGGTCGCGGTTCGGCTCAAAGCGCACTTCACCTTCAAGAGTGATATAAAGCTTACCTTCAGTAAAGCTAAACTGCTGTTCGCCAGTATCATTTGGGTCAAGCGTTCGTAGCTGACCGTCATAGGTAAACTGAGTGACCGTTGCGCCATCGGCACTTTGATTTGGCATCACATCAATGGTGCTGGTTGTCACCGTACCGTCGGCCAGATTTGGCTCGATGATATCTAACGTACCGTCTTGCACGATTTGGACATCATCACCAATCGTGACGTTAAGCTGAGACACCAGTGAATCATCACCATCGCTATCAACAGCGTAAACAGGCAGATCGAAGCTGAGATCGTTATTATCTAAACCATCCACATGGTCTAGCGCTTCAAGTAAGGTAAAGGTATATTCACCTAACGTACCCGTAGAAAAGGCAATCGTGAAAACTGGAACTTCAGTGTTCAAACTATCGGTAATAAAGCCGATGTAAGTACCCGGGTTAGCAGAGTCTTCTTTTATCTCGACCGCAAAGCCATTAGACGTCAGAGCTCCACCTACATTGAACTCGGTTGGCTCAATACGGAAACTCGCCACATCATCACTTTGATTAGTGAAAGTAATCGTCTCAGTTTGGCTTACTGCACTGCCGCTAGGCGCAGAGCCGTCACTTAAGTTAGTTTCCGAAAGTGTAACGCTTGGCACTGCCTCAATGGTTGGGATATCACCATCGGTGATGGTCAGCGTCACTGTGGAGGTCAGTACGTCATTGTCTGAATCGCTTGAGGTCACCACTATCGATTTGACGATGTCTTCGTTAACCGTGTGGTCTAGATTACGGTTTGGCTCAAAGCGCACGTCACCTTGAAGAGTGATGAACAACTCACCTTCTGAGAAGCTAAATTGCTGCTCACCATTGTCAGTTTGATCCAGAGTTCGAACTTGCCCGTCATAAGTAAACTGAGTGATCGTCGCACCGTCAGCGCTTTGCTCTGGCATCACATCAATGGTGTTGGTTGTGATTGTGCCGTCAGCAAGATTTGGTTCCGTGATATCTAAGACACCGCCCTGCATAATTTGAACATCATCACCGATGGTTACATTTAACTGAGACACCAGTGAATCATCACCATCGCTATCGACAGCGTAAACAGGAAGATCAAAGTTCAAGTTATTATTCAACAAGCCATCAGCATGGTCTAACGCTTCAAGCAAGGTGAATGTGTATTGGCCCAAGTTAGTATCTGAGAAGCTAATCGTAAACACGTTGGTTTCAACGCTCGAGCCATCAGTAACGTAACCAATGTAACCGCCCGGTGTGGTTGGGTCGGCTTTCAGCTCAACCACTAACCCATTCGATTTCAACGTACCGCCAGTATTGAATTCAGTAGGCTCAATGCGGAAACCCGTCACATCATCACTTTGATTCGTGTAAGTAATCGTCTCGGTCTGACTTACTGCGCTGCCGCTTGGTGCAGAGCCATCATTCAGATTAGTTTCAGAAAGAGTAACGCTTGGCACTGCATCAATGGTTGGGATATCACCATCGGTAATGGTCAGCGTTACTGTTGAGGTAAGCACATCGTTATCCGAATCGCTAGACGTCACCACGATCAATTTCACGATGTCTTCGTTCAGCGCGTGGTCTAGATTGCGATTAGGTTCGAAACGAACGTCACCTTGAAGCGTGATAAACAACTCACCTTCCGTGAAGCTAAACTGCTGCTCGCCGTTATCATTTGGGTCAAGTGTTCGTAGTTGACCGTCATAAGTAAACTGAGTGATCGTCGCGCCATCGGCACTCTGGTTTGGCATCACATCAATGGTGCTGGTTGTCACTGTGCCAGCGGCCAAATCTGCGACGGTTGGCTCGACGATATCTAACGTATCATCTTGCATGATTTGAACATCATCGCCGATGGTCACACTTAACGGAGACATCAGTGAATCATCGCCGTCACTGTCTACCGCATAAACGGGTAAATCAAAACTGAGGTCATTGTTGCCACGGGCATTTTGATGATCCAAAGCCTCAAGCAAAGTAAAGGTATATTCACCTAATGTGGTGCTAGAAAAACTCAGTGTAAATACCGTGGTTTCGACATTCGTCGCACTGGTCGTAAAACCAATATAGTCACCCGACCCTGCCGGATCTTCACGTAACTCAACGGCTAGACCGTTCGATTTAAGATCATCGTTAGTATTGAACTCTGTTGGCTCAATACGGAAACGAAACACATCATCACTTTGATTGGTAAAAGTAATGGTTTGAGTGGAGCTTACCGCGCTGCCACTTGGCGCAGAGCCATCAGTCAGATTCGTTTCAGAGAGGGTAACGCTTGGAATAACATCAATCGTAGGGTTATCACCATCCGTAATCGTCAGGGTTATGGTTGATGTCAGAGAATCATTATCAAAATCACTTGAAGTCACGACAATCGACTTCACGATGTCTTCGCTAACTGAATGGTCTAGGTCGCGATTAGGTTCAAAGCGTACTTCACCTTCAAGGGTGATATACAGTTCGCCTTCTGTGAAGCTGAACTGCTGTTCGCCTGAAATACTTTGGTCCAGTGTGTTTACGACACCGTCATAAGTGAACTGAGTGATCGTCGCACCATCGGCACTCTGATTTGGCATCACATCAATGGTATTGGTTGTGATTGTTCCATCAGACAGATTTGGTTCAACGATATCTAATGTGCCATCTTGCATTATTTGGACATCATCACCGATGGTCACATTAAGCTGAGACACCAGTGAATCGTCGCCATCACTATCAACCGCATAAACAGGCAGTTCG
>NZ_JAKMZC010000024.1:0-63108 GCF_029890535.1 Vibrio sp. S/42/10 | reverse complement strand
TGAACCGGCACAGCGCGAACGCCGAGGGATTTTAAATCCCTTGTGTCTACCAATTCCACCACCAGGGCACGCAATTCTTTATTGCGATGCCGATTACTGAAAAGTAAAACACCATCTTAATGTCAAAATGAATCAACATTACAAAATTTGGAGCGATACATCGGGTTCGAACCGATGACCTCAACCTTGGCAAGGTTGCGCTCTACCAACTGAGCTAGTATCGCATTGTCATTATTCTAATCATCCCTTTGCCTAAACAAAAAGAAGAAAGAAAATGGAGGCGCCTCCCGGAGTCGAACCGAGGTCCACGGATTTGCAATCCGCTGCATAGCCACTCTGCCAAGGCGCCTTATCAACATAAAAATATATTGAAGTGTTTAAAGAGAACCACTCTTTGTTCATCACTCTACTCTCAAGTAGAAACTAAATAGATGGTGCCCCGGGCCGGACTTGAACCGGCACAGCGCGAACGCCGAGGGATTTTAAATCCCTTGTGTCTACCAATTCCACCACCAGGGCAACGCAATTAAGCAATGCTGATTACTGAAAAGTAAAACACCATCTCTCAGCGACCTAGGCCGTGAGAACGAGGTGTACTTTAACGGATGGAAAAAATTCGTCAACAATAAATTTTATCTTTTAATTCAAGTGATTAAATATCGAACTTTACAGGCTTAAATTACTGCAGCTTGTATGGTTATTATACATAGTTCTTAAGTTTCAATGGCATCACCACAGGTGGGGAATTCAATTTATAGACTGGACATTATCGTTTGAAGTCAGTTCTTCCCACTGGTTATCTGTAGCGTAAGAAAGACAACGTCGTTTTCATGCACGTTTCACATTCAACCTCTAGAGTTTTAAGTAACTCTTATTACGAAGTGAAAATGTGAAACCACTAAAACGATACCAATATGAGCGTTATGCCGTCCTATGTAACCTCGCTTACCCTAGAGTTTTTAAACAAACTCGTTACGGGTTTGACCCTAATGGACAACGCATCATAAAGAATCAGTTTGGTAAAACCATGATTCGAGTCTTATGGAGCAGCAACAAAGATGAGGTAGTCGTGGTTATCAAGGGATCACACAGTATTTCTGACTGGCTACTCACCTTCGCATTATGGACCAGAAGCTGTAGAAGGATTGGACTGAACTATCGTGTTCATGCTGGTTTCTATCATCTCATGTTTCAAGAAAGCCAACCAAGTCGTAACGAAGATAAGCTAGGGCAAACCGTTATAGAACGTTTAGAAGCCACGCTCATACCTTTGTTAAAAGAAGGAAAAAAAATTTCCATCACCGGCCACTCATCTGGCGGCGCTATTGGTTGTGTATTTGCTGACTACCTAGACCAAAAGTATCCCGGTTGCATCAAACGAGTCGTCACGTTTGGCCAGCCTGCAATTGGTGATTGGAGCTTTAAAAAGAACTACCGTTTAAGCAAGAAAACTTACCGCATCTGTTGTGACATAGACATTGTAACCTTCATGCCGCCATTACCTTTAATGTATTGGCATACAGGAAAAGTGCTTTGGCTCTACAACGGTAAAATCTATGAAAACACCCCAACACTCATTCGCCTTGGTCGCTCTATCTTTAGTTGGTTGATTCGGCCTTTCTCTTATCACCTTATGAGTAAGTATATCCGTAATAAAGATTTCTTCGATAAACACTGAGACAGCAAATCAAGTTGACGCTAGCTGCTTAAAAAAGAGCACAAGCTTGTAACGACTTGTGCTCTGTATGGTTGTAACTGGACTTATAATTTAAATCTAGAGAGTTCCTGTTTGAGATCGTTAGCTAAGTGACTGAGTTGGTCGGCTTGCGAGACTGCATCTGACGCATCAAGCGCCATCACGTCACTTACTTCACGCACCGACTCAGTATTGGCGTTGATTTCCGCGGTCACTAAAGATTGCTCTTCTGCGGCTGAAGCAATTTGAGTCGCCATGTCGCTGATCATCTGAATCGCTTCGCGTATTTGAGCCAAGCTTTCTCCGGCCATATCCACATCGTGTACGCTAGTTTTTGCCATATCGTGACTTTGTGTCATTACTTTAACAGCACCGCTAGTCGCTTGTTGTAAACGCTTGATCTTGTCTTCAATCTCTTCCGTTGAAGCATGAGTACGTTGTGACAATACTCGTACTTCGTCAGCAACCACCGCAAAACCACGACCTTGCTCTCCGGCCCTCGCTGCTTCAATTGCCGCATTGAGTGCAAGCAAATTAGTTTGCTCTGCGATCTCACGTATTGTCGCTAAGATTGACGCGATTTGTTGACCGTGTTCTTCAAGCTCACTAATGATAGAGACTGCGCTGGTTAACTCAATAGACAGCTCATTGATTGATGATTGACTCTTCGCCATTTGTTGGAAGCCTTGTTCGCTTAACTCAACAGAATGACTTGCACTTTTTGCTGTATTGTCTGCATTAGACGCGATTTCAGAGGTTGCTGTCGCCATTTCGGTTACAGCTGTTGCTACCATAGTGATCTCGTCTTGTTGTCGGCTTACGCTATCGCTACGTTTCAATGCGCTTGTGTTCGCATGTTCTGCACCGTTATTCATGGCAGTTGAAACTTGGGTAACATTTTTCATCATCTCATGTAGCCTATCGACAAACACATTGAACTTATCGGCAAGTTGCCCGACTTCATCTTGACTCGATACTTGGAGGCGTTGTGTTAAATCTCCTTCCCCTTCAGCAATATCAGCTAAAGCTTCGCTCACTCGTCCTAATTCCACCAATTGACGAGCGACAAACCACGACGTTGCCGCAGCCATAACGATCAATACGATCAATCCTGTCGTTACCTGACTGATCAGCATATCGAACAACGGTTGTTCTAATACGTCTTTGTCCATTTCAATCACAAGAAGCCAGTCGGTGCCTTTAATAGGCTCAGCCATGATGACGCGCTCATAACCATCAACTTTTGTAAAAATTGTCGTTAAGTTTTGTGCGGCACTATTTAATCCAGCAACACTTAATTCTGGTGCTATCTCTTTGACTTGCTTAAGGATGAAATCTTTATTCTTATGGGCAACGACCGTACCTTGCTTATCTATTAGGATCGCTCGCCCATTACCTGGAACCTGAATGGCCAAGACATCGTCAATAAGCTTGTCTAATGCGAGATTTGACGCCACCACACCAATAATCGAACCATTTTCGGTCACAGGATCAGTTAAGGTCACCACTAAGGTTTGCATAGTGACGCTTACATATGGCTTAGTAGTGACCGCGCGATTTTCTGCTAAAGTTTGTTTGTACCAACCTCGAGCTCTAGGGTCATAGCCCGCTTTATTTAATGAAGGATCGTGGCGAAACATCTCACCTTGTTTGTTACCGTAGTAACTCAACCCAAACCCACCAGACACAAGGGTTTGACGTAAGTGTGGCACTATATCTAATGACGGGTTAAGTTGAACTTGTTGTTTTAGTCCGTGTACTGCTTGTTTCTTATCATAAAACCAATCGCTGATGCCCTTTGCATGCGCTTGGAGTGTGTTTCGACTCTCACTCTCTATTGATTGCCAACTGTTACTTTGAAAAGTCTTATAACCCATAAAAAGAAGGATGGCAGATGTAACAGCAATCGCTAAAACTACAGAGAAAACCATTTTTCTCTTTAGACTAAATTGCATATTAAGAACCTCTTATAGAACAATTAAAGAAATATAAAGTTCTATGCTCTCACCTATATATATGAATTAAAGAGAGTTAACACTCATATAAATGAAACAAATTGAGTACAGTAATAATTTGTGACTTCTGTTTATTTACATATTACTCAGCCAACAAACTCAAAGTAACGCAGAGCAATGGTAAATAATGGCACAAGTGCGAAACAGGTGACATGAATAATGATTGAGTTGTTAAATAAGTGGGCTAGAAGGCAGGTTGTTCGGTGGTATATCTGAAACGAAAAAACCAGCCACTAGGACTGGTTTTTTCTGAAGATTGGAGGCGCCTCCCGGAGTCGAACCGAGGTCCACGGATTTGCAATCCGCTGCATAGCCACTCTGCCAAGGCGCCTTCAATGAGTGTTTTAAGAGAACTACTCTGTTGATCTCTACCAAAAGTAGCAATCAAATAGATGGTGCCCCGGGCCGGACTTGAACCGGCACAGCGCGAACGCCGAGGGATTTTAAATCCCTTGTGTCTACCAATTCCACCACCAGGGCACGCAATTCTTTATTGCGATGCCGATTACTGAAAAGTAAAACACCATCTTAATGTCAAATGAATCAACATTACAAAATTTGGAGCGATACATCGGGTTCGAACCGATGACCTCAACCTTGGCAAGGTTGCGCTCTACCAACTGAGCTAGTATCGCATTGTCATTCTTCTGCTCATCCCTTTGTCTAAACAAAAAGAAGAAGAGAATGGAGGCGCCTCCCGGAGTCGAACCGAGGTCCACGGATTTGCAATCCGCTGCATAGCCACTCTGCCAAGGCGCCTTCTTACATCAACACTTTAGGGAGTTAAATAAGCTACCCCTGTGTTCGGGTGCTTACTTTACGGATTGAGGGAAGATAGTCAAACAAAAAAGTGAATTTAAATTCCGTTTGCTGACATTTAAATCAAATTGCTGCATGTTCGATCTCTTGAGTCAAAAAACACACAGCAAAAGGGATTTAATTGGAGTGATCGAACGCTACCACTTTTTCATAAAACGGCCAACAAGGCTTGGGTGGTAAGCCCAACAATGGTCAAACATGGTCATAAGTTGTGGGTTGCCGTACTTAGATAGGCTTACCGCGTGGAAACGGTTTTTGTGCTCTTTCAATTTTTCGACTTGAGCAATCATTTCGTCAGATTGTTTTGGTGCAATAAAATCAGAAAGCACAATCAAATCTGCGTTCTTGTATTTATCTCCGGTCATCAAATCAATTGACTTCATCAAAACAGGTTCTAGATCAGTACCACCGTGGAATGAGTAGCTTAAGAAGTCACTCGCTTCACGTAAACCATCTTGTTTTGTTAACTCATAGGTAATCTGCTCAGAAGAAAACAGAATCACGTAACAGTCTCGCTCTTCCGCGAGAGCGATTTGCATCAGGGCATAAGCCATTGCTTTGGCAGATTGCTCTGGAAATCCACTCATTGAACCTGAAGCATCCACACAAACGATGAACGGTCCTTTTTCAATATCGATATTCTTACTATCTGGCTTTTGCGCTTTCACTTTGCGTAAAGTACGAGATTTACCTTGAGATCGATAACTCAGTAAGCGCTTGTCCGCCAGATGTTTATAAAAGATAACTTCGAGCTCAGGATAAGCTAAGAACATAGTTTCGTTTGGTAGCATCTTGTTCAAGTCATCACTCTCGTGAATCCCGACAATATCATCTACCGCTTCATCGCTTTTCTCTTCAACCATCTGTAGCTCTTCTACAGGGGCTTTGTGTAGCGAAGGATCGTCTTCCTCACCCGCCATACGGCCGAGTTTTTCAGCTATTTCTTGCAGGCCTTTATGTTTATTTAAGAACTCTGCATGACGCTTCATTACGGTTAGGTCAGTTTTACTCAACTTAGCTGAAGCCATATCCCACAAGCGCCCTACGCTGCCTTCATCACCTGACTCAGTCACTTTGTCCATGTTCTTTATGGTTTCCATGCGCTGATAAAGATCCGCTAAGACTTTTTCTTTGCTTGTTTCAAGTTCGGTTACTTGAGCTTGCTTAATGGCTTCAGATAACGACTGATACCATTGATCACAAAAGTAATGTGGAAACATAGCGTTATAAACGCCTTTGTTGTTTTCCATTAAACGTCGTGCTTGTAGATAGAACGCAGAGTGCCACTCCAACTTTTTGATGACTCCGTCTATGTCATCAAAAAACTGGCCTTCATTCCAATAAATCACTTCTTGATAAAGTGCTATTTCCTCTTGGAAGCGGTCGGTCTCACACACTTTGGTCACGCGTTTTTTCACTTTTCCGCGCCATTTAACTAAATGGTTTTTTACCGATGTTTTGACGCCTTTGTTCTCAGCAGCCATCATAACTTGAGAACGAGCGATGAGATCATTCATCGCCGTATCAATGATGCCCGAATCAGCAACCATCAAAGCAAGGTTTAAGCCATCTGCTCCTAACATACTTGTCTCCCCTTACTCGAAGTACTGACTCATGAACTTGATGCGTTGAGCGATCTTACTGCTCTTCACTTTTGTCGTTTCAAGGTCTTGAGTTACTGCTTGTAAGCTTGATTCCATCGCTTTTGGTAGCTCTGGATCAATGTAGTTATGAGGTAATGCGTCGTGGAACTCGGTGCGGACTCTCTTTAACTTGAACTCAGCTTCAGTCAACTGTTCTAGTGCTCTCTCAGCGCCACTTAACCATTTGTTATACAATTCTTGATCTAACCCATCAGTCGTTACAACGCTAACCAACACAGAGCGGTTCGCAATATCTTTGATAACGAGCTGATTAGAGGCATCAAGATCCAACTTTAGACGACATAGATTTTTGTTTTCGTTGACGTAGCCGTAAATATCACCGTGCCCTTCTTTAAGAACACGGTCAAAATCATCTTTCGCCACGTATACCCAGCGGCTGTCACCTTTCTCTGATTCAGATACCGACATGTTGCTTTGCAGTAAGACCAGTTTCACTAAATTGTAAGCACTACCTACGCTGTACATCTTCGCGTTCTTAATATCATGTTGATACACGTCTTTACGTAACAAGCCACTGGTTGATTCCATCGATAACGAAACCGACAACGTCGATTCAACATCATCTTGAATTTCTTCTAGCTCTTCACGAGACATTTCGATTTGAGCTTTCGACTCTTGTTGGTCAAATGCTCGGTTAAGTGCGAAATCTTTTACAACACTACGAACCACATCACGCGACTCTGGGCTATGCCATAAGCAATCTTGCAGGAGCATGATATCTAATGGATTCACGCTATCTCTGCCACTGAAGAACGCACTCGCTTTCAACAGTTTGACGGCTTTCTTCCAGCGTCTGTCTGACACATACAGATCTGATTCTGAAGAGGAGCCTTGTTTCTTAACTGTCTCCTCAAGCATGGTTTTTAGTTCAAACAGCTTGTTGAAGGAATTATCTGTCAATTCCAACTTATCGAGTTCTTTCTGCCATTGGTGGTATTCAATGTCGGTAATCGCTAAACCTTTTGGAATCACGGCTTCTTGAGATGTACCAGTCGTCAGCATTGATTTGAAATTTTGCTTGTTTTGAATACGGTTTACAAACACACGGACTAGCATCCGGTCATACAGCGCTTCTAAGCCACTATCTTCATCTGGAAGTTCGTTGGATGCCGAGACTAATAAACGCATCGGCACACGTTCAATGTCACTGCCGTTTTTGAATGTTTTCTCATTAACTACTGTAAGTAACGTATTTAGGATGGCAGGACCAGCTTTCCAGATCTCATCAAGAAATACGACTTGCGCGGTTGGCAAGTAACCCTCAGTTAGTCTTACGTAACGTCCGTTGTCTTTTAATTCTTGGATACTTAGCGGGCCAAACACTTCCTCTGGAGTAGAGAAACGCGTCATCAGATATTCGAAGTAGCTGCTGTTGTCAAAAGCCTGTATGAGACGCTTAGCGATAAGGCTTTTTGCGATACCCGGAGGACCGAGTAAAAACACACTTTCACCCGCTAAAGCAGCCAGTAAACAAAGCTTAATCGTGTCTTCTCTTTCATAGACACCGTCAGACAGAGCTTGCGCTAATTTATTGATTCTTTCAGAGAGTAGCGCCTTGTCAGCATGTGAAGAAATAGAAGGGTTCATGCGTTACTCCGAAAATCTTTGAACAATTGAGAGTGTAGATATGTTTTTATACATTTGTTAGCACTTTGTTACAAGTGTATTTTATTATTGAGTTGCATTTATATCAGATGGTTACGGTCGTAATTTTGGCGCAATCATAGATTCCAAATATGAGAGTAACCTCACGAACGGTGTGAAACTAAATCGGTAACTGAGCCTAAATTTTCTTTTATTTTCGACACCATAGACGTTAAGGTGGTGCACGTCTTCAGTAACGCGATAAATTGACAAGGAATGTGGCAAGACTGCATGAGTAAAGTTATCCATCAATGGAAAAGTATTTCTCTAGTAGAAGAGAACGTGACGCTCCCTACGAACGTCGTGGTAAAGCATACAACAATACACCACCCTGGCGCGGCTGTTATTCTACCTATTACGTCGTCTGGAAAGATTATCCTCATTAACCAGTTTCGTCCTTCACTCAAAAAATGGCTATTAGAACTACCAGCTGGAACGATGGAAGTTAATGAGACACCACTTGAATGTGCACAACGAGAGCTCGAAGAAGAAACAGGCTACAGTGCCAAATCATTCCAAAGCTTAGGGCAAGTTACCCCACTTGCAGGGTTCTGTGATGAGATACAACACCTATTCGTCGCAAAAGACCTCAATCATACGACTCGCTTTGAGTGTGATGAAGATGAAGTAATAGAGGTCATCGAACTTAGCTTAAAAGAACTGCACGATAAAATTCGCTGCGATCAAATTACCGATACCAAAACCATCGCTTGTTTGAGCAAAGCACAACTATGTGGCTATTTATAAAACTCTAGGAGAGAAACATGGACTTTCGTTCTGATACCGTAACCAAACCTTCACAAGCTATGCGTGATGCAATGGCAAACGCAGATGTAGGTGACGATGTCTACGGAGATGACCCTACCGTAAATGAACTAGAGCAATGGGCCGCAACTGAAACAGGCTTTGAAGCTGCAATGTTCACTTCTTCGGGTACTCAAGCCAACCTTCTCGGTTTAATGGCGCACTGTGAGCGTGGTGACGAGTATCTGTGTGGCCAACAAGCTCACAACTACAAATACGAAGCTGGCGGCGCTGCAGTATTAGGCTCTATTCAACCTCAACCAATAGAGAACAACCCGGACGGCACATTAGATTTTAAAAAGCTTGCTTCTGCGATTAAGCCAGACGACAGTCATTTTGCGCGCACTAAACTTCTGAGCCTAGAAAATACGATCAATGGTAAAGTGCTGCCAATGTCATATTTAGCTAACGCTCGTGAGTTCGTAAACCAATATGGTTTACAAATGCACTTGGATGGCGCTCGTGTATACAACGCGGCAGCCGCTTTAAATGTCCACGTGAAAGAAATCGCACAGCACTTCGACTCGATGACGATTTGTTTATCAAAAGGTTTAGGCGCTCCGATCGGCTCACTGCTATTGGGCAACAAAGAGTACATCGCTAAAGCACGTCGTCTGCGTAAGATGGTTGGTGGGGGTATGCGTCAAGCCGGTATTCTTGCCGCTGCAGGCAAAATGGCACTAACAGAAAATGTTGCTCAACTAAAAGTCGATCACGAGAACGCAAAAAATCTAGCGATTGGTCTAAGCAAGCTAGAAGGCTTCTCTGTCAATCCTGACTTCATTCAAACCAACATCGTGTTTGCTAAATTAGATGAGTCTGTTGATATTAACCGCATCGCAAGTGAGCTGAGTGAACAAGGCATTACAATGTCGCCAGGCAACCCTGTTCGCTTTGTCACCCATAGAGATATTAGCGCAGAAGATATCGTGACTTTCTTACAAAAATTGGAAAATGTACTTTAACTTTAGGTTAATTTGTCATCGATAAACTATTAATGATGAAGCTTCTCTTCAAAGGGGAGCCTTTTTTCGTCTTAAAAAGAGTCATCAACCGTTCATATAAGGAAAATAACACCTTTACACCAGCCTCAATGTCTTAAAAAACACCACATTAACGCCAACAAAACTAAATCTCGTTTTGTCCTATATAAATATCTTCAATAAATCATCCAAACATAGCAGGGTGACCTTTCCTCCCAAATTCAAGCGATATCCCGTGCGTTAAATAGAGTTAGGCTGGTGATGAAAAAAACCAAAATATGCACTCAGAACAACTTCGCTATATTTAATGTCATTCGTACGGTAATTGGTGGTTAACATATTGCATTTATAAGATGTATTTTAAGGTGTTAATTTAAATAGAAAATAATTTTCAATTTCTAATAATTCATCATCCTTCATTGCTATTTCACTTCGCTCCATTGGATTTATCTACAAACATTTTAGACGTTGTATTTATTTTTTAGGACCATCACGTTAATAGAGTTATTTAGGTAAAGTCACCATAATCTAAGACTTTAAACAAACGCGTAGACCATAGTTTAAATTTTATCAATTCAATAAAAATTCTCAATCAAACTGGTACTTAGGTAAATTCTATGTATCTAATTGAATATAAAATTGTTATCTAAATTTTTGTATCACTCTTCCAACTCAAAATCATACGAAATCTCATACTTCTGAATAATAATCAACTTTTTTTACTACTTCGCCATTTTTTGTAGCTCTTATAGTTTTGTTAACCAAGCAACACGTTACATTCGATTAGGGAGAGGTGAGCTTATGTACAAAGTATGTTGGTTTCTTCATAGCCTCACTCTCTCCACGTTAATTTTGGGGTTGTCACTTTCATTTAATGTCAGCGCCAATACTTTAACGTTAGGAATTAACGGCAAGATCAAAGATCGATGCGAAATAAATTTTTTCTCTGGCAACGTTATGAAATTTACCGAACATCTCGATGTTCAATCGTTACCTTTTAATGTGTATTGTAACCGCCCATTGGGTATAACGATTAACTCCAAATACGGTGGCCTAAAATATCAACAACAAGGCGTTGATATCATTGAAACTTATAATTTGTCATTACAAATAGATGAGCTTCGTCTTAACGAAAGTCGACACAGCAGTCAACTCTTATCACCTGTAATGATAGACAGTTCTGGTGTAATTCCTTTCTCTCAACAAGGGAGCCTTAGGGTTGCACTTGAAAATAGCTTGCACTTCGCAGGTTATTATAAAGACGTGATTGAAATCGAAGTTTATCCCTCGATTCATAGCGTGACAAAGTAAGACCTCTGCAATGTATCTGCAGAATAACAAATGCTCAGCAGTATTTGAGCCAATCATTTAAGATAAAGGAATTTCTAATGAAAAAGCTAACAATCTACGCAGCAACAGCCACTGCTATTTTTGGTGCTCAAGTTCAAGCCGCTCCTGGTGACGTCCAGTTAGTTGGTTTTGTTTCACCTGTATGTGAAGTTACCGGCCTTTCAACACAACTCATGGACTTTGGTAACGTGTCTCAAATTCAAAACATTTCTGTTGGCGGTCTGAACATGAAGTGTAATGACGTCGATGGTGCAACTGTGACACTAACAAGTGCTGAAGGCGGTCTAGAGTCAGACGATAGCGAAGACTACGCTCTTACCTACGATGCAACATTTAGCCCTTCGGGCCTAGCTCCTTTCACACTTAATGCTCCTGGGGGCCCAGGTCAAAATGATGTTTCAGTGAGTAACTCTTATGGTGGTTCTGGTGCATTAGCTACTGGTGTTGCCGCGACCATTGATATTGTTACGACAGAAACCTCGCCATGGGCAGGTGGCTACTCAGATACATTAACCGTAAATATTACCTCAAATTAGAGGTCAGTAAGTCGGAGGCCACTAGTTGGCCTCCGACTTAATCTGAATCTTAAACCTTACCGACATAAGTTTAGTTTGGAGCTCCTCGATATGTATAAATGGATCATGCAGAAATGGATTGTTCTTCTTTTATTGTCATTTACGTGTTTATCTGCCCATGCGTTCAAGGTAGAGCCGATGTCTATGGAAATGACACCGCTTGGTAAAAGGGCTCAAATGACAATGAGAGTGGATAATTCATCTACCGAACCACTAACAGTGGAATTGTCTCCAGTATTTATGACGATGAACGAATACGGGAAAGAAACTACGACGCCTGCAGATGACGAGCTATTAGTAATTCCGGTGACCGCGATTATTGAGCCTGGACGATCGCAATCAATTATGGTGCGATATTTAGGTGATCCTTCCATCACAGAATCAAAAGCGTATCGTATCGCTGTTAAACAGGTGAAGGTAGAGAGAGCGAGTAGCAACCAGGGACAAGTAAGTCTCTTGCTTCAGTTTAATACGCTGATCAACGTACGACCACAAAACACGACTTCTCAGTTAGAGATAAAAAGTATCGAGCAAAATGACAAAAACAACAAATGGGTTCTAGAAGTGCTTAACAGTGGTAATAGTTATGGTCGATTAACGAATACAACATGGAAAGTATCAGACGGTACACACTCAACGTATTTGAAAGGCGTAGAAATCGCCAAGCGCATTCCAGGAACTTTAGTGCTTCCGTATTCCACGCGTTTTTTTGAAATGATGCCACTTAAAAATTATGACTTTAAGACCCTATCGATTGAAATAGAACAGGATCAGTAGTGATGAGACGTTGTATTTTCGGAGGGCTCGTTTATTGCTTTTTATGTGCACAGACGTTTGGCATAACACTATTTCCAACCGTCATTGAGCTCAACACTGATCATAGAGCAACATCACAGCTGGTTGTGACTAATAATTCGACACAGACTCTCCCTCTTGAAGCCAACGTTCGCCGTTTGAATTTTTTATCCGATGGCACATTTGAAACATCGGAACTGTCAAATGAAGAAATGTTTGTGTTTCCTCCGGCTGCAATGCTAGCACCTGGGGAGCGTCAAGTATTCCGTATACAATGGTTGGGCAATAGATTACTCAAAACGTCTCAGAGTTACTTCATTCGCTTTAGTACCGCGAATATTAGCCAGAACAACGCCAAATTTGATATGCCGACAGGTTTAGCTACGGGTATCAACTTACAAGTTCATTACAATGCGCTATTGCATATTCACTCTTCTTCGCTTGAGCCAGACGTGAAATTGCACATAGGTGAAAAAGGGCAACTCACATTGACCAATACAGGGACGCGGTTTACCTACACATCGTTACTTAATTTTACAGGGCTTGAATCTCAAAACCAAAAAGTACACGAAGCTTTAGGTGAACAATTTGTCCCACCGCGCTCAACTATAACTTTGCCTTCTTCTTTAAATCACTTACCAGTGGGCACTTACCATGGGTATGAAAACTAGAACCTATCACAAGACATGGCATTTTTTGTATATCTTGGTATTGATACTTTTTTATTTTGCCGCCTTCATTCCTAACGTTTGGAGTCAAAAAATGGTATTGAATCCGACAGGGCGAGACATTCAACTCACCTCGTTACTAAGAATAAGTGACACTATATTGGGTGAAGCGGATATTATCATTACCGCTAACAATGAGATATTGCTGCCTAAAGAAAGCACTCTCACTCTCCTTTCTTCAGTGGTGACTCAAGAAGGTATCAATAAACTGAGTAACACGACAGATAACGAGATGTTGTCTCAACATCAATTTGAACTCGTAGGGTTAGGTCTTAGTTTCGACTTTTCGTCATTAGAATGTATCGTGACGGTACCGCCTGAATTTAGCTTAACACAGCAACTGTCGATGAATGGCGCGAATGATTTTTATAATTATGCAGAGCCAAGTATGTTCAGTGGGTACATTAACTTGGCCCTCTCCGCGAACGAGAGTCAATATATCGATCAAAACTCCTCAAGACAGGATCTTTATCGTAGCCAATTCGACTCCGCTCTTAACATTGGCTTTCTAAATTTTGAGTATGAATCCTATTTAGAAAACGGCTCATCGCAAGAATCGAGATACATAAGAGAAGGCTCTCGCCTAAACATTGATTTTGCCGAACAAGGTACACGACTGGTACTAGGCGATATGTACAACAGCGGTCAATCTTTTCAAGATAGCACCGACATTCTTGGTATTGGCTTAACTCGAGATTTCACCCTTATTCCAACTAGAAACGCGCGTCCAAGAGCTAATCAATCATTCACACTACAAAGAGCATCTAATGTCGATGTCTATATTGATGGGATCGCAGTTCAACGGTTAACCCTAGGGGCCGGTAGCTATAACCTTAGTGATATCCCTCTTGCGCAAGGTAGTAATGATATTGTGCTGGTCATCACCGATCGTTCGGGTAATGAAGAACGCATCGAGTTTTCGATTGCGACAGGTAACGACTTGCTCAATAGCGGCGAGTTCGAATATAGCATTATGTATGGAGCACCATCTGAATTACAGAATGGGCAAATAGAGTATCTAACCGACGAACGCATTTTGCATGGTTATATCGATGTGGGTATTAACCCTTGGTTAACTTTAGGCACTAATTTCCAATCCCGTGAAGATCTATACCAATATGGTGCCACCGCCTTAGTTGCTTCTACATGGGGTGTCACTGAATTCAATGCTTCACGTAGCGAACACCCTACATTTGGAACTGGCGATGCTTATAAATTTGCTTTCGATGCAGAGTTTTCCAGTGCAAATACGCTGACCCCACAACTAAGTGTAAGTTACGAATATCTAACCAATAACTTTACGGGTGTGACAGGATTTGATGCTTCCAATGTCGATATAAACTTAACCACCCATTTTGCCTCAGCATTCGGCTCCATTTATCTAGGCCAGTCTTTACGCGCGGCTATGACCCTCAACTACCGAACAGGAGTCGATGAAGAGAACGATTATTGGTTGATCAGTCCGAGCCTATCAGCAGGGCTATTTGATACTCCCGCTACATGGAGTGCACGCTTGAGCTATCAACATAACGCAACCGAAGACGATGACATTAGTACCACAGTCACAATAAGTTGGCCTCTTAGCCGACAAACTCGCGTAGTCGGTCGTTACACAACAGAGCTCAACGAAGCAGCATTAGATTACAGTTATCAAAATAATATTGGTAACACCGGCGGTATATCAGGCTTTGCGAGTATTGTAACTAACGAAGAAACAGATGCAGATATGGATGCCGGTATTAACTATACGGCCAACCGTTATGAATTGAATGCGACTCACGCTTCACGGCTTGAAGATATTAGTGGTGAAACACGAAACCATAGTACAGACGTGACGATCAGCAGCGCACTTGCTTTTGCAGGTTCATCTGTGACGATCGGCAGACCAGTTCGTGAAGCATTTGCGATTGTTAGCAAACATAAAAGCCTTAAAGAGAATGATGTGGCTATCGACCCGACAAAAGATGCTGAGTACGCACGTGTCTATCTTAGAGGAGATGGCAATGCTATGGTCCCTGATCTTGTTGCTTATAATGGCCAAGTGATCGGTTACGAAGTCGATAACTTACCACCTGGGTATGACTTAGGTGATGGTGCGTTCTGGGTTAAGCCTGGTTATAAACAGGGCTACCAACTACAGATAGGCTCCGATGCTGTCTTAACCGTTATTGGCAAGCTATTCGATCGTCAAAGTAACAACCCTATTTCACTTGTCGCAGGCGTAGCACATTACCTTGGTGAAGCAAAACAATTACCGATTGATTTCTTTACTAATCGTAACGGAATTTTTGCAATCTCTGGATTAAAGCCAGGTAAATATCAATTGGTACTCGACACCAAAGGACAGGAATCAGTCATCATCACCCTCAGTGAACGCAGTGACAACTTGATAAGACTAGGAGATGTGTATGTGGAATAAACAACTTCTTTGTGGAGCATTAAGCCTCATCGCCATAAGCCATGTTTCTTCTACATTTGCGTGTGAAGCTAGTGCATTGGCTATTCAACCCGTCTCCTCACAATCACAGTATGACGTTTTCAGCGCAGGGAATTTTGCGACAATAAATACTTACCGTATAGATGCAAACATAATCGGCGAACCCTGTGAGTTGAGCCTGATTTTACAACTTAGCGATACAAGTCGGTCGTTAAAAGGGTCAAACCAAGACAGGCTCAACTTTGAATGGAGTGGGCTCGTTGGCATGCCTGTGGCTAATCAGTGGCATCTGTCATTAACCGACAGTCAACAATCCGCAACGATACAAATGCGCTTTCCAAGCAAACAATGGTTAGAGTCAGGAACCTATCGAGGACTTTTAGAGGTCTCGCCTTCTTATACTTCAGACAACAAACAAATAGAAATCAGCCCAAGCTCACTGCCTGTTTCAGTTAACGTCCCACCCGCTGCAAAAATTCACTTTTATGGGCTAACCCAACAACACTATGACCTTGATCTCGGTACATTATATTCAAATAAAGTGATTCGTTCTGCGCCTAACTTGTGGGTTCAAAGTAATACAGGCTATACCATTGTTTTGGAATCAGCTTATCAAGGAAAGTTACGCCATGAATCAAATGACACTAAATGGGACATCCCATATCAACTCTCCCTAGATAATGACAGAGTAAACCTTGATCAGTTGGATGCACGAATCCAACGTCTTGCTTCGACAATTGGTCAGCCTATTCCTTTGAGTTTTGTCATTGGAGAAACAGAGAATAAACCAGGAGGGCAATATGACGACACATTACAAATTTCTATTGAACCTCGCCTTTCACAACAACCGTAAATATGTAATTATATAAAAAATGAGACATTGCACCCAATTATATAAAATCCAACATCATAAAATTAAAAATCAATTGTTAGTTGCGGAGTAAGTTATGTATGACCATAAGAATAATTTAAAACACATACTCCTAATTGGTGACAACGGTATTAACAACCAGTTTATCCAACGAGAAATAGAAAAATACAGTGATTTCTCCTTTAATAGGGAATGTATTTTAGATATTGAACGCTCACTTAATCATAAAGAATTTGATGTCGTTATCATTAGCTATTTATTGTTGACCGATATAAAAGATATCAACGTCACTCTATCAAACCTAGAGTCCAGTAAGTGGGTGGTCTATGACGTTCCTGAAGATATCACAGGACAAAGCATTACCGTAATGCAATTATTCAATTTATTTAATTTAAAAGGGGTAATCTATCAAGATGCGCCTATCGATCACCTTACACGTTGTTTGAAAACAGTATGTGACGATGATTTATGGTTACCGAGAAAGCTGATGTCACATATTTTGTCCAATGCACGCTCGTATACTGTCAAGTCGGAGGTAATGCTGTCCAGCCTAACAAAAAGAGAAATTCAAATATTTAAACGAGTCATTAGAGGTGATTCAAATTTAGAAATATCAAGCGACCTGTTTATTTCAGAAAGCACGGTAAAAACACATGTATACAACATATATAAGAAAATCAATGTTACTAATCGAAAAGAAGCAATAAAAAAAGCAAATTTTATCAATAGTTTAGAATCTATTATACAACCAGATGTAAAATTCAAGGCATGACTATAGATATAAAAATCAATTGAAGCCTTAATCTTCTAATTCATCAGACGCTTCACTATTTTACCTTAAACAAGCATTCCTCAGAAAGTTTGCTAGAAAGGAATAAAAACCGCTAACTCACAAATTCATACGTTGACGTAATGAAGGTTCGACTAAGTCAAAGTTGGACAAAATTTAAAGATGTTGCTGTTACTTAAGCGTCACAACAGACATGAATTCATCTTTACCTCACCTCCCTACTAAGAATTAATTCTAGAGTCGATTGTAACGATTTTTTGAAACCAAACATCTAAAAACAACTAAATCCTCTCTAAATATGTGTAATCCCACCGACCCTACAAAAGTGACATTTAATAATAATTATTAAATATCAATAACTTAATTAAAAACCATAAAGTCATTTTTTGTCATTAGCCTTATTTGCCGGTTCCATGAATAATTCACCTCTCATTCATGAGTTCAAGCCAATACGTCGAACTCTCTAATGTGATGTCGATACCAGCAATCCAATCACCTCAGGTCGAATCGCATGTTTTTGAATTGATTTAATAGAACGGATTTCTAACCATACGACAAGGAAAGTTGAAGGTAAGCCTAATATTGAGATTGTTATGAACGCGACAAAAATGTCTTTAATTGCCCTGACAGCTATACTTACAGCCTCGGTAACAGCGACTGTACATGCGGTAGAGTGGGATCAACTCAGCGGCGAAATACTCTTCGCTACTCTCTACACACACTCAGATTCAAATCTCTACACCGAGGGCAACCCAAATTTAGGTAAAAAATCAAACCGCGGCGACTATGGTGACAAGGCCATTTTTACTCCTCTGGGAAATTTGAATTTTGATTTCGGTGCAGATCGAACTCACCGTTTATATGTGGGTACATCTCGTGATGATTTATCGGTCGGTACGCTGGCATTCGAGTTTGGTTACCAAAAACAATTAGACTCGGGCACAACCGTTGATGTGGCCTACTTGCCAACCGTAATTCCAGGCGAAGTATGGACTAACCCATATGAAATCGACGAAAGCCGCACGAAAACCGATGTTGATGGCGGTGCTGTACGCATGAAATTAAGTAACCTTTCACAAACGAATATTTCGCTAGATATGGCATACGCCTACGCAGACGTAGAGGAAGACAATGTCCCTAGTCAGCTTCTAGAGCGAGATAGCCAGGCGTACTTCATTAAAGCTCAGTACCTTTCGATGTTAAGCCGTCAATCGGGCATCAATTACGGTTTAAGCTACACGTTCCATGATGCTTATGGCAAAGCAAATCAACACAACAGATATGGTATTGAAGCATCGTACTTCTTTGTATCTTCATCGTATGCTGTAGCTATCACAGGTAACTACGCTCACAGCGATTACCGTGCAGATAATCCAATATTCGATCAAAGCAGAACCGACAATAGTTATAGATTATTCATCGCTTATGAGTACAAAGATCTTGGAAGTTGGGAAAATTGGAGCATCGCGACGTTTACCGGAACTCGAAAGAACCACTCAAACATAGACTTCTTTACACATCGAGAATGGTTAGTGTCAGCTTCTTTAAACTACGCCTTCTGATCGGTTTCACAAGTTGGTTCACTTATCAGTTAGTATCACGATCGCCTTAGCGAAATACTGACTGGTACTAAAACCTATAAATTTGATGACGATATGACGACTAAAGTGCCATAATTAAATAAGTTTCTATTCCGCAATTTGCCCACTTATTATTAATTTATGACCAAACTCACTTTAGAGCCACCTGTGTACCTTATTGGTGAATACTTGTACTCATCAACCTCAGGAGTTTTATCCAAAAACCAAGTTCTGACTCAATTAAGAGCAAAAGAATCGGCTTTGTTGAATGCGTTGATCAAACGAGTTCCTGATGTACTATCTAGAGAAAACATCGTTAAGGAACTTTACGAAAACACGTATGCCACAGACGTAACGATCAACCAATTGGTCAAACGATTAAGAACTGCTCTGGGTGATGATAAACGTTCATTGATTCGTACGATCCCCAAGACAGGTTATTTGTTGGCTATCGAACCGAAATTAGTCAAAAACAACACTGAGACTTGCTCAGTGGAAGCAGCATTCATAGCTCCCGTTGCCAACCATTTACCATTGGAAGTTCAAGCAGAAGAATCCAAGCCTTTAGAGTCGCATAAAATCGTACAGCAAGACGAAATCCGTTTACAACGTTTTGGAGCCCTTGTCGTGATTGGTTGTTTACTAGCGATTGCGATTGGCTACCGGTTAGCTTCTTTGCTTACCCCACCAATACGATATCTAGAACGAGTTTCTATAATCGAAGCAGAAAACCAGCACATCGATACCCTATCCCAAACGCCTACAATAGTAATAGATGAAAACCGCCAGGTTGAGGCTATATATTTAAAAGACGATGAAGTAACCGTTCATTGCACTTATCAAGAGCAAGTTACCTTATGCGATTAAAATCCAAACATCATAAAGTTCTCGTAATCTGGACCGTTTGTGTGGTCGTTGGTTTTCTCTTATTCCAACTCAGCTACACGCCAACGAAACCATTTACTGGCTTTTGGAGCGGACACTCGATCGTTAATTATGGCGAACGCTCTCTGCTTATCAACACACAACTGATCATCGATAGCCCTGAATCAGAAAGTGCTCGCTTAATTACCACATTCGAACCCAAATCCGATGTTACTACGCCTTTTCAAACCAGCGTTACCAGCAACATACAAGTGCAAAGACGAGTCGACTCAAAAGTCACCTTCTCATTAACTGAACTGAATTACACCAATAAGGAAGCGCTTGAAATTTACTTAAACCGTGAGTTACCGCAGACGGGCAGCTTAGTTTCAGGTGAGTCATGGGCGGTCGATGACGATGAAATATTCATGTATTTAACCCTCGCATTCGGCGAGAAGATGGGCGTAATTCTCAAGCGTCATCAATAGTTGTTGGAAAAATGAAGACTTACCCATGCATATCAACCCGAGTGAAGCTAGCATCGACTGAAATCATTGTGAGGTGGCGATAAGTTCATATCTTTATCATCACTATATAGATATGGCTTTACACGCCCTATCGAACCCTTACAATGTGCAGCAAATATATTTATCAAGGTTTATCTCTATGTCTATTCAATGGTTTCCGGGTCACATGCATAAAGCCCGCAAAGAAATCGAAGAAGTTATCCCACAGGTTGATGTGATCATCGAAGTATTGGACGCTCGTATTCCGTTCAGTAGCGAAAACCCAATGATCTCTTCACTGCGCGGCGATAAGCCTTGTGTCAAAGTCTTAAACAAACGCGACCTTGCCGATCCGGAACTCACTCAACTTTGGATTGAGCACTTTGAGAAAGAACAAGGCGTTAAAGCGATTGCAATTACCACTAGCGTAAAAGAAGAAGTAAATCACGTAATGGAGCTAGTGCGTAAGCTAGCACCTCACCGTGAACAGATGGGCAAAAACATCCGAACTATGATTATGGGTATCCCAAATGTAGGTAAGTCGACCATCATCAACTGCTTAGCTGGGCGTACAATTGCGGTAACGGGTAACCAACCGGCAGTAACTCGTCGCCAACAACGTATCAACCTACAAAATGGCGTAATCCTTTCTGATACTCCTGGAATCCTTTGGCCTAAAGTGGAAAACCCACATAGTGGTTTTCGCCTAGCAGCAACTGGTGCAGTTAAAGACACAGCAATGGAATACGACGAAGTTGCTTTTTATACAGTTGAATACTTAGCGAAACAGTACCCTAACCTACTTAAAGAACGCTACCAAATTGAAGAGCTACCAGAGTCTGACATTGAATTAATGGAAGCGATTGGTCGCAAGCGTGGAGCACTTCGAGCTGGGGGTCATATCGATATTCATAAATGTTCTGAAATCTTACTTCACGAACTTCGTAGCGGCACTTTAGGTAAAGTAACGCTTGAGCTGCCAGAAATGATAACAAAAGAGCTGATCGAAGTTGAAGCTGCGGCTGCGCTAAAAGCAGAACAACAAATTAAGAAGAAAGAAGAACGTCGTAAGCGTTACTTAAAAAACAAACGCTAATCGCTGTTCTTCACTTTTACTCCTGCCTCTAAGCTATTCACGTTCTATTTCGGTAGAACGTGAATGTTTTCGCTCTACGTTTTTTTGATCTAGCTAACATACTGACGAATCAATAGAAACTGCCGTTTACAATCTGAAACACTGTGACATACTACGCAAATTATTGTGTATCAATTTCGGCTAACTTCTTAATGCGCGCTTATTCTGGGTTCAAAAATCAGAGATTTAAAACCTATTTCGATAATGAAATTTATTTGCCGTACGTAAAATCCATCTACATTCCAATCACAATATTTTTTGCGTTTATGATCACCGATTTCATACACTTCGGTGCTGAATGTATCATCCCAGCTCTACTAAGAGCCATAATCGTTATTGCCATGTGGTTTACTGCATCTCACTGCATTAAATACAAGCCCAGCTCGTTACAACAATTAGAAGCGGCTTTCTTAATAATCAGTGCTCTATTTCTAGTTTATGTTGGTCGTTTCGCTATTGAGCTTGGGGATTTTGATTACCAAGGTGGCATCATCATTGTGATGATCTATGTCGGAACCTTCTCAAGGTTGTCAGCGAGTTACAGTATAACCGCGCTCACCTTCATATTTTTAAGCTACATTATTGGTTTATCCCCTTATCTGTACGCGGCTGAACCTAACCATGAAATTGAAACGATTTCTGTTTACATATCCGCCTACATCCTTATAGCGGCGGCGTGCTTAAGACGAGATTTTGAAGTACATAAACGCTTTATTCAATCAGAACAACTGCGAAAACAAGCCATCCAACTGCGTAAACAATCTAGCCAATACGAAGCGCTTTCATATAGAGATGCGCTAACAGGTTGTTATAACCGTCTATATCTTCATCAAGTCATAGAACCCAGTATTAACCGTCAGTTATCCATTACATCAATCATGATCGATATAGACCATTTCAAGTCGATTAACGACACTTACGGACATCAAATGGGTGATATGGTTATCAAAGAATTGGCTAACGAGATTAAACAAAGACTACCGAGCAGCAGTAACTGTTTTAGGTATGGCGGTGAAGAGTTCTTGATCATGGTGCAAGGCGAAACCGAAGCCTCAATCAGATCATTAGTTGGTTCTCTTTTAGAGTCGCCCTCTGACCTTAGATTGGAAGTTACCATCTCAATTGGTGTGAAACATTCGCCTCAAGCTCTTGGGTCTGTTGAGCAACTCATCAACGACGCCGATCAAGCGCTATACATTTCGAAGAAAAACGGTAGAAACCAGATCACTTGGTGCGACTAAACGCACAATCATTAGAAACATCTACCCTAATCAAAAAAGCCCCGAACAATCTAATGCTCGGGGCTTTTATTTTTATTCTTAAGCTTTAAAGGAGCTTTGGTTGAACTTTATTATTTAGTAAGGAACAATTTCACAACGAGAAGCGACTAAGAATACACAGCACTCGCTGTCTTCTGCTCAAGTTCTACGGGAGATTCCCAAGAGATTACTTTCTCGGTCACTTGACTTCCACATGGTGCATTCCAAACCTGTTCCAGTTCTTCTTTTCCACCAATCGCTTGATAAAAAGCAATAGCTTGGTGATTTTCAGACATCACTTCTAGATAAAGTCCCGAATCCGAATAATATTGTTGCAACCACTTAGATAGTTCAGACAACAAGCGCTTGCCTACACCACGGCCACGATAGGCATTATCCACATGTAAAGCATCAATGAACGTACCACGCTCAAAGTTGTGATTGCCAAACGCACAGACAAAACCAACCAGTAAACCACCCTCTTCAAGCAATAATACATGTTGGTTAAAAGGAGGATTAATCAAACGAGTCTGCCAAATAACAGATCTGTCCTCCAAAACATCATTTTCCAAGTAATCATCAGCGAGAATCCCACGGTAATATAGCTTCCAGCTATCCGCATGTAATTGGGCAATCCGCTCATAATCTTTATATTCAGCTACCTTAATTTCCATTTATTAGCCCTTAGTACTTCCATTTCTGACTTGCTACTACATTTCATACTACCTTTATACAATATTTAAGCAAAACATACTAATACACGTTTACACTTTCAATATTGACTTACACGTGTACGCTGATATTCTAGCGTACAGATGTAAGCCCAATGGAAATTTGCTAATGAATAGTGCCGACAAATCATCAACAAAAAAGCCGCCATTAATCTGGCTCAATATTTTTGTATTCTCTTTTAGTATGCTGCTTGCTGTTGTCGCAGCTCCCATTTATGGCTACTTTTTTGGCTATGGTATGGAGCACTGGATATGGCTAGCGATCTGTTTTACTTTCTGCAATCTGTCAATCACTACAGGTTACCACCGCCTCTGGTCACATAAAGCGTTTGAAGCGCATTCAAGCCTCAGGTTTCTATTTGCCTTGGGTGGTGCATTTGCTCTCCAAAATAGCGCACTGCATTGGTCTTCTGATCACCGTGTGCACCACAAACATGTCGACAATAACGACAAAGACCCTTATTCAGCCAAGCGCGGTTTTTGGTACTCACACATCGGTTGGATGATTCGTAACTACAACACTGCGATGTACACCGATTACGAAAACTGTCGTGACCTTAAAAAAGATAAAATCGTGATGTGGCAACATAAGCACTACGTGTTACTTGCTCTTCTCATGAACTTTGGAGTCCCTATCGCATTAGGTGTGATTTACGGCGATGTGATTGGCATGTTGTTAATCGTGGGTGCGGTACGCTTAGTGCTTAACCATCACACAACCTTCTTTATTAACTCGCTTGCTCATATCTGGGGTAGCCAACCTTTCACAGATAAAAATACAGCACGTGATAACGGTGTGTTAGCGGTTCTTACTTTTGGCGAAGGCTACCATAACTTCCATCATATCTTTGAAAACGACTACCGTAACGGCATTTACTGGTGGCAATACGATCCCACTAAATGGTTGATTAAAAGCGCTTCATTGATGGGTCTAGCAAGTAAACTTAAGAAAACGCCTCAAGCTCGTATTGAAAAAGCGGAAGCATCAATGCTATTGAAACGCACGCAGCAAAAGATCATGCACCGTGCCGACAAGCAACAAATAGCAGACAAGCTTCAGGAAGAGTTCGATGCACTTGTATCAAATATGAATGAGTACTATGAAGTTAAAAAGCAGCTACTTGAAAGCAAACGTGAAGACGTCGTGAAAAAGTACGAGCATTCAGTACTTAAAGTTCGATACCAGCAGATCAAAATGAATTTTGAACAACAAAAGAGAAATTGGGCAATGACAGTGGAGCAATATGCTTAGTAAAACAATGCGCTTAACACCCCAATAACAACGTTGTTTAGTTCTAACTCAAGAGCCCTCATATTACTATGAGGGCTTTTTAATTTACGCTTCTAATTAAATATATGAAATTTTTGTCTTTATTAAAATAACAAAGGTTAGTTCCAAATATCACACTTTCAATGTAACACCATGTCGATCATCAACTTTCAATGTGACGACTATCACTTACAGAACGATATTCATTCCATAACATTTGCATCCCACAATTCTTTCATGCAATTAGCGGATCCATTTTATGAAATTGTTAAAAACATCTATCGCTTTCGCCATTTCTTCAGCTCTTTTAATTGGTTGCAGCAGCGACACTGATTATGTTCAACCTGAAGAAGTCAAAATCGCAACTTACAACCTGTCTTTTGACCGAACAACCTTTGAAGCTCTTGTAACAGAAATGCAAATCGAACCAAGTGTTCAGGCAACGCTAGTATCCGATTATTTGGATAACACGATTGGTGCTGCAGACAAAGAGACAGCGGCCAAAGTGATTCAGATCCGTAATGTAGCAGCCGTGATTCAAAAGAATCGTCCTGACGTACTTATGATGGCTGAGTTTAACAATGACGGTACTGGCACCGACAAATCGGCGCTAGAAGGCTTCCAGAAAAACTACCTTTCTGTCGCTCAAAGTATTGAAGGTGCAGGCGGCGATGCTAACCTAGAGCCAATCTCATACCCATACTTTGAAAGCTACTCAACCAACACCGGCTTATTGAACGAATTTGGCTTTGATTTAGACAATGATGGTACTCCTGGGACACTACCCGGAGATGCGTGGGGTTTCGGTTTCTACCATGGTCAATACGCGTTTGCTTTGATGTCTAAATACGAAATCGACACGGCAAACACACGTACATTTCAAGAATTTAAATGGAAAGATCTTGAAGGTTCAACCATCCCAACAATCACAGTGTGTGATGATCCTAGTAAGTTCCCTGTCGGTATGGGTTGTGGCGAAGAGTGGTACACAACTGCTGAGTGGGAAGAAGTTCGTCTATCATCAAAAAACCACGTTGATGCACCGATCCTAATTCCAACTAAAAACGGGACAGAAACCGTTCACTTGCTGATGTCTCACCCTACTCCTCCGGCTTTTGATGTGGGTAAGAACATTGAGCAAAACGCAGCAGAAGTCGACTTCTGGCACCAATACATTCAAAATAAATCGTTCATCTATGATGATTCTGGAAAAACGGGTGGCCTAGAACAAGGCAAGCACTTTGTCATGATGGGTGATCAAAACCTCGACCCAGTAGATGGAGACGGTATTAGTTCTGTAATGCAAGACTTGCACAACGATGCACTGGTTAATCAAGAAGTCACCAATGGTCATTTATACCCGACCAGTTATGGTGCAGCTGAACATGCCGTGGATAAATCGTCATCTCACCCACAACCAAACCGTATCACTTCAACATTTGGACTTGCGGTTGATTACGCTCTTCCATCAGCCACATTAAGTATTATTGAATCTGGTGTTTATTGGTCAGCTTCATATGAAGAAGGACGTCAGTTATTCAATGACTCACGAATTGGTGATTATGGTAACGGTAAAGATGTTTCATCTGACCACCGTATGATCTGGGTAAAAGTAGGCTTTTCAAAGTAGCTGCGTACCACCCCTAAGCTAAAATCATTACTCGATTTTAACTAGCAACAAAAAAGCCCATAGGTCAGAGAACCTATGGGCAAATCAGAGAACATAAACTCTGAGATTTACCAATAAAGCGTTACATTAATGCGCTAATGTCGGGGGGACTAATTAAACGCACGAGCCAATGTGCCGCTCCCTTGATATTGGTAACTGGTTGCGCTGTGGCAAACGAACGCAGACTCACCGGCTTTCAATTTCACGGCTTTCTCTCCGCACATAATTGATACTTCACCTGTCATGCAGAATAAGATTTCTGCACTTCGAACAAACTGCGAACGGCTTTCTCCTTCAACACACTCAAGTACTTCAAAACCAAAGTCGTCGACTGGGATTGCGTAACCTAACTTACCGTCCATTTTAGTCGGCGCCAAACGTAAGTCTTCATGATTGATAGACTCAAATTTGGTGTTATCAATCAGCTCAACCACATCCATGTGCTTAGGTGTTAAACCCGCGCGAAGTACGTTATCTGAGTTCGCCATGATCTCTAAGCCAGTGCCTTGTACATACGCGTGTGGCGTCTCAGCATGCAAGAACATCGCCTCACCCGGCTCTAACTCGATCACGTTAAGAATCAATGGTGAGAACAAGCCGATGTCATCTGAATATTCGTCAACGAAGCTCTTAATCAGATCAAAGGCTTCACGTGCTTTTGCTGTGCGTGGACGTTGTTCCATTGCGATTTTTAGCTCGTTTAACGCGGTTGTTTTCTTTTCTCCAGAAAGGCTCATCACCACAGTAAAGAACTGTTTCAAACCTTGGGATGTTGGGAGAGCTTTAAGCGCGTCTAGATCTTCGTTAAGCGTTACAATGTTCGCCTGTTCAAATAAAGAAATAATTTCTGCAACAGGTCTGAATCCGTTCATCGCTTTGTAGAAAGTCAGCGCGTAAACCAACTCTGGCTTATGGTTGTCGTCGCGGTAGTTTCGGTTCGAAGCACCTAATTCAATACCTAAGTCATTCTCTTTTGAGAAGCCAATCTGTGCTTTATCTCTACGAGGGTGAACCTGTACCGACAGTGCTTTATCTGCTGCCAAAACTTTGAACAAGTAAGGAAGATTACCAAAGCGCTGAACGGTGTAATCACCCAACACTGAGATAGGATCTTTCTTGATCAAATCAGAAAGCAATTCGCCATTCTCAGCAATTTTTGAGCAACCATTTGGGTGAGCACCCATCCAAATTTCAGCTTGTGGCTCGTTGTTTGGATTTTCGATACCAAACAGATCATTCATCGCCACTTGGCTGCCCCAAACATAGTTTTGAATAACGTTATCAAGCTTGAATAGATTAGTTTGCATAGTAATTCTCACTGTTGTCTTTTATTGCTAACTGATCGCCTTTACTTTGCATGGGCGTTGGAGTAGATAAAATTTGTTGGCCTAATTGCAGAGTCGCTGCGACGTTTCGAGAGGTACGAATCAGGTTTTGTTCCGATTCACCAAGCACTTGAGACAAAGACTGAGGAGAACGTACGGTTCCAAACAAGCTAGACATTGAGCCGTAAAGCTTTTCAACCTCTTTACCCAAAGAGCCTGCAATACCAATGGTTGGAATATTCAGTTTTTGAGCGCGCTGAGCTATACCAAAAGGTGTTTTACCTTGCAGGGTTTGGTTGTCCATCTGTCCCTCTCCGGTCAAGACCAGTGAAGCACCTTCAAGAACCTTATCTGCATCCAAAGCATCTAGTACCATCTCAATACCCGCTTTAATTTGGATATTGAATGCCAGACTTAACCCCAAAGGTGTACCGCCAGCCGCACCAAAACCAGCGGTGTCGCGGTGATTAGTACCTGTATGTGTTTGAGCGATATCGGCAAAGTGATCGATCGCAGTATCAAGTTGTTCAACTTGAGCTTGTGAAGCCCCTTTTTGTGGACCAAACACGGCACTTGCTCCGCTTTCGCCACACAGTGGATTATTCACATCACATGCGACCACGAACGTCACTTCTTTGCATCTAGGGTGCAGTCCATCAAGATCGATGCTTGCTAACTGGCTTAACTCGGCGCCGCCACCAGATAGCTCGTTGCCTTTTTTGTCGAATAACTTGCCTCCCAACGCTTGTAAGATGCCAGCACCCGCGTCATTAGTTGCGCTGCCGCCCAGACCAATGATGATTTGTTCAACACCTTGATCTAATGCATCTTTGATCAATAACCCGGTACCAAACGAAGATGCGATTAGCGGTGCTCTTTCTTCTACTGTTAATCGGTCTAAACCCGATGCTTGAGCAAATTCCACCAAAGCAGTTTTTACGTTGTCGCCATCAACTGTCTGTTCTAAAGATGCCCAGTAAGCCGAGCAATCCCGTCCGATTGGATCCGTCGTTAGCAACTGCTGCTTCTTGCCATTGAGCGCCGCTAACAACACATCTACGGTGCCTTCTCCACCATCGGCGAGTGGCATTTTCACAAACTCTGCGTGAGGGAAAACGTCAGCAAATCCGCGCTCAATACAAGACGCTACTTGATGGGCGTCGAGTGATTCTTTAAATGAATCGGGGGCAATTACAATTTTCATTGTCGTTCACCATTCCCGCCCACTAAGGTGAGCGGGTCATTGAAATTAGAATTTGATTTGGAATGTTTTCGCTTGGCAAGATGCCAATTCACCAAAAGATAATTCGCCAAAAGACAAGTCACCAAAGGTTTCAATTGCTACATCACCTTCACGAACGCGCTCGTCCATACTTGTCTCTTTCCAGCTTGAAACCGCTTGAGTGAAAGAGATTGAGTCCGATACTGAACCACTTTCTGCTGGGTTGTAGACACGCATGATCAACGCATCTTCGTCTTCAGCTTTCTTAAGCACACTTAATACCGCACCCGCTTGTTGCTTCGATAGCAAGCTGAAGCTCATTGGTAGGTTTTGTTCGCCCACATTCAGCTTCATCGCGTTGTAAGGGATCTTGTTGTAGCATTCGATTTGAGTGACATTGTCACGTGCTTGCGCCATGATGTTCGCGTCAATGTGGTTACCCGAGAAGCCACACAGTGTGAATTCACACACTAACTTGCCGCGCACTTGTGAATCTGGGGTCGGGATCTTGATACCAGAAGGACGCCCCGGACGAAGCAATAGCTCTTCTTTACCCAACACGCCAATACCACGGAATAGTGTCAGTGCGAAGGTATCTCTATTTTCGTCACCTTTAGATGCAATCACTTCAAATTCACGCAGACCATTCGACATAATAGCCATACCCGCTTTGCCGTTTTCTAGCGCAGCAAAGTTCATTAACTGATACACAGGAACCGGTGCTTCTTTCCACTTCTCTTCTTCCCAAACCGCCATTGCAGGGTCATTGGTTGGTCGAGTAATACAACCGAACTGGTTATCTGCTACTACAGTTTCAGAAATAAATGGCGTAGGTACTAATACACGTACACGGTGGTCGTCGGCTTGGTTGTCCAATTCCATACGGACTTCGATGCGGCGAGAACCTTGCTTCAATACCACTTGGCATTGCGCTTCAACGAATCCATTTTGACCCGTGCGTTCTTCACGCTCTGTAAGGTTTGCTGGCACGTTCATGCGGAAAGCGATGTTTGCTACCGATTGGAAACCTTGGTGGTCAATTGATGTTTCTACCGGGAATTCATCAGAGTACAACAGCCACTCTTGACGAGATGGAGAGTAATCGTACTCATCGCCGTCATCAGAACCATCTTCTAAACGAAGTGCTTGGTCGAATACTTGCTCTGTCTCTTTATCGAAAATAGTCAGAGTACCGTTGTCGTTTACATTAATTCGGTAGTATTCGTTCTCTAGCAAGTAGTCTTTCTGCTCTGCGACTTTAACTGCGCCCTTCTCATTACCTTGGATGTGTAACGTGGTGAAACCCATCGCTGGCACAGTGCGTTTGATTTGAATATCAAACTCCATGAAAGGGTCGTAGTTGCCGTAGTGAACGATTTGACGGTCTACTTTACCTGGGTCGATTTGGCGCTTGTCTTGGATGAAGTATTCAACTGGGTTTTCGTTTTCATCAAAGATAGAAAATTCTTGAGCACGGATAGTGATGGTTGTGTTCACCACTTCTTCACGCTCATACGGAGAAAGGTTAAACATCGCCAGTTTGTCGCAACCTTCGCGATCCGGCATATGGTCAACGATTTTACGTTTGTAGAAGTGGATTAGGTTTGTCGCCATGTCGTCCGCAAGGATGTAACGGTTTAGGATTTCAGCGTGTACCTTGTCTGAACAACAGCAACCAATAGAGTCATGAGCATGGTTCTTCATGCTCTCTTTCCACATTTTCTCAATCAAACCGTGGTGATATTCGAAACCTAATGTCCAAGCGATAGACGCTAGAGGTTCTAGGATGTTTACAATCTTGTTTTCGATTTCCGCATGGATCAGTTTGATGTCCATACGTGTTGACGAAATCGTGCGGTGAACACGCATGTATTTACCGTCGTTGAATTCGCCTTTGATTGTGTCGAGTTGGTCGCGCGCTGCTTCTACTTTCTCGAATACTTCTTCAAAGCGACTCATTGAGAACTCGCGATCTGGGTAGATTTCGCGAAGCTTGTCCATTACTTCAAAGATATCTTTTTGAATCGGCATTTGATCGTGACCGTTCGGTAGCAAGATATCTTTAGTCACCGATGGCTTTTCTAGCACTGGGAAGTACTTATCTAAACGAGCACGCAAGCCTTCTTCGTCTTGTGGAAGGTATTTACCAATCGCGTAACCTAGCGGAAGCACTTGTGCCACCACTTCACTGCCGTCATTAGACTGCCATAAGAATTCTGTTTTGTTTGTGCCATGACGCTCTGAACAACCACGCCAGAACATTGCACGCGTGATGTCGAAGCCGTTGTAGATCATTGGCAGCTGTGAGCTCATGCTGAATGAATCTGGTAGGTAACCAATCTTCATTGCATCGCCAAACTTCATGCAGTCACGAATACCATACATCATGTTACGTACAATTGACTCACCAGAAACTTGCATTGTGTCGGTTTGAGAATACCAAGGGCCAATAATTAACTTGCCCGCTTCAACCAATGCTTTTACGCGCTCTGTGTTTTCTGGTTTGATTGCAAAGTAATCTTCTAGAACGGCGGTTTGACCATCTAGAACGTAATATTTGTATTCTGGATCGCTCTCCAGACGGTTCATGATTTCTTCCATGTTGTTCACAAGAAGAATACGAGACTCTTCTGTTGTGAAATACCATTCACGATCCCAGTGCATGTGAGGAGTAATGTGTACGCGTGATGTAGTCATAATCATTTACCTAAATGTGTCGCTTCGAGTAAAACTAAAGTTCGAACCCAAATACGACTAAATTAAAGTTTTTCAAGGGGTTAAAATTGGCTGCCACTAAATTTAGGGTGCAGAAAACCACGCCCAGAATCTGTGTGAATAAAACCGTTAGGAGCACAGGCATTTAGGACAGCCAAGTTGTTCGTTATTTTTTATACGGTGTTTTAATTGCGAGCTAGAAGCTAGCTCAAAATTCAGTTAGTTCTGTGTTGCAGTACTTGCTTCAAACTTACCCTTTTTTACAGCGTGACCACGCCACATCAGAAGAGTAACAGTTGAAATCACTGTGCCGACAATCGCAGCACCAAACCAGATTGCAGCAGCAGAGAATGCGCCCAAACCTGAATCGTGTAACAAGAAGATAGAGAAGATACCTGCACCCGGAGTCGATAGACCAATACCTGCCGCGCCAACCATCGCACCTGTAACCACTGATCCTAGTAAGAATGAGCCGATTACACGGATTGGATCTTCAATCGCCATTGGGATTGCACCTTCGGTAATACCCGCAAGGCCAAGTAGCCATGTCGATTTACCGGTTTCAATCTCAAAGTCTTTGAATAGGCGTGGAGCAATCATGGTTGAAGCCGTTACAGTGAACGCCGATACCATTTTTACTGAACCAAAGATTGCGTAAGGGCCATAAACACCGTTCGCCATCGCACCTAAACAGAATGCGTAAGCGGCTTTGTTTACCGGACCACCTAAATCGAATGACACAAACAGACCAAGAATCGCACCCAATAACAGCGCATTGGTGCCTGACATACCGTTCAACCAATCCGTTAGACCTTGGTTTAGGAACGCTACCGGTTTACCGATAACAAATAGCATCAAGCTACCCGCTACCAAAGTACCAATCACAGGGTAAAGGTAGAAAGTAAGGAATCCGTTAAACGCAGGACCTAAGCGAACATGCTCTTTTACCCAACGCATCACATAACCAGCAATCAAACCACCAACAACACCGCCTAGGAAACCAGAGCCAATGATGTTTGCTGCAATACCTGCGGCAAAACCAGGGCCAAGTGCGGGCTTGTCTGCTAGTGAATAAGCTGTGTAAGCCGCCAGTACTGGCACCATCAATGTACCCAGTAGGCCGCCACCTAGTTTGCGATACATCCATAGCCAAGAATCTTTTGTTGCGTAAAGATCTTGCAGGTCAAAAATTTGTGCGATAAGAACAGCAACCGCAAGAACAGTACCACCAGCAACGATCAGAGGAACTGCGTAAGAAATACCAGAAAGCAGTGCTTGTTTAAGCTCAGTTTTCAGTGGCAACTTTTTAGGCTTGTTGTCAGTAGCCACTGTGCGTTCTGCACCATTACCTTTTTTCGACTCTTCAATCGCTTCATTAAGAATGCGCTCACCGTGTTTAATCGGTTCTGCAACTGGTGTTTCAACACGAGGAATGCCGTTAAAGCGCTCAGATTCTTTAATCGCAACTTCAGCAGCAAAAACACACGCCACAGCATTGTTAAGTTGTTCCGCAGTTAAGCGATCTTCAATACCGTTTGCGCCCTGCTTTTCAACATGAACCTTGTAGCCAAGCTTTTTTCCCGCTTTTTCTAGGTACTCAGCCGCCATATAGGTGTGAGCAATGCCTGCTGGGCAAGCAGTAACACATACAATTGTTGGCGCATTTGTATCTAATTTGTCTTGTTTTTCTTCTTGTTGATTGTCGCCATCAAGAAGCGCAAAGATTTCTTCAGCGGTTGTCGCTTTTAATACAGCTTCGCGAACATCGTCATCAACCAATGTAGTTGTCAATGCAGTAAGCAGATGCATGTGGGTAGAACCCGCTTCTGCATTTGGAATCGCAATTAGGAAGATAAGATTTACATCTTCGTCTTCATCCAAGCCTTTCCATTTCATGTCTTCTTTAAGCGTTGCTACAGCGAAGCCAGCTTCTTTAACCGCGTCAGCCTTACCATGCGGTACTGCTAAGCCTTCGCCAAGCGCTGTCGGGCCTTGCTCTTCACGAGCAAATACTGCATCAAGGTACTCTTGCTTGTTATGCAGTTTGCCTTGCTGATCCAGTTGGTCAGCAAGTGCGTAAATCGCTTCTTCTCGACTGCTAAACGTAGTTTGCAGATTTACGAGCGACTTATTCGTTAGAGTAGTAAGTTTCATAACCTTTGTCCCATAGTCACGGATTAGTACGACAGTCGTCCCTGCCGACGATAGTGATAATACAACTTCAAGACATTTAATCCGTGATCACGATCTCACCAATACATATTTGTATTTAATTTGTATTTAAATCGTATTGGTAAATCCTTTAAGAAAGCTTGTTATGTATCGTTTAATTTGTATTATATGTACTACAAAACGCCGATACGACGCTCACACTAACCTTTAAAACAAGGCTTATATAGAGCAAATTTACGTATTTAAGGTACAGGTTGTTAATCAAAGTCTAGTTGTTCTAGCGCACAAACGAGGCAAAAATGGCAAGACTCCCGATGTATCGCCAAATCGCAGATGCAATAAGAGAAAAGATCAGTTCTGGTGAGTATAAGGTTGGAGAAGCACTCCCAACAGAAGCGCAACTGCGTGAAGTTTTTTCTGTAAGCCGTGTAACGGTTAGACAAGCGCTCAAGCTCCTGATCGAAAATGATGAACTCGAAAGCGTTCAAGGCAGCGGCACTTATGTCAAAGAGAACAAAATCAATTACGACATTTACAAACAGTCGAGCTTTCAAGAAAAGTGGGCGCATTTGGATGTGGTTACACACAGTGATGTTCTAGCCTTTGAAATGAAGCCCTGTTCTTTGGCGATGTCTGAACATCTAGATATTAAAGAAGGCGAATTAGTTTTCTACGTAAAGCGTGTTCGCTTCATAGACAACAATCCAATCACGGTTGAAGAAACTTGGTTACCTGTTGCCCTATTCCCAGATCTCACCTATCAAGTGATGCAGACATCAAAGTACGACTTTATTGAGAACACCAAAGGCATGGTGATTGATAGAAGTGAGCAAGAACTGGTGCCGATTCTTCCGCCTGAAGACGTTGCTAAACAGTTAGGGATTGACCCAACTCAGCCTATCATTGAAAAACGTACTCGAGGTTACCTCGCCAATAACACGGTGTTCGAGTACAGCCGTAACTACTTCACATCTAACGATTACAGATTTACTTTGGTCGCAAGACGCCAGAGATAATACTCATCAGCAAGTTTCTATAACAGTAGATGACCAACACAGAGAGCGCCTTGTTCTCTGTGTTTCTGTGCTGTTATCTCAATCATAAACCTAACTTTCTCCCCAAAATATTCCTAAACCAATATCAAGCAACCTCACGAAAGATCATTCACGTTCATTTAAATACTGTTCGCGCACTTTGAACATAAACTAAGCGCTAAATGACAAGAACAACAGTCGACAGGAATGTAGATGAATACCAAACAACTTGAGGACGCTGTAAGTGAAGTGACCTTGTTCAACCAGCACCTGCACTTAATCCAATCCGTGCATACCATTCCGACCCCAAAAATGAATTGGGAGTCGATTGCGATAGAACCTGCACCAGTAATGCCAACAGTTCGATTCGATCATAAAGTCAAAGCCATAGAAGCGCTTGATGAATACAAACCATACTGGCTAGATATTCTGTTGGATAACAAGTCTAAGTTTCACACCCTCACAAGCAATGTCGAGCGAGCAGCAGAAAAAGACATAGAGCAATATAAAACGGAATTTGTACATTGGGTTCAGAACTACAGCTACTGGGTAAAAAGCAATCAGTTATCGAAAGGCGTTTTGAATAACGATAGCCAAGCAAAGTTGTCTGCCCTTTCTAAAGCTCAGCAAAACCTGATGAACGTAGCGGTGGTCGACACCAAACTGATTAACCATAACTTCAATACCTATAAGAATGGTCACCTGTTAGAAATCAACATTCAGGTTAATAAGCACAACGTGATCCCTAAAGAAAAAAAGGTATTGTGCCAAGGCGAAGTAAAGCTTGAAACGATGTCTCTTTATGAAAGCAATACCTTATATCGTGAGTACGTGTGCAGCTGTATTCTTAAATGTGCGCAAGATGCTTTCAATGTCTTACCCGAGACGAGCGTCTTGGTCAACGTTGAACAGATTTCAGCAGATCAATCGAGCGAAACCATCGTTTCATGCCATGTAGAACAAGGACTACTCGAGTTCTTATTAATCGAAGACGATAAACCCTCTGAGACACTTGAATTCTTTGTCCACATTGAAGATTTTAATCCTCATCGAGGTAATGGGTTCTCAGCGATAAAAACGATCTTTTCGCCTTTGCCTATTGCGTCGTAACTCACTCGCATTTTCGATTCAATCATTGACGACTCTTCACGACTAACCTTGCGTTCATCGTGTTCAATCACCTTATATACCAAACCATTATGTCGACACACGCTATCTCACAAACAACGCGCCCATTAACCAACACAGTTTCATACACACGATCCTTAATAAAGCTACCTTTAGTTCTAATCGCTATCTCTATGCCCGTATTTGCCGAAGAAGTTGAAGAAGTAGAACTCGAGGGCGACATCGTATTAAGCGAAGGTTCTGACTTACAAGAAGAAGCTCAAGCATCCCCTTTTACAACCCTGACCAAACTCGGGTTTATCTACTCACAAAACACCAGCTCATCTTTGTCGATCAACTCTGGAATCTCTGTTGGATACAAAAAAGAGAACTGGGGCCAACGAGTTCAGTTTGATACCTACTATACCGATGCTGAAAACGATGAAGACGGCACCAATCGCTATACCACCAACTATGGCATCAGCTATGACTTGAACGAAGTCACCTATTTGGTCGCGACAACACGTTTTGAACACGACCACTTTGGTACTTATCGTAAGCAATTTATAACGGCTACAGGATTGGGTCGCCACTTTTATGATACTGAAAGAATCAAACTTCAAGGCTCTGCTGGTCCGGGTTACCGAATCAGTCAACGGCAATCCTCCGATGAAGAGTTCCCGAACAAAGAGAACTATGAACTGATCGTGAATGCCAGTGTTGATGGCTCTCTGACGATCACAGAAACGTTTTCTATGGGGGCAACGGCTAACATGGCTTACGGTGAAGAGAACACCAATTACAACCTCAAAGGCTATCTAAAGAACATATTGATGGGCAATTTAGCTCTGACTTTTGATACCGAATACATCTACAACACCACTGTCGCATCAGACCAAAGTAACGCCGAAATCTACAGCTCAATGAACCTCAACTACGATTTCTAAATTACGCTTCCCCATCGAACATGCAAAAGGATTTGCATGATCGTTCAGAGAATCATTACTAAGCCGTATACGAAAACCAACCTCATTGACTCTAGCTCTAGCTCCATAACTAGAAAAATTGTATTGAGATGTGTTTTTGGGATCGGTAGCTCAAAGCTCTGTCAACAAAATGTAAAACCGCTCTTTAGCCAATGAAAACCTCATGATTTATCGATAAAGTTTGCTCACCTTTTGTATTACAAATTATTTTTATGTTCAACTATCAACAACCTTTAAAATACCTCAAAGTTGCTGCGTTTATCTCTAGTGGATTATTACTCGCTGGCTGTGAAGCTAATGCTAAAAGCGAACAAGCAGAGCTTAAAACATGCACAGATTGCAATTGGAACATCGAGCAATGGAAAATCACCCTTCCAGTCAGTGGTGACGATTACTACAACAATGGCCGTAGCAGCGCAGCCGAGCTCATTCCCCAAGAATGTAATGGTAAAGAGTACTTAACCAACGACACTCATCTTCCTTGGTTCTATCGTGAGTCTGTTAATGGCGAAGAACGTCTTAAATTCACCGTTGATCTTGGTGGTCAAGTTTCAACTACAGCAAACACAAAATACGCTCGTTCGGAACTTCGTGAATTGTATAAGTTCAATACCGAAAATCGATGCAGCACTAAAGACCAAAACTGGGCGGTAACAGGGACACATGAACTTAAAGCGACAGTGAGCGTTGATCAGTTCCCGAATAAAGACGTGACAGGCAGTGACCCAAAAGTCGTTCTCGGCCAAATTCATGGTAAAGACATTAAACAGGCGCTAGTGAAATTGCAGTGGGATGGTGAAAATAAGCCGGTACGTGTTGTTCTGAACGATTCATTTCTACCAGGAAACAAAATGTGTAGCGACTGTCAGCCATTCAGTGTCAACCTAGGAGTCGCACCTGCAAACCTAGATTGGGATTACACGATTCGCCTCGATGAGCAAGGTATTTACCTTTCAACACTCATTAATGACGAATTATCAGAGCGCTTCTTACCTTGGGGCATCGAAACAGAAGATCGTGATGGTAACAAGGTTACGTTGTCAAAAGCATGGTTAAAGGAAGAGTACTACTTTAAAGCCGGTCTTTACGCCCAAATAAAGCCTTCAAGAGAGTTTGCTGGTCAAGTATTCTCGGTTAGCTTTTCGAAGATCAATATTGATCATAGATAGAATGTCACCCCATCAGTTGTGTCTAAAATCACTACTGATACTTGAAAACGGCGTGTGGGTATCTCATCCATACGCTGTTTTATCACTGATACGCCCACGACATCGCAACTCGCTAAGTTAAACTTGCGTTCAAATGACCTCGCCTAAGCAAGGACTGAAAGCTTCTTAAAGTAACCCCTCCTTCACGCTGATTATATAGAAAACGTTAATTCTGTTTTGCCCAGCGGCCCGTTTATCTACAAACCTTGGTGTAATAGATTGGTTGCAAGCAAACAAAAGGAGCGAACACATTATGTTATCTAATCAACTAGAGCGCGCACGTGCCATCGATTTACCAACACGAGAAGCGATGCTTCAACGAGCTCCTTCTGTACAACAGTTTTGGGACAACAATAAGGGCTTGTTCAGCGAGGCTTGGAAAGAATGGGAAGCAAGCGCGGAAGGCAGTCAATTGGGTTTCGACGATTCGCTGTTAGATGCCCGCCTGCGTGAAGCTGTTAGAGAAGCTTGGCAAGATCCAGAGAAAGAAATCGCGGTAAAAGACTTACTCGAAGAGATCTCTCCTGGGGTGTTTAAGTTTCAGTTCTTTGATGCTGAACGTCTCGCTGAGTTGCGTGATTACTTGGAAGCGGTCTCTAACGCTCAAATCCCGCTGCGCCCACCATACGGCATAGTGCTTAACCGTGGTGGAGCAATGTTAGACAGCCGATCTGAAGGTTATTTAGCCGCGCCAAGTTTCCAAGCGTTTTACCGAGATTTACTCGACAGTTACATGCGCCCTATCGCTCGCTTATTGTTCCCTGAAATCATGGGTTACGATACGCAAACTTTTGGGTTCTCGATTCAGTATCAAGCGAACAAAGATACCTCTTTACGCCTGCATACTGATGCGTCTTCTGTCACGCTCAACATTAATATAAATATGCCAGATGAAGAGTTTTCAGGGTCAGAACTTAACTTTTATGATCCTGCTACGGGTAAGATGAACGAAACGACATTCACACCCGGTGTCGCTATGATTCATCGAGGAAACGTTGCCCATGCGGCACTGCCGATAACAAGTGGTGAACGTTCAAACTTGGTATTGTGGTTGTATGGCGATCGTGGACAAATACCACACCACAATTCGTCATTAGAGCCTATAAATGCGCATCAACGCTGGACGATACCAACCGCGGTACATGATAATTTTGCACCGTTCTAGGCGATTTTGAACAGTTCTAGACAGCTTCGCACCATGTTAAATGATACAAACTCTCCTAACCATTCACTGCAATTGAGAGAATAAATACAAACGCGCCCACCATGGCCATGGTAGGCGCGTTTTAGTTTTCACTTCAATTAACTGGTCAATCTATATGGCGAGTTATGCGGGTTTCGTTCTCAACCGAGTCAGTATGTCCATCTGTTTTAGATTCGCCATACCAACGTAAGCCACTGGCACTAAGAACAGTGAGAAGAAGGTTCCGGCTGTCAAACCGCCGACTAATACCAAACCAATATTGATTCGACCTAAGGAACCCGGGCCATCCGCCAATGCCAATGGCAATGAACCGAGGATCATCGTCAGTGAGGTCATCAAAATTGGACGTAACCTTGAGCGCGCACTGCTGATCGCCGCTTCTTTCGCACTCGCGCCAGATTTACGTTTCTCGTTGGCAAACTCCACCAGCAAAATACCGTGTTTGGTCACGAGACCAACCAGTGTCAGCAATCCTATCTTCGAGTAAATATTCAGGCTTTGACCAAATACCGAAAGCGTCAAAATCGCGCCCACAATACACAATGGAACCGTCAGCAAGATTATCATTGGGTCAACAAAGCTTTCAAACTGCGCCGCCAAGATCAAGAAGATGAAAATCAACGCCAATACGAACAGCACTTGTGCGCCCGCGGTTGAATCAACCAGATCTTTAACTACACCATTGAACTCGTAGCTCTGAGCAGGTTTCAACAGGCTTGGTACCGTGTCATCAATGTATGCCTTCACGTCGCTCGCCGTATATCCGGGCATCAAGTCCGCGGTGATTTCAGCGCTGTCTTTACCCATGAACGTCTTGAAATTAGATTCCGACGTCACTTGTTTAATCGATACAAACTGAGATAAAGGAAGCCTTTGACCCGACTGTGAATCCACATACAGCTTATCGAGCACCTTGAAATCACCAAGATCACTTCGGTTCACTTGAACTTGAATTGGGTATGTATAACCGTCGTCCGCTTGCAAATCTGCGGCTTTAACAGAACCAAGGAACGTCGATAACGCATTGGTTACGTTACCGTAATCAACACCAGACAATACAATCGCATTGCGATCAATCGACAAGTCATAACGTAACTGGTCACGCAGCATTGAGTTCTTAATGTTGGTCACGCCCTCGTAATCCTCAAGCGCCTTAACGACTTCGCTCGCGGTTTCAGACAACACAGTGGTATCACGGTTAACCGTCGTCAGTTGAAGGATCATGTTGGTTGCAATGTTCAAGTTATCTGCTGAGCGAACCTTGAAGGACATGCCGTAAGCAGAGACTGAACTTTGTGCCTTAGCGATAAACTCGTTTACCAATTCATCCGCTGACTGATCGCGCTCACCCCAAGGTTTCAAAAGAACGTGATTGGTCGGTATACCTTCAATGTAAGATAGGTTCGCTTCTACTGAACTATCACCTTTGAACACATTGTTAAGTTGCGCGTTGTTATCTAGATGGTATTGACGCCCAACACCTGTTGGTGGTGTAGAGGTCACCTCAACAAAACCGGTATCTTCCGTTGGAAGCAATACTTGAGGCATTTTCCAAACCGCTAAGGCCGATAAAGCGATCAGCACTAAAGCAATACCACTCATCAGAGCCTTACGATCAAACCATTTGCCTAACTCTTTGGTGTATAAATCCGATAACACATTCAGTTTCGCATCAACTTTTTGATACCACTTCGCCGGGGTTGATACTGGCTTCATTAAGTAAGCACTCATCATTGGTGAGAGCGTTAACGCCACAAACCCAGAGATGATCACCGCTGCTGCAAGCGTGAACGCGAACTGCCTGAATAGATCGGCGGTTAGGCCTGCCATCAAGCCAATTGGTAAGTAAACAACGGCCAAAGTCAGCGTCATCGCAATCACTGGAAATACGATCTCTCGACACCCTTTAATTGCAGCATTGAACGGCGTTTCACCCTCTTCGATATGACGGTAGCAGTTTTCAGCCACAACAATCGCATCATCAACCACCAAACCAATGGCGAGAATGATAGCGAGAATCGTCAGTACGTTGATGCTAAATCCAAGTAAATGCATGACGGCAAATACGCCTATTACGCAAACAGGAATGGTGATGATCGGAATTGAAGCAACTCGAAAGGATCCAAGGAACAGAACCACAACTGCTGAAACCAGAACAATCGCTTCAACTAAAGTCATGAAGCCTTCATCAATTGCGGTTTTAATGAAATCAGCTTGATTGTAGACCATCTTCATCTCAATACCTTCTGGCAACTGAGGCTGAATCACATCAATTTGTTTCTTAACTTTATTCGCAACTGTAACTGGGTTTTCACTTTTTAGCGGTAACACCTGAATCGACATCGCTAAGTTGTCATCGACTCGAAGAATACTCGGGGTTAAGCTTTCTTCTCCCATTTTAACTTCTGCAATATCACCGACACGAATGATCTTGCCGTCATCAACACGGACCACCAAGTCTCGTACATCATCAACGCTGGTTACTTGGTTTACTGGATTGATGGAAAAATCTCGAACCTGCCCCTTAATCGTACCCGCAGTAAACGTTGCGTTGTATGAACTCAATGTTCCAACAACATCGGATGCACTCATATTGAGCGCCATCATGCGATCCGGTTGCAACCAAACACGCACCGCTTTTTCGCTGCCACCATACGGTCCCCAAATGCCACCCACACCTTGAATATGCTTAAATTGAGGCACGACTTGCTGGCTAATGTAGTCGTACATATCTTGCTTAGACATCTTGCCAGTATTCACAAACGTGATGATGTTACTCGGCATACTGGTGTCAGAAGAGTCATCCGTGACCGTTGGCTTATCCGTCATGCTCGGCGGGAAATCACCAATCGCTTCGACGCTGCTGCGCAGGTTGTTCATCAAGCTGGTGTATTCGACATCATTAATGTCATCTTCAAAGATGATTTTTAGATTACACGTGCCCTCCTGACAGTCCGTCGTCATGGTTTTCACGCTGTCGAGGCCCGTTGCTGCGGTAATAAGCTTATCTGCCACACTGCGTGACATGAACTCAGCGCTCGCGCCGTTGATCGCCGCGGTTACAGTCGCCGACGGTGTTTTATGTTCTGGGAAATATTGGATCGAGAGCTTTTGAAATGACAGTAGGCCAAATAAGACAATTGCGATACTCAGAACTGATGCAAATACAGGGTGCTTAATACAAATCTCAGGAAGCTTCATTCAGATTCTCCTTCGTTACAGCTTCCTTGCTTAGTGTGTCCTTACTGTGAGTTTCGCTCGATGAATCCTCAACAGTCGCACGGGTCTCTGCTTGCTCGCTGTTTTCCTTGATCGCTTCGTCTACACCTTTCGATGCTTCCGTCCAATCAACCGAGGGTTCAATCGGATGTGGTTCATCCACCTGCGTTACGGTCTTTTCTACTTTAGGTTCAGCGATCTGTTGAGCGTTCTCTTTGCTTGTCGGTTCAGTTACTAGCTCAACGGTTTTCTGCTCAGTATTTGGGTTCATGACCTTAACTAACGACGCTTTCTTGAGGTTCTGTTGTCCCGTCACAACGACGTTATCGCCAAGCTTCAAGCCTTTCTCTACTACAACGTAACCATCGTTAGTATTCACACCTAATTCGACAATGCGTTGATCGATCTTTTCACCATTCACGACCCAAACAAAGCGCTCTGTATCTTTGGCTTGAACGGAGTTTTGAGAAACCACCATCTGCGTTGAATCTTCGCTGGTCATCTGACTTACTTTGGCAAACATACCCGGAACTAAGCGATGCTCTGGGTTAGTCACGTGCGCGTGCACCTCTACACGACCTGAGCTTTCGTCCACCGCTGGCGCAATGTAATCCACCCCGCCAGAAAACGCTTCATCAACAAATGCATCAACTTGGATGGAAACATTCTGCCCAAGCTTTGCGTTGCCCAAATCCGACTGTCCAATGGAATACTGAACTTCAACAGGATCGAGTTTGATCAAACTGACCAACGCGGTTGCGCTATCAATCTTACTGCCCACTGAGTGAGTGAAGTTAGTTAGCTGCCCATCAAATGGCGCTACCAATAAATAGTCATTCATCAGCGCTTCTCTCTGACGGAAATCAGCTGCGGCTAGGTTCGCCTGTTCGCCCAGTTCTTCCACATCTTGTTGAGACATCGAGTCAGGCTGTTTCTTTAGTAATTCTTGTACACGCTTTAATTTCGACTTTGCTAACGCTAGAGAGCTTCTTGCTTTGTCTAAATCGGCTTTCGCTTTGGTATTGTCCAACTGGGCGATCAGTTCGCCTTTTTTAACTGGATCTCCATCTTTGAAATGGATATTAAGAATTTTGTCGGAGGCACTAAATGTCAATGCAGCAGAATCCGTTGCCCTGATTTTGCCAACCTCGTTGATTGAAGAAGTGAATGCTTGTTTGTGAACTTTTTCGATAGTCACAGGAATTAAGTTTGAGTCTTGGGCAAACGATGGAGAGATATGTAAGGCAAACAGTGCCAAACAGATTGTTTTACTAAGCTTTGTAAATTTCATTTTTAATAACCATAACCGTTGAATTCGTCTGAATTAAAACGTTTTTCTAAGCAGCTATTTCTTACTTAATGAGCTTCCAGCTATTTAAATAATGCTAAAACAGCTAATAATGAGAAAAGGGCTCAACTCACTGTCGAGCCCTGCAATTTTTATATGATTCCTAAATTTTTACGTTCTGAACTCCAAAGTAAAAGTTAAAAACGATGCTGATACTGAACACCGAGTAAGAGAGCATCGGCAGTTACATCAGCAGTTATATTGGAACTCGTTCCTGGGATCGTCGTCAGGCTTTCGTCAATATCTTGTGATTCTCCGATGATAAATCCGACACCAATATCCACAGAACTGGCAGCCGTGAAGTTATATGTCCCTCCGACCGTGAGCCAATGACGGTTAACATCAGGAATTGATAACGATGTAAGTTCATCAGTTGGGGAAATGTCGTACATATAACCCGCTCGTAGAACGATGTCTTTCGTCATGGTGTAAGTACCACCAACCGAAACATGCCCTGCATCTTTCCATTGATACTCTTTAATGGAACCGTCATAAGATTCAGACGTTAATGCATCAAATTCAGACCAATTCACCCATTGCAGGCTGTAGTGGAGGGCCCATTGCTCGTTGAGTTGGTGCCAGCCAGAAAACTCTAATGTGTCTGGTAACGGAACATTCATTTTGTCAGCCGCTACGCCTCCTTTCGTGATGTCACCTTCCACTTCGATATCTGGACTATAACGGTAGGTAATACCAAATTTATTGCGTTCATTAACTTGGTACGTTGCACCCACATTGGCACCTAAACCAAAGCCATCGGCATCAACATCGAGTAGGTTCTTACGGTGAATTTCACCTTCACCGTAGATAACATCAATACCCGCGCCTAAGTTGATTTTTTTAGACAACTCGTAAGCCACAGCGAAACCCACATTGATACTGGAAAGCGCCGTTTTTCCTCCAAACTCATCCGCTTCGAACGAGTTATCAAATTCTACGTCGGTACCAAAATTAGAGTGCACCGTCGCCCCCAGAGTGAACTTAGAGTCTTCGATTGGATGTACATAATGAATGTTCGGAACTAATGTCCCTGCGTCTAATGATTGGTCATCTAACATTTCAGTATCACCAATCATTGGTGTGTAGCTAACGCTAGACACATCAATACCACTATCGATATAGATAGCGCCGACAGAGAGTGTTGGTTGCTCGATGTAAGCCATCGCAGCGCTGTTTTTAGCAACAATTGCCGCGCTATCTGCCATCACTGCATCACCGGCGAATGCACGACCTAACCCGGTTGCAGACTGCGCGTTAAGTTGAAAGCCAGCCGCATTAGTCAGGCAAGGGACAAGAGCAGCGGCAGTGCTCAGTAAGAATTTATTCTTCATCTTGAGGCACCTCGGTTTCGATGTGATCTTCGTTATTAATGACGACTACTGCACCGTCACTCATTACCATAGAAGCAACGGCAATTTGTTGAGTGTCCACCGCTTCACGAACGTCTGACATGTTTTCACCTGGTGTGCCCGGTAAGCCATTTTCATCAACGGGACCTCCATAGGGGAACAGATACGTACCATGCCCGCCGGTTGTGGTTCGTACTGCTCCACGCTTTTCATTAATATTTTCTGATGTGCCTGTTATTGGGTCTAAGCCAAGCGCAGTAATCAGTGGTTCAGTACCAGTACGAATGTTACCTGGCGCGGTATTGGGAATTACGCTATCTGGGACATAGTCAACACCAACGTCACAAGTCTCCCCGCAATCTCCAACGGCAGCTAACAAAAGAGTTGGCTGCTCAGCAGCGACTTGGCGAGAGATAAAGCTCGCAGGGTCAGCACTATCAATTGTTGCTTGGACCCCTTGTTTAAGGTCTGTCACAACCAAATCGAAGATGTCATCCTCTAGCTGACTAACAAGCAGCGCGTTATCTGTTGAAAGTGCGACAAAATCACGAAGCGCTTCAATGCACTGCTGATTCGTTGCTTCTGTTGTACATGTATCTGGTATCACCGTTTCAGCAATGCCGCGCTGAACATCTGGGGATTTCTTAACCCCTTCTGACATTTCAGGGCCTAAGGTTTGAGAGGACAGAACCAAGTTAGTTAGCCCCTGTCCCGGAACAACAAAGTTTACAGTGTTGAAAGTAAAGTCTGAGTTAGCCGTAAGTGCTCGAGACGCTTGACTGAATTCACTTACCATCACCGACATGATTCCTCCCAACGATTGCCCAATTAAGTGGACATCATCTCTTTTCACCCAATCTTCTTGGCTTAGCGCATAACGAAGACCCAGAAAGTCAGAAACAGACTGCTGGAGGTTAGAACGAAGTGCCAAAGGGGAATCAATATTAATAAAGAACGCCTTGTTTGCTCGAGCACTAATTTCTACTCCTGTTTCTTCGTCATCATTAGGGTCAGTATCAGTGTTGTCATAGCGTATTCGTTCCCCGTGATATGGCATATCGATAGCAACAACGGCGTAACTTTTTTTTGTATATTCCGCAGCCATCAAAGAGGCAGTACCGCGTTCCGCAGTAACGCCGTGAATAAAGATCGCGGTCGGTAATTGTTCACCTTTACTCCAGTCCCAGTCATTTGGAACATAGATATCAGCCGTTATTTCAAGAAATTCTATTACCTTTGGTTCTGGCATTGCAGCGGTCGGGAAACCACCTTCAGTATTGGTAATCCATTCGTATAATGGAGGGCAGTTTTCTTTAGGATCAAACTCATCGATGGTGCACTCAGATTCTCTTTCTTGAGTAAAAGGCAGATAAGACGGTATTCTTAACTTCTTAGAGTATTGGCTGTAGTCACTATTAAACTCGCGAACCTTTTCAACGCCATCTAAAAATTTAGTATGGAAATTAACGTGATTATTTCTCATTACATCCAGAGGGGAATAAGTACTCTGAGTTTTAAATTGCGCGGCATATACAGGAATACCCTTATCTGGATATAACGCATAATATGAATCAATAGCGCTCAATACTTGCTCTTGAAGCACTTCTTCTTTTTCGTTATTTAATGGAACTTCTGAATAAATCAAATCATCAAAGCTAGCATCTGCTTTTAAAGGCTCATTAAATTCAGTTTTTACCCCATCCGTTACTACAATCGAATAAGTACGACTCTCAGCTAAGCCTGATTCACATTGAATTTTAATATTGGAACCATCAGCGGATATTTGAGTGACAACTTCTTCGCCTGTTAGGTCATCAATTAATACAACATTCCCGGCTAAGGTTTCGTTATTGAGTGGATAACGCTTATCTGAATTAACACTTTGTAGAGGAATTAAAATCGGTTCCGCACAAAGTCCCCAGCCGTCTAGGGCTGCGTATGAATTGTTGTAGTCCTGATAATAGGCGTCATTCTTAGATGACATCGTCACAGCGTGTTCACCGACACCGGATATTGTTCCATCGTCGTCATACCCATACCCATCGTTTGGTTTTGGTAGTTCATTAATGTTGTAGGGAACCAATACCGAAACGGCCTCTTGAGTCGAGTCTTCAGACTGACAGCCGAGTAAGGCAAGCGTAATTAGTCCACATATATATGGCTTATTGAATTCTTTCAAAACAGCTCCTTCGTAGCTTTCGCATTTAACTGGTGTGGTCATGCGATTTATCGTTATTTGAGTTGCCGATTGAGTCGAAGGTAAGTTCGACTTTTCATTCGTAGAGAGCAAGGCAACACAGAGTTGGAATGACACGTTGATAAAACTACGTAAGAAATTTGAGCAATTAACCCACACCCACTAAATCAGCGTCACCCGTTAATGATCCAATAGCTACTAACGGCAAGCACCTGAAACCGCATGAAACAACCTCAAAAAGGTATATAAGGAAATCTAATTACGTTAATAATCGACATAAATTCAGACACTTAAACATCAAAGACGATGAAGTTAGCAAGTTTATGTTTGTTGTGAGATTTGTTATATTTAGGTTAGAACGCTTATTACAATGAGAACCCAGATGTCTGCTGAATTTATTATCAATGATGATATACAGGTCAATTTAGAAGAGAGTGAAATCCATCACTTTAAGACGGGCCGTACCTACCCAATAGGCTCTAATGAATCAGAGCTACTTAAGTTTTTTATCTCGAGACCCAATGAGGTGATCACTCGCCAAGTTCTTATTGAACAGGTGTGGGTGTCTAAAGGTATCTACGTTGAAGATGGTAGCCTAATGCAAACCATCTCGATTTGCCGAAAAGCGTTAGAAGATAAGAGCGGGATGATCATCGTCACTGAGCGCGGTAAAGGATACCGGTTTGCAGGACAAGTGACACAAGACAAAGAACGCGCGCTGCGTAAAATTCAATCTCAACCAAAACAAGAAACGAAACAACCTGAAGACAGTACAGCGACAGAAAGCTCAACAACCAAGACAGCGGCCGCTACGAAAAATACAAACCGTCTATTAGCACTGGTGGCATTATTTGTAGTGACTGCGGGTTTATCCCATTATTTGTTTTCTTATTTAGATAGAAACAGCCTAGGCGAAGATCTCGTTGGTCAGCATTTTATCTCTTGTAAAATCGAATCCGACGAATTCACTTTTAATGAGTTATTCAACGTGACGCTTTATGAATATAAGGGACGAAACATCATCATCGATAATTCAGGAAAATCTCTGAGCTTCCCTGCCGGATTTAAAGGAGTGACTTGTGAATAATAAAACGAATACAGCAATTTTTGTGGTACTGCTTGGCGTATTAGTCGGCTGGGTTTCTACCTTTATTCCCAAGTCACACCTTGAAGGGCATTATTTAGCAAATACAGCATCGATTATTAACCCATCCAATAATATGATTCATAACCAGTCTGCTATTAATATCGAGTTTAAGAAGAATGACAGTTATGACTTATTGTACGTATCAACTAAGCAAGTCGGCTTTACGTCATCAGGATCTTACTCTGTCACTCAACACGACATCTCACTGGATGAGAACCAACACCAGCAAATCATCCCGAATCGCGAGTTGTCGTTTTACGAAAAGGTGATGATAAGTGAAGGGTCTACCCTTTCTTCTGACGCCATGCCTTACATTCCATTAAATAGAGAAGAGTTTTTACTGGTGACGCGTTATGGGATGATTCATTTTTGTAAGAAGGTCGTCTGTTCTGAGCTGCCAACGTATTCAAATGACACTCCTGACGTTGATATGAACTAAACTCGCTCGCTATTCTAATTATATTTTAGTGCCAGCTTGTGTTTTAGCGCTTACTTAAGGGAAATAAGTAAGCGTTAAACATAAGTAATCTTTAAACGTAAATAAGCTTCAAAGCTAAGTAAGCTTAAAAGCGAAGATTCTCACCTCTTTACTCCGATAAATACCCACTTCGTTACACATTTCCTTCCAAAGTACAAAAACCACTCGCGATTTATAAAACAACGCCTACATATGCAACTAGAATAACCAAAGGTGATCCAAGTTATATTCTAACGAGCTACAAAATTTGTTTATTAACATCTAAACAACAGTAGTTAATCACGATTTACAACCACAATTAACATCAAAGAAAATGTTTGTCTTAGATCATATCAACCTCAACTATGCCTCGTGCCACAGTGCAGTTTTCTGTACATTCATTGTCATATTCTGAAACACTTTCTTATATTTTTTTAAACTTTGTGGAGATTTCTATGTTAGAGCTCTTGATCGGATTAGTGATTACTATCGCTGTTGGTTACTTTATTGTGAAAGGCTATAAAGCGGCAGGTGTATTACTGACAGCTGGCCTTGCCCTACTTCTTATTACTGGCCTTATAGGTCACACAGTCTTACCCGCTAAGGTCGCTTCAACAGGTAACATGGTTACCGACTCACTAGAATTCGTTAAGTACATGCTTCAGTACCGTGGAGGCGGCCTAGGCATGCAAATCATGCTTCTTTGTGGCTTTGCTTCTTACATGACGCATATCGGCGCAAACAATGTGGTAGTAAAACAATTCTCTAAACCGCTTGCTGCTATCAAATCTCCATACGTACTTCTTGTTGCGGCTTACATCGTAGCGTGTCTAATGTCTCTAGCAGTAAGTTCTGCAACAGGCCTTGGCGTGCTATTGATGGCGACCCTATTCCCAATGATGACGGCAATGGGTATTTCTCGTCCAGCAGCGGTGGCGGTTTGTGCATCACCTGCAGCAATCATTCTTTCACCAACGTCGGGTGATGTGGTTATCGCAGCAGAAAAATCAGGTATGTCTCTTGATGTGTTTGCTGTTCAAACGGTACTGCCTGTTTCAATATGTGCAATCATTGTGATGGCTGGTGCCGCTTTCTTCTGGAACAAGTACCTAGATAAGAAAGAAAACACGCCAATGGAAAAAGTAGACGTTTCAGAAATTGAAACGAATGCGCCGGCTTTTTATGCTGCTCTTCCATTCTTACCTATTTTTGGAGTATTTCTATTCAACGGTCGTACCATTCCGGGCCTTTCACTTGATATCTACACCATCGTAGTAGGTTCAATTTTCGTGGGCGCTGTTATCGATTACGTTGTGAAGAAGTTTGACGGCGAAAAAACACTAGAAGACCTAGATTCTTGCTACCAAGGTATGGCCGAAGCATTTAAAGGCGTAGTAATGCTGTTGGTTGCGGCGGGTGTATTTGCTCAGGGCCTAATGTCTATCGGTGCAATTGATAACCTAATCGGCCTTGCTGAATCAGCTGGCGCTGGCGGTATCGCATTAATGCTTATCCTGACTGGTCTAACAGTTGCTGCTGCTATCGCGACAGGTTCTGGTAACGCGCCATTCTATGCATTCGTAGAACTGGCTCCGTCACTTGCTGCGAAAATGGGCTTGAACCCTGCGTTCCTAATCATCCCAATGCTTCAAGCGTCTAACTTAGGCCGTACAATTTCTCCTGTTTCGGGTGTAATTGTAGCGACTTCTGGCATGGGTAAAATCAGCCCGTTTGAAGTCGTTAAACGTACTTCAGTACCAGTAATCTGTGGTCTTATCACGGTGATCTTCGGTACGCTTGTTCTAGTACCAATGGCAGCTTAATTGTCAGTAAAACAGACATGATTATTTGGATATAAAATGCCCTAATAAAAAGGCGCTGAACTTAGTAAGTTCAGCGCCTTTTTTAATGTCACAGTTCAATATCATTCGAAGTATCGTGAGAGATTATCGTAATAAGCTCATGTTATTTGATCCTACATTTGAAATAAACAATACGGCTTGAAATAGTTTTACTTCAAAAGAATAAGCCCTACTTCATTTCACCATAACGTTCTAGATACAGAACCGTCGCGGCAGTACGAGAAGGCACTTGCAGCTTTTTAAGAAGGCTCTTCATATGTACCTTAACTGTCGATTCAGAAATAAACAGATGGTCTGCGATCTGCTTGTTACGATAACCTTTCGCAACTTCTTGAAGGATCTGCATTTCACGCTCAGTTAGTTGGTCGAAGATGTCGTTACGGCTCTCAGCATCATTTAAGTAGCGAGATACAACACTGCTGTAGGCTTTATCACCACTATGCGCTTGCTTAAGCAATTCAATGAGTTCATCTGGTTCAGTGTCTTTCAATAAGTAACCATCAGCGCCCGCTTTTACGATAGCTTCGATGTCTGCGGGGCTATCTGATACTGTTAGAATGACAATGTTAGCGCTAGAGCCATCAGTACGAAGTGCTTTCAAGGTATCTAACCCTGACATGCCCTTCATATTAAGATCAAGAAGGATCAAATCAGGTTCTTCTTCATGAGCAAGAGCAACTGCTTCAGTGCCGTTGCTCGCTTCTGCAATCACTTCGAATTCGTCTTCAAAGCTCAGTAATTGGCTTATACCTCTGCGCATCAATGGATGATCATCAACCAGCATTACTTTACAAATCGTCAACTTTAACTTCCTTCAAACTTTTATATTTCAATATGACTGTACAGCCTTCACCTTGAGCTGCTTCAATCGATAAGTCGCCATTCAGTCTTGCCGCACGCTCCTGCATAATGCTCATCCCATAGTGGTTCATTTTGGAACTACTTGAGTCAAAGCCGTCTCCATTATCTTTAATCACGACTAACACTTCACCGTCCTCATCGATACAGCATACATCTATCAAGTCAGCATTGGCGTGTTTTATGGCGTTTATTGTTGCTTCACGAATCAACTGAAGCAAATGAACCTGACTATGAGCATCAAGTTCAATGGATGAAAGATTATTGTTTAGGTTAATCTTCGCATCCGTTCTTTCACTGAGTTGTTCAAGCATGGTACTCAAAGCATCTCCAAAGTTACCCTCTTTTATCGTTAACCTGAACGTAGTGAGCAACTCTCTTAATTGAGTATAAGCACCTGCAATACCATTACCGATCTCTGACGCTATTTGTTCAGACTGCTCGCGGTGCTTTTGTTCGGGTAGTTTACCAATAACACGCTTCAATAGCGTCACTTGGATCTTTAAATACGATAATGATTGAGCCAAGGAATCGTGTAGCTCACGAGCGATCGTCGCCCGTTCTTCCATAATAATCAGTTGCTCAGCTTTCTTTTGAGCTCGATTATAATAGATAGCTCTCGATAACAGTTGAATAAAGCTCTCAATCAATGCCTTAGTAGAATGCCCATGATGATACGAGCAATAGAGATAACCGAGAATAAGTTCGTTATCATCAAGCTTCATTTCGAACTTTTCATAGTCTTGAGTCGAGTCATATCCCTCGTCCATGACCAATGAGCGACCTGAATTATCAACAATCTCTAGCCTCAATGATTCAATGCCCTCAAGGCTAACTAGGTGCTGCAAAATCGCTCTAAAATTTTCTGGGGCGATACGCGTAACGGTCAACTCTTGTGAAGAATTATAAAGCGCCTGCAACGATTGGTTAGCGTTTTGCAGTTCTATTGTTTTCGCGTCAACAACATCCTCAAGATTTCGATAAAGAGCACCTAAATCCTTGGCCATAGAGTTAAAGGTTTTGGTCAAAATACCCAGTTCGTTGTTACTCGTAATGTTTAACTGAACCTCAAAGTCTCGGTTTTTGATTCTCTGACTTGCTCGAACCAACGCGTGTAAAGGTTTAACAACTTGTTTACGAACAAAATGAACAACAAAAAGAGATATGACCAGAATGCCACCTAGACCGATTCCCCCAGCCCACGCCAATTTTATCAATTTGTATTCTGAGTACTCTTGTAACTTGTAAACAAAGCCATCAATTTCGGCAACAAAATTTTCAACTAAAACTAAATAATGTTTTCTGTCTTCACTATTCAATACCCGCTTAAGCTCATGCCAACGACCAATAATTAAATAATAGTCTTCCGTTATGTCTGTTGGTACATCCCAGCTAACCAATTCAGCCATTGAAGGCGAATACAAAGATTTTTCAAATTCATGAATGTGAGAATCGTAATCAACTGATTCTATTTGAATATCATGCGCTAAACGGTAGCTCTGCATACGCATAGAGCCTGCCACGTTGACTGCTTCTGCATCGTTGAGACTAGACGCCAATGTGAAGATTGCAAAACCTGTAGTAGCAACCGAAAGAAGCAATATAAATAGCAGAGATTTCGCTATTGTACTTGTTACAGATGAAACCGGTTTAATAAGCAAAAGCAATGTCCTAGGTAAAGATTAGTGGCTAGCGGAAACCTATTGTCACACATCAAAAAACAGAGCTCCATTCAATATGTGACCAAACGCTTCGTAATTTATTGATCTAAGACAATATAGGATCCCATTTAGCCCTTAAGGGGTATTTATACAAATATTTCTAAAACTACACTACTTGTGAGGATAAATGACAAGATATTAACAAAACAATGATCTACAATTACAACATCTTAGCAACATTAGCAGGCAATCAGTGGTAGACCTATCGAAACGCCGCCTATTTTCTAGGCGAAAAGTAGATTCAAGCCAGATTCGTTTGCCTTGGATAAAAAGCCTAGAAAGCTTCGCAGATGATTGTACACGTTGTGGTAAATGCATCGAAAGTTGCGAGAGTCACATCATCATTGTTGGCGACGGTGGTTTTCCTACTGTCGACTTTTCTAAAGACGAATGCACGTTTTGTTATCAGTGTGCTGACGTTTGTCCTGAACCCATTTTCAAGCCCAAGGAAGAGACGCCTTGGCTGGCTAAAGCAAATATCTCTGATAAATGCTTAGCCCAACAAAATGTTGAATGCCGAAGCTGTGGTGACATGTGTGAACCTATGGCCATTCAATTTCAACTTAGAGCAGGCAGTGTTGCTCTACCAAAAATCGAGTTAAATGAGTGTAACGGTTGTGGAGCTTGCGTAGCAGTTTGCCCTACTTCAGCTATCCTTGTGAGTAATGCATAAAACAAAAATAACGAGAGCAATTTATGGCACTAAATGAAGTGCATATATCAAGTTTAGTCGTGCATGTGAGCCCAGAGCACCTAAACGAGATCAAAGCTGAAATCGAACAATTTGACAACGCCGAGATTTTCGGAGACAGCCCTGAAGGCAAGATCATCGTGGTCCTAGAAACCGAAAACCAAGGTTTTGTAACGGATACCATCGAAGCAATAAATAACATTAAGAACGTTTTAGGGACAGCTTTGGTTTACCACCAAATCGAAACTGAACTCGACGAAACGGATTTAGAAACTGGAAGCAATAATTCTCAACTTGAGGGTGAAGTATGAAAATGACAAGACGCGCGTTTGTGAAAGCAAACGCAGCTGCATCAGCGGCAGCCGTTGCAGGTGTAACACTACCAGCAACAGCAACCAATCTGATTGCTAGCTCTGATCAAACAAAAATCACGTGGGATAAAGCGCCTTGTCGTTTTTGTGGTACAGGCTGTTCAGTACTAGTAGGTACTCAAAACGGCAAAGTAGTCGCAACTCAAGGCGACCCAGAAGCACCTGTAAACAAAGGCCTTAACTGTATTAAAGGCTACTTCCTTTCAAAAATTATGTACGGTAAAGATCGTCTTGAAACTCCTCTTCTACGTATGAAAGACGGTGAATTCCATAAGGATGGTGATTTCACACCAGTATCTTGGGACAAAGCGTTCGACGTAATGGCTGAGAAATGGAAAGCTTCTCTGAAAAAGAACGGCCCTACGGGTGTTGGTATGTTCGGTTCAGGTCAATGGACAGTAATGGAAGGCTACGCAGCCGTTAAGATGATGAAAGCGGGTTTCCGTTCAAACAACATCGATCCAAACGCTCGTCACTGTATGGCTTCAGCGGTTGGTGCATTCATGCGTACTTTCGGTATTGATGAGCCAATGGGTTGTTATGATGACTTTGAACACGCAGACGCATTTGTACTGTGGGGTTCAAACATGGCAGAAATGCACCCAGTACTATGGACTCGTATTACAGACCGCCGTCTAAGCCACCCACACGTTAAAGTAAACGTACTGTCTACTTACTACCACCGTTCTTTCGAGCTTGCAGACACAGGTTACATCTTCGAACCTCAATCAGATCTTGCGATTGCTAACTTTATCGCAAACTACATCATTCAAAACGATGCAGTAAATTGGGATTTCGTAAATAAGCACACGAACTTCAAGCAAGCAACAACAGACATCGGTTACGGCCTTCGTGATGACGATCCTCTACAGAAAGCAGCAGCAAACCCTAACTCAGGCGCCATGACTGCAATCACTTTCGAAGAGTACAAAGCTTCTGTTGCTGAATACACAGTTGAAAAAGCCTCTGAAATGTCAGGCGTCTCTCAAGAAGATCTGATCAAGCTGGCTAAGCAATATGCCGATCCAAACATCAAAGTAATGTCACTTTGGACTATGGGTATGAACCAACATACTCGCGGCGTTTGGATGAACAGCCTTGTGTACAACATCCACCTTCTTACAGGTAAGATTTCTACTCCAGGTAACAGCCCATTCTCACTTACTGGCCAACCATCTGCGTGTGGTACAGCTCGTGAAGTTGGTACGTTCTCTCACCGTCTGCCCGCAGATATGGTGGTTGCTAACCCTAAACACCGTAAGATTGCAGAAGACATCTGGAAACTTCCAGAAGGTACTATCCCACCGAAACCAGGTGCTCACGCTGTTGTTCAAGACCGTATGCTTAAAGACGGTAAGATCAACGCGTACTGGGTAATGTGTAACAACAACATGCAAGCGGGTCCAAACATCAACACTGAGCGTCTGCCAGGTTACCGCAACCCAGACAACTTCATTGTATGTTCTGACCCATACCCGACAGCAACAGCTCAAGCGGCTGACCTTATTCTTCCTACAGCGATGTGGATCGAAAAAGAAGGTGCTTACGGTAACGCAGAGCGTCGTACACAAGCATGGTACCAACAAGTTAAAACCGTAGGTGAAGCTAAGTCTGATCTATGGCAAATCATGGAATTCTCAAAACGCTTCACTGTCGAAGAAGTTTGGGGCGAAGAGCTTCTAGCTAAAGCACCTGAGCACCGTGGTAAAACGATGTATGACGTGCTTTACAAAAACGGCAACGTTGATGCGTTCCCATTGTCTGAAGCTCAAGAGCTTAACGACGACGCACAAGCTCAAGGTTTCTATGTTCAAAAAGGTCTATTCGAAGAATATGCTGCCTTTGGTCGAGGTCACGGTCACGATTTAGCACCATACGATCGCTACCATCAAGTTCGAGGTCTACGTTGGCCTGTTGTTGACGGTAAAGAAACACTATGGCGCTTTAAAGAAGGTTCAGATCCATACGCGAAGAAAGGTTCTGATTGGGACTTCTACGGTAAGCCAGATGGTAAAGCACTGATCATCAACGCACCATACGAAGCACCACCTGAAGTACCAAACGATGAATACGACATGTGGCTATGTACAGGTCGTGTTCTAGAGCACTGGCATACAGGTACTATGACTCGTCGTGTACCAGAACTTTACAAAGCAGTACCGGATGCGCTTTGTTACATCCACCCTGCTGATGCAAAAGCTCGTGGCCTGCGCCGTGGTGATGAAGTTCTTATCGAAAACAAACGTGGCGAAGTACGCGTTCGTGTTGAAACTCGTGGTCGTAACCGTCCACCACAAGGCTTGGTTTTCGTACCATTCTTTGATGCAAGAATTCTGATCAACAAGTTGATCTTGGATGCAACGGATCCTCTGTCTAAACAGACGGATTACAAGAAGTGTCCAGTTAAGATCACTAAGGTTTCTTAAGCGCCAATTGCTTTCGGAACCTAGATACAAGATCTAACGTATTTAATATTGCGACTACTTTTTTCATCACTTTTTGAAGGAAGTAGTCCACTCAAAGAATTAGCCTTTAGGCGGAGAAATTAACCATGAAAAAACTGATTACTGCCCTACTATCAGCTGGTCTTTTGCTAGCTGGTGCAGCTCAAGCTGAGCTTGATAATCCAGGCGGCATTGGTGGCGTAGAGTCTCTACGTGGCGCAAGTGAACTTGAAGCAACTCGCGCAGCGGATGACTTCAAAAAGTTCCCTCGTGACCAAGTGTTAGAGAGCGACTACGTATACCAACCACCTCTAGTACCTCATACTATTCGTAGCTATGAAGTTTCTCTGAACGCGAACAAGTGTCTTTCTTGCCACAGCTGGAAAAACGCAAAAGAAATGGGTGCGACTAAAGTAAGTGTAACTCACTACATGAACCGTGAAGATGCGGTACTTGCAGACGTATCACCTCGTCGTTACTTCTGTCTACAGTGTCACGTACCTCAAGCTAATGCTAAACCATTGGTAGAGAACGAGTTCAAACCTGTAGATTCACTGCGTTAATCGTAGCCGGACGGTAAGAGAGGCTATACATGATAAAATTACTTAAAGCGTTTTGGAAAAGACTGGCGACGCCAAGTAAAGCAGCGGTAGGCGTTGTTTTATTCTTGGGTTTCTCGGGTGGTCTTTTATTCTGGGGTGCATTCAACACCGGTATGGAGGCAACGAACACGGAAGAGTTCTGTTCTGGTTGTCACGCACCAATTGTTGCTGAGATCCAAGAAACGATCCACTACTCCAACCGCTCGGGTGTTCGTGCTATCTGTTCAGATTGTCACGTACCTCACGAGTGGACAGATAAAATTGTTCGTAAAGTTCAAGCATCTAAAGAATTGTATGCACACTTTATTGCGAAAACCATCAACACTGAAGAGAAGTTCAAAGAGCGTCGTGCTCATCTAGCTGAACGCGAGTGGGCTCGATTGAAAAAGAACGATTCACTTGAGTGTCGTAATTGTCACCAGTTTGATTACATGGATTTCTCAGAACAGAGCCCTCGTAGTGCCAAACAACACTCGACTGCGCTAGCTTCTGGCGAAAAAACATGTGTAGACTGTCACAAAGGTATCGCACATAAACTACCAGACATGCACGGCGTTGAAGGCTGGCAATAAGGAGCGATTGAATGAGTACTTTAGAGAGCGTAATTTGGCATATCCTAGGTTACAGTGCTATGCCAGTTATCATTCTTGGTGGCTTTGCAGGTGTTGCAGCCGTATCTCTTTGGATTTTATCTATGGGTAAAGACAAAGAAATCGATTAGAAATTGAGATTACATCAACTCCTTCCAGTTATTTCTGATATGAGTTGATACGAAAAGCCACTGATTATTTCAGTGGCTTTTTTATTATCTGACGTTGAATGTCTTTATTATTGAATGTGACTTAACACCCTAAGCTTCTTTTTCTGGCGCTTCTTTCTCTGCGGTCTCTTTATCAACCTTCTCTTTATCGACAATCGGCAGAACCTGTTTTACATAGTTGCCTGGTGCTTTGCCTATCACCGGGTGAAGTTCTGAGCCTTGCTTGAAAGGTTCGATTTTTTCGTCAGTTTCAAAGCCCTGTAGCCACAGATCCCAGTGTGTCCACCACGAACCTTCGTTGTGATTTGCATTGTTCAGCCATTCATCCGCAGAATCATCAAGATTGTCGTTCAGCCAGTAGCCGTATTTCTTTTTGTCTGGATGGTTAACAATGCCAGCGATATGACCAGACTCACCCAGAACAAAGGTTTTGTTGCCACCAGTGTTCAATGCTCCGCGATAAGTGCCCTGCCACAAAGCAATATGGTCTTCTTTGGCCGAGATGAAGTAGCTTGGTATTTTGATCTTATTCAGATCAATCCAAACTCCACCCACTTTGACGCCTTTATCCTGAACCAGTTTGTTTTCAAGGTAGAGATCTCGCAGCAAGAAGTTATGACATTTCGCAGCCACGTTAGTGCTATCACTGTTCCAATACAACAAGTCAAATTCCATCGGGCTGCTACCTTTGAGGTAATTATCGATGTAGTAATTCCAGTACAAGCTGTTTTCTCGAAGCAGACTGAATGTCACGCTCAACGAGCGGCCATCCATGTACCCTTTTGCATCATTCTGCTTCTCAACCGCGTTGATTATCGTTTCATTGATGTACGCCCCAACCTCACCCGGTTGAGAGAAATCTAATAAAGTCGTAAAGAAAGTTGCCGTTTTGATGCGCTTCTTCATTCGCTTGGCAGCGTAGTAAGCAACAGTCGAAGCCAGCACCGTACCACCAATGCAGTAGCCAGCTGCGTTAATATGCTCTTTGCCCGTGATGTCTTCAATCGCAGTAACGGCTTTAACAACACCTTCTGTTACATAATCGCCAAATTTCTGGTCTTTTTGTGCTTCACCCGGGTTGCGCCAAGACATCATGAATACGCTATGCCCTTGCTCAAGCAACCAACGTACCATCGAATTCTTTTCACGAAGGTCGAGAATATAGTACTTATTAATAAAAGGAGGAACGATCAATAAAGGTGTCGCATTCACCTGTGGTGTCTTCGGATAATACTGAATTAGCTCAAAAAGTTCGTTTTGGAAGACGACATCGCCCTCTGTATTCGCAACATCAACCCCCACTCGGAAGGCATTATTGTTGGTCATACGAATCTTAAGTATATCAGCACTCGCTTCGACATCGGCTTGCAACTGTTCTAATCCATCGAGAAGATTCTGACCATTTCGCTCAAGCGTCAGTTTCATTAACTCTGGGTTAGTCGCGATAAAGTTGCTTGGCGACAATGCATTGATTGCCTGACGCGAAAAGAAAGCCACACGCTCTTTGGTTTTCTCATCAATGCCTTCAATAGAATTGATGGTGTCAATATAGCTCTTGCTGAATAGTAAATACGACTGTTTGATAAAGCTGTAAAACGGATCGTTTTTCCATGCCTCATCGATAAAACGTTTGTCACCACGGTCTTCGGTGATGACACTTTCGGTGTTGCCCATCAACGCAGTATTTTGCCATATTTTTAACTGCTGCTCCCACCATTGAGCTTGAAGCTGAAGTAGAGCGGCGGGTTGGTTAGCGGCTTGCTCAAAAATTTTCGATGCATCTTCAAAATTCAGTTCTTGCATCGCTTTATTCAGAGGAGATTGCGCGACTTCCTTGTTTTGTTCAAAATTTTCCCACCATTGCTGGTTCGTTTGTTGAAGCTTAACAAGGTAGTCCGAAAAGAAGTGTTGAAACATAACATGACTCCAATAATCGGAAAATCGCCACCGTGCTGTACAGACCAATCTGTAGTAGCTCGATGGCGACTGGTTTTATGCTGGCGTAACTGTTTTCAAGTTATCTGTTGTTAGTGTTTCAACATCTTCTTTGAACTCTTTTGCTGCAGCTTGCAGTTTTGAGCTATCGCTCATCATTTGTTGAGACAATTGAGTAAGTGCCGTTAGTTGCTGGCCGTTAAAAGCGGTGAGGCTATTTACATCTTTGATTTCACTAACTGCTTTCAGTTGTGCAAGACCCATATCGGTATAAGTCTGCAACGCATTCATTTGAAGTTCAGTCATTGTTTGAACGTTCTTTGCCACCAACTTATTGAATTTCAAGTACGGTTCGAACTGCTTTTCAGTTTGGTCTGTAATTGTTTTAAAAATATCCGTGTACATAAGTAACTCCTGATGAATACATAGTTTAATGAATTTTTGCGTATCTCATTTCAATAAAGGCTCATCGTTGGCTATGCTACGATGTTTGAAAAATAACCTCGTTAAATTGCTAAGCTTGCCATTGATATATCAGGTTCTAACCTTCAATACCTTTAAGCAAAACAGCGGTTCCCATTCCTCCACCTACACAGAGTGAAGCAATGCCATAAGTTGTCTTTCGAGCAAGCATCTCATGGATAAGTGAAACAATAATTCGATTCCCAGATGCCCCTAGAGGGTGACCAAGCGCGATTGCGCCACCATTGACATTCACCTTAGGTTTGAAGGCTTCTAGCGGTAAATCGTGTTGCTCTGAAAGCTGATACATCACACCAAGAGCTTGTGCAGCAAAAGCTTCATTTAATTCAAAAAGGTCGACTTCTTCGAGCGTCAAATCCGCTTTGTCTAGCGCTTTTGAAACAGCTTCAACCGGACCTAATCCCATGATTTTTGGGTCTAATCCAGATTGTGCGTAGCTGCCTAGTTCTACTAGTGGTGTCAGGCCATATTTCGCGACTGCAGATTCAGACGCTAAGATAATCGCACTCGCACCATCATTAATGCCTGATGCATTACCTGCGGTTACCGTTCCTTCACGGTCAAAAGCTGGGCGCAGCTTTTGCAAACCTTCAAATGTTGCATCTGACTTGGGGTACTCGTCAGTATCAAAGGTGACGGTTTGTCTGCGTTGTTTGACTCCTACAGGCACGATTTGCTGATCAAATTTTCCCGCTTCTATTGCTGATACTGCTTTCTGTTGGCTTTCTAATGCGTAGTTATCTTGAGCAAGGCGTGAAATGTTCAAAGTATTGGCGATGTTTTCAGCCGTCATGCCCATATGGTAGTGATTAAACGCGTCGGTTAGGCCATCGCCAACCAACAGATCTTTCACCGAGATATCACCCATTTTATGCCCGTTACGAATGCTAGCTGGCACAACAAAAGGAATTTGAGACATCACTTCAACACCTGCAGCAACAACAATCTCTGCGTCTTGCGCCCTAATGTGCGCCGCCGCATCCATTACAGATTTCATACCACTGCCGCAGATCATGTTGACGCCATATGCTGGTGTTTCTTCGGGAAGCCCTGCATAGATGGAAGCCTGGCGCGCAACCCCCATACCTTGACCTGCCGAAATCACGTTACCAACTATCACTTCATCAATCGCATCTAACGGAAGGTCCGTCGCCTCAAGTGCACCTTTAATCACCACCCCGGCCAACTCACCCGCAGATACGTTTTTTAGCGCCCCTGTGAACGAGCCTATGGGTGTACGCTTTGCTGCAACAATGAATACTTTTTCCATCATTTCATCTCCTCAGTTCATCCATTAGTGCATGTACAAGCCGCCATTCACAGACAGTGTTTCACCTGTAATGTACGCACCAGATTCACTGGCTAAAAAACCGACTGCATCTGCGATTTCAGTAGGCATCGCTAGGCGTCTCATTGGGATTTGGTTTTTAATTGAATCAAGCACTTCTGGCTTCATTTGTTCAACCATCGGGGTTGCTGTATAACCTGGGGCAATCACGTTTACTGTTACTCCACTACGAGCACCTTCCGCAGCCAAAGCTTTAGAGAAACCAATCATTCCAGCTTTCGCTGCAGAGTAATTGGTTTGTCCAAATTGCCCTTTCAGGCCATTCACTGATGAAATATTAATCACTCGACAATTGCCCTTTTCGCACATAGGTGCAAACAGAGGTTGAGTCACATTAAAAAGGCTGTTGAGATTAGTCTCAATCACGTCTTTCCAAGCATCGGCATCCATCTTCTTAAAGACACTGTCACGTGTAATACCCGCATTGTTGACCAATACATCGACTGTGCCTTCTTCTTCTAACAACTTGCTTAAGCTCAACGCACATTCAGCAGTGTTGGTCACATCTAATTCAAACAATCTCACTTGTTCTTCAGTAAATTGCTTTTCATTAAACCAATCCAATGCACATTGATGATTTCCTGTAAAATATGTCGCGATCACACGATATCCGTCTACAACTAATTTAGAGGAAATTTCTGAGCCGATGCCGCCCTTTGACCCTGTAATTAAAGCAAGCTTTTTCATTAATAGTTCCATCCCTTAAAAGCAATTAAATAACAATGAAGTTAATAAGATAATTTTCTATTCGATAATTAAAATTTCTTTCTCTTTAATTAAACACTACAGGTCAAAGTCAAAACGTATTATTACAAAATTTAATTATTTTAATCTTATCGCTAAAAATATGACCTACCTCACAAGTATTATGAAACAACTCGCTTACATGAAATTATCCAACCCATTAATCTAAAAGAGATTTTTCATAATCAGAAATATAAAAAAGCAGTAACTTATTGTTTATTAAAAACAAAAAACAATTATCAAACAATTCAAGAAAAAGGAAGAACGAGAAAACCAAGCAGTATTTGAGTGATAATCATGGAAAATAATTACCACCTAATCATTATAATTTATTTACCATACATCAAATAAAATTTCATATATAACTAGAGTCTTAACTATAAATATTATAAATAGGTAATAAAAAGCCCACTC
>NZ_JAKMZC010000023.1:0-66839 GCF_029890535.1 Vibrio sp. S/42/10 | reverse complement strand
GGAGAGACTTGAACTCTCACACCTCTCGGCGCCAGAACCTAAATCTGGTGCGTCTACCAATTCCGCCACGACCGCAGCAAAGCTTTTACTCTAGCGAAGAGTATAGTTATATCGACATTGGTGATTCAATATAACGTTGTTTAGTCTTCTTTCATAAAGAAAGAATGGTGGCTACTGCGGGATTTGAACCTGCGACCCCATCATTATGAGTGATGTGCTCTAACCAACTGAGCTAAGTAGCCATCTGAGAGCGAAGTAATATAATATAATCTCGCTTTCAATGCCATTATCTTTTTAAAGATAATTACACTTTAAATTGTGGCTGGGCTACCTGGATTCGAACCAGGGAATGCTGGCATCAAAAGCCAGTGCCTTACCGCTTGGCGATAGCCCAACAATGATATCAATTAAGACATCTCAATATGGTGCGGTCGGAGAGACTTGAACTCTCACACCTCTCGGCGCCAGAACCTAAATCTGGTGCGTCTACCAATTCCGCCACGACCGCTTTACTTTCCTAAAAACTCTTGTCGTTAATAAACAGACATTTAATAAAAATAGAGTGCTTAGGAAATGGTGGCTACTGCGGGATTTGAACCTGCGACCCCATCATTATGAGTGATGTGCTCTAACCAACTGAGCTAAGTAGCCATTTCCATATTGTCGTTCATTTCGATACGTTGCCGCTTCGTTGTGAACGGGGCGCATTATGCGTAGTTGAGCGAAACCCGTCAACTTTTTTTTTGAATAAATCGCGAATAAACATCTGTTCGGTTTCTTTTTAGACAAAGAGGCGTATTTGTCGACAAAAAACAGGTCTAAAAGGCGATATATATAGGAAGTTAAGTTTCTGGTGCAGGACTATTTCTAAAGGGGAAAAACAAAAAGGCCAGTGAATTCACTGGCCTTTTTCTAGATGTTTAATCTGAATTATACGTTGAAGCGGAAGTGAACCACGTCACCATCTTTAACGATGTATTCTTTACCTTCAAGACGCCATTTACCTGCATCTTTAGCGCCGCTCTCACCGTTAAATTCGATGAAGTGATCAAACCCAACTACTTCAGCACGGATGAAACCTTTCTCGAAGTCTGTGTGGATCTTACCTGCGGCTTGTGGCGCAGTTGCACCAACAGGGATAGTCCAAGCGCGAACTTCTTTAACGCCAGCTGTAAAGTAAGTTTGAAGAGTCAGTAGTTCGTAACCAGAGCGGATCACTCGGTTAAGACCTGGTTCTTCGATACCCATATCCGCTAGAAACTCTTCGCGATCTTCATCGTCAAGCTCAGAAAGCTCTGATTCGATTGCCGCACAAACAGCAACAACTACATTATTTTCGTTTTCAGCGTATTCACGAACAGCGTCTAGGTATGGGTTATTTTCAAAACCATCTTCCGCAACGTTTGCGATGTACATTGTTGGCTTAAGTGTCAGGAAGTTAAGGTAGCCGATTGCTGCCGCTTCTTCTTTGCCTAGTTCAACAGTACGCGCCATGCCACCTTCAGTTAGGACAGGAAGTAGCTTTTCTAGTACAGTGATTTCGAATTTAGCGTCTTTGTCGCCGCCTTTTGCTTTCTTCGCGTTACGTTGAATTGCACGTTCACAGCTGTCTAAGTCAGCCAGTGCAAGTTCAAGGTTGATCACTTCTATATCTTCAATTGGAGATACTTTGCCAGCAACGTGAACAATGTTTTCATTCTCAAAGCAGCGTACAACGTGACCGATAGCGTCAGTTTCACGGATGTTAGCTAGGAATTTGTTACCAAGACCTTCACCTTTAGAAGCGCCAGCAACTAGGCCTGCGATATCTACGAACTCCATTGTCGTTGGAAGGATCTTCTGTGGATTAACAATTTTTGCTAATGCATCTAAGCGTAGATCTGGAACCGGAACGATACCTGTGTTTGGTTCGATTGTACAAAATGGAAAGTTTGCTGCTTCGATGCCTGCTTTAGTCAGTGCGTTAAACAGAGTTGACTTACCAACGTTTGGTAGACCAACGATGCCACATTTAAAACCCATGATATAAACCTTATTCTGCTTTGAACGTATGTAAGCGATTTTGTGCTTTTGGTAGGCCATCTTTTAATAAGATGTCTAGGCTGCGAACCGATTCGTCAACGACAGCCTCGATACACTCTTGCTCTTTCGCTGGAGCTTTACCTAATACATAACCTGCAACTTTATCTTTGTGTCCTGGATGGCCAATGCCTAATCTAAGACGATAGAATTCTTTATTGTTCCCCTGTTTGCTGATGATGTCTTTCAGACCATTATGTCCACCATGACCACCGCCTTTTTTAAACTTTCCAATACCAGGAGGTAGGTCTAACTCGTCGTGAGCGACCATGATCTCTTCTGGTTTAATTTGGTAGAATTTTGCTAGGGCTGCAACAGCTTTGCCTGACAAATTCATGAAAGTCGTTGGGATCAGCAAACGAAGATCTTCACCGTGAACCATTATACGACCCGTTAGGCCAAAGAACTTTGGTTCGTTCTTTAGTGTCACGTTATGTACACGTGCTAATTCTTCAACTACCCAAGCACCCGCGTTGTGGCGAGTTTTGGCGTATTCTGGACCTGGATTAGCCAGTCCAACGAGAAGTTTTATTTGTTGGCTCAAGGTATGGATCTCTCTTGGGATTTCAAAAAGCGCCGTATGATATCACAATTTATGAAAAAGGTGCGAGCTAGCTGATAGCAACATGATTATTCCCAGCTGTGATAAATAACAGACACCAGATATAAAAAAAGCACTTCATTTAATGAAGTGCTTAATGTCTTTCTCTAACGAGTGACTAAAACAAAGCTTTTGTAAAAACTATAGAGCTTTGATTAGTTGAACATCGCTGAGATTGATTCTTCGTTGCTGATACGACGAATCGCTTCAGCTAGCATGCGAGAAAGGCTAAGTGTTGTCACTTTACCAGTCGCAGCCATCTCTGGAGATAGAGAGATCGAATCGGTTACGATAACTTGGTCTAGAACAGAGTTCTTGATGTTGTTCGCAGCAGTACCAGAGAAAACAGCGTGAGTTGCGTAAGCGAATACACGCTTTGCACCGCGCTCTTTTAGCGCTTCAGCTGCTTTACACAGTGTGCCACCAGTATCGATCATGTCATCAACGATCACACAGTCACGGCCTTCAACGTCACCGATAAGGTTCATTACTTCTGAAACGTTAGCACGTGGACGACGCTTATCAACGATAGCGATATCAACATCACCTAGCGCTTTAGCTGTAGCACGAGCACGTACAACACCACCAAGGTCTGGAGAAACCACAACTGGGTTTTCTAGACCACGGTTCGCCATGTCTTCTAGAAGAACTGGAGTGCCGAAGATGTTATCAACAGGTACATCGAAGAAGCCTTGGATTTGCTCTGCGTGTAGGTCGATAGTAAGAACGCGGTCAACACCAACGTTAGAAAGGAAGTCTGCAACAACTTTTGCAGTAATAGGCACACGAGCAGAACGTACACGACGATCTTGACGGGCATAACCGAAGTAAGGGATTACAGCAGTAATACGGCCAGCAGAAGCACGGCGCATTGCGTCAATCATTACCACCAACTCCATAAGGTTGTCATTGGTTGGTGCACAAGTTGATTGAATCAGGAATACATCGCTACCACGAACGTTTTCATTGATTTGAACAGCGACTTCGCCATCAGAAAAACGGTCTACGGTAGCATCGCCAAGAGAGATGTATAGACGATCAGCAATACGTTGGGCTAGTTCAGGTGTTGCGTTACCAGCAAATAGCTTCATATCAGGCACGGTGGAAACCTCGGGTTGCGTCCAGTTTTAAATAGATTGTGGGTGGGCTGATTGGTATTCAGCCAAAGTTTCTTTTAAAGGTGAAATGTTTCGACCTTTCGCGATAAACGCGGAAACTGTGTCAGGCAGTTGTTCTCGTACCGATTCGGCCTCTTTTTTGCTGCTAAATTCAGCAAAAACGCACGAACCTGTACCAGTCAATCTCGACGGCGCGTATTGTAGCAGCCATGAAAGTTGCTTATCAACCTCTGGGTACAGCATTCGCACAATTTTTTCGCAATCGTTTACGTATTCTTGCTCTAGAAGCGTTGCTAGCGCTCGCTTTGGCGTATTTCGAGTTAATTCTGAATGTTTGAATATGTTTGCAGTTGCTATGCTCACTTGAGGTTTGACGACTAGATACCATTTTTCATCCGGATTAGCTGGTGACAATTGTTCTCCAACCCCTTCAGCAAAGGCGGCGTGGCCTCTAACGAATACAGGGACGTCAGCACCAAGCTTCAAACCGATCTCTGCGAGTTGATCATCAGACAGGTTGAGTTGCCATAAATGGTTAAGCGCGACTAACACGGTTGCAGCATTAGAAGAGCCACCACCAATGCCTCCTCCCATCGGAAGCACTTTCTTTAGTTCGATATCAGCACCAAAAAACGTTGAGGTATATTGTTGAAGTGCCGTTGCGGCTTTCCAAATGAGGTTGTCCTCAAGCGCAACACCCGGAATATCAGGTGTTATTGTGATTGCACTCGTTTCTTCATTTGCAGTAACCGTCAGTTCATCGCCAAAATCGACAAATTGGAATAGGGTTTGAAGTTCGTGGTAGCCATTGTCACGTTGACCAGTGATATAGAGAAATAAATTTAGTTTAGCTGGGGAAGGCCAGATCGTTGGCGTAGTAATCATTTTTTCAGAGTCCACTTCGAAACTACAATGTTGATTTTGCTATCGTCTTGCTTGAATGACAATCGAGTTGGCAGAGGAATTAACTCTGCAATGGCATCTGTGTCTTCGGGCACTTGCTCATTTGGAAGCTCTGTATTGCGATAGTTGTCAAAACTGAGAGTCCATAATTGATTGCTTACTCGCTTGGATAGAGATTCAAGTGTGTTAGTGCTGTTTAGTTGATACGAGTCGGCTTGGTCAGGAATACCAAGGAACCACTGTGGCAGATGATCTATAGGGATTTGTAAGCCAGTCAGCTGCTCAACTAAAACTGAAGCGCTCGCATGAGTAAAGACTTGGTCATCATAGGTGACCACTTTTGCGCCAGCTGAGTCAATGGTGAGATTCAATGCGGTTTGACCGAGAAATGTCGTGAGTCTTAATTGACTTTGAGTTGGTGAATGCTTCCAGATGAAATTCAGGCTTTGGCGCTGCTCTGGAGAAATGTAAGCGAGCTTGCCTGAGGCTTGATAGTTTTCTATCTGTAAAAGGCGATTTTGGTGGCTTTGCCACTCGACACTGGTTGGTTGTTCTGGGATAGACGAGCAACCCACCATAATTATGGTCATAAAAATAAGAGACGTGATTTTACGAAGCTTGCTCATATTTGCTCACAACTTGTTCAAATTTATCTAAAAAACGTCTCAACTATAGCATTGAATTCACGAAGTCAGGAAAACAAATCCCGCTTGCTCTTTAAATAGCGCCATGCATCAAGTAAAATTCGCCCCTTGTTTCCATTCCCTGATCGAGAACTTCTGATACATGTCTTTGCTTGCCGTAGGTATCAATCACAATACAGCGTCGGTTGAATTGCGAGAAAAAGTCGCTTTTGGTCCAGATAAATTATCTGAGGCACTCAAGCAACTTAACGCAAATGCACACGTGAATGGAAGTGTCATACTTTCAACCTGTAATCGAACCGAAGTGTATTGTGACGTCAAAGGCGTGGCAAAAAACAAGTTGATCGATTGGTTGTCTGTATTTCATCAAGTTAGCCCTGAAGAATTAAAACCAAGTATCTACATTCATGAAGAGCAAGCAGCGATTAAGCATTTAATGCGCGTCGCCTGTGGTTTGGATTCTCTGGTATTAGGCGAGCCACAAATTTTAGGCCAGGTTAAACAGGCTTATATGGATTCGCGAGAGAACAGATCTGTTGATGCTTCAATGGAGAAACTGTTCCAGAAATCATTCTCTGTCGCGAAACGTGTCCGAACTGAAACTGAAATTGGCGGCAGTGCGGTTTCTGTTGCTTACGCAGCTTGTACGTTAGCCAAGCACATTTTTGAATCGATTGCTGATTCAACTGTGTTATTGGTGGGGGCTGGTGAAACCATTGAGTTGGTGGCTAAGCACCTTTCTGCTAATGGTTGTACTAAGATGATTGTGGCTAACCGAACTCGTGAGCGTGCCTTAGGGTTAGCAGAAGAGTTTGGGGCTGAAGTGATCAGCTTGAATGAGATTCCAGATCATCTATACAGAGCGGATATCGTGATCAGCTCAACTGCAAGTCCACTGCCTATTATTGGTAAGGGTATGGTTGAAACTGCACTCAAAAGAAGAAAGCATCAGCCTATGTTGTTGGTTGATATCGCAGTTCCTCGTGATGTTGAATCTCAGGTCGGTGAATTGAATGACGCCTACCTATATTCAGTTGATGATCTGCAGTCGATTGTTGATGGCAATATTGAGCAACGTAAAGTTGAAGCAATTCAAGCTGAAGCAATAGTCAGTGAAGAAAGCGCCGCGTTCATGAGTTGGATGCGTTCATTGCAAGCGGTAGACAGTATTCGTGACTACCGTAAATCGGCCAACGAAATCCGAGAAGAATTATTAAGTAAGAGTTTACAATCACTTGCCGCTGGCGGTGACCCTGAGAAAGTTTTACTTGAGCTAAGTAATAAGCTCACAAACAAATTGATCCATGCTCCAACGCGTGCACTTCAAAGTGCTGCTGAGCAAGGAGAACCTGCAAAATTAATGGTCATTAGACAGAGTTTGGGCTTAGAAAACCCTCAATAATATTAGACCTCCAACAGAATAAGACATTATGAAAGCCTCGATTCTAGTAAAGCTTGAAACACTTGTTGAACGCTATGAAGAAGTTCAACATCTACTTGGTGATCCAGATGTAATCGGGAATCAAGACAAATTCCGTGCACTTTCTAAAGAGTACTCTCAACTAGAAGAAGTGACGGCTTGCTTCCAGTCATACCAGCAAGCTCAAGAAGATCTAGAAGCTGCTGAAGAGATGGCAAACGAAGATGACGCTGAAATGCGCGAGATGGCTCAAGACGAAATCAAAGACGCAAAAGCGGCGATTGAACGTTTGACCGATGAGTTACAAATTCTTCTGATTCCAAAAGATCCAAACGATGAGCGCAACTGTTTCCTTGAAATCCGTGCCGGCGCGGGTGGTGATGAAGCGGGTATCTTCGCGGGCAACTTGTTCCGTATGTACTCTAAGTTTGCAGAGAAAAAAGGTTGGCGCGTTGAAATCATGAGCAGCAACGCTTCTGAACAAGGCGGTTACAAAGAGATGATCGCTAAGGTTAGTGGCGACGCTGTTTACGGTACAATGAAGTTTGAGTCAGGTGGTCACCGTGTACAACGTGTTCCTGAAACTGAATCTCAAGGTCGCGTTCATACATCGGCGTGTACAGTTGCTGTTATGCCGGAGATCCCAGAGGCCGATCTTCCAGAAATCAAAGCTGGCGATCTTAAGATAGATACTTTCCGTGCATCGGGCGCGGGTGGTCAGCACGTTAACACCACGGATTCAGCAATCCGTATTACTCACTTACCAACAGGTACAGTAGTAGAGTGTCAAGACGAGCGTTCTCAGCATAAAAACAAAGCGAAAGCGATGGCTGTTCTTGCTGCTCGTATTGTTCAAGCAGAAGAAGAGCGCCGTGCGGCAGCTGTTTCTGACACACGTCGTAACCTACTAGGTTCTGGTGACCGTAGTGACCGTATTCGTACGTACAACTACCCACAAGGTCGTGTTTCGGATCACCGTATCAACCTGACTATCTACCGTCTTAACGAAGTACTTGAAGGTGATATGCAAAGCTTGCTTGATCCTGTACTTCAAGAGCATCAAGCCGATCAGCTTGCTGCACTTGCAGAGCACAATTAACCCGTATGCAGTCAGTATATACGGTTGAAAATGCTTTAAAAGCGGCAATCGTAAGGCTTCAAGAGGGTGATAGCACATCACCCTCTATTGATGCCGCGGTACTGCTTTGTCACGCCTTAGATAAACCAAGATCTTACCTCCTTACTTGGCCTGAGAAGCACCTCACCTCAGAGCAAGAATCTGAATTCAATGCTCTTATTAAACGACGCTTAATCGGTGAGCCTGTGGCTTATATTGTCGGTGAACGTGAGTTTTGGTCATTGCCATTAAAAGTTTCTCCTTCTACATTAATCCCGCGCCCAGATACTGAGCGTTTGGTTGAGGTGGCTTTAGATAAAACGTATGGCAAGCAAGGTGCGATTCTAGATTTAGGAACGGGTACAGGTGCTATTGCATTAGCATTGGCGTCTGAAATGCCAAATCGACCAGTGACTGGCATTGATCTTCGCCCTGAAGCGCAGCTGCTTGCGACAGAGAATGCACAACGTCTCAACATTACCAACGCTACTTTTTTGCATGGCAGTTGGTTTGAGCCTTTGAATTCAGTTAGCTCTGAAGAAGAAGTGGTTAAGTTTTCTTTGATTGTCTCGAACCCGCCATACATTGAGAAGAACGATCCTCATTTATCTCAAGGTGATGTACGTTTTGAACCGATCTCTGCGTTAGTTGCTGAAGAGAAAGGGCTCGCGGATATTCGATACATTTCTGAAAATGCACGTGGCTTTTTGGAAAATGAAGGCTGGTTGGCGTTTGAACACGGTTACGACCAAGGCTTGGCGGTACGTGAGATAATGCAACAACTGGGCTACTTGGATGTTGTTACAGAAAAAGATTACGGTGGTAATGACCGAGTGACCTTGGGTCGTTACTGTTCATAGATAGTGGTTGCTCATAGGCTGCTGTTAATCATCTTGTGAGCAATAGATGATTAACTGGCTAAATTGATACCTTTAACTCGAAAGTACACTTAACTCGATAATGCATTTAACGCAGAAATACAGAGAATTAACGCAGAAATGCAGGGCATTAACGGGTATTGTGTGGCACGTGTTAACGAAAGCACATATAAAAATATAAAGGAATACCATGTACGAAGGTTTAAAACATTTTCACCTACTAACGATTGCTATAAGCGCGCTACTTCTTTCGATCCGTTTCGCTCTGATGATGGCTAACTCACCGAAGCTTAAGCATCCTTTCTTGCAGCGTTTCCCTCATATCAATGACTCGCTACTGTTGCTATCGGGTATTGGTTTGATTTTTATTACTGGCTTTATTCCATTTACACCAGCGGCACCATGGTTAACCGAAAAACTAACCTGTGTAATGGCTTACATCGCATTAGGTTTCTTTGCGCTTAAGTTAGGTAAGAACAAGCTATTGAGAGTTTTCTCATTCTTTGGAGCTCTAGGCTGGCTAGCAATGGCAGGCAAAATCGCAATGACAAAGACTCCAACATTTTTCGGTTAATGACGTATGTACGAATTTTTTGATGAAGACTTTGACCAGCTAGAACTTGCTGAAGGTGCATTGATCTTAAATAAGGCCATTGACCCTGAAACTCAAGATAGTTGGGCAGAGCAAGAGCTCGCAAGATTATTAAAAGACGCTGAGTTTGCATTAGTTAATGAAACCGACGAGCAACAGAAGTTTGAATCTTTTATTCGATTATTCTTTTACGAGTGGGGCTTCGCTGGCGATAAAGACGCTTACTTCTCATCGGAAAACGCGTTTATCGATAAAGTACTTGAGAGAAAGAAAGGGATCCCAGTCAGTCTTGGGGCAATCTTCCTTTTTCTTGGTCGCAAGCTAGGCTTTCCTGTAGAGGGTGTCTCTTTTCCGACTCAGTTTCTGCTTAAAGTCAGTTGGTATGGCCAAACTCCGGTCTATATTAATCCTTACAATGGCGAGTATGTTGGTCAGCAAACGTTACGAGCATGGTTAATTGGCCATGATGGCCCATTGGCTAAGCTTAAAAGTGAGCATTTGAAAGTCGCAGACCACCCAACCATTATTGGTAAGTGGTTGGCTTTATTGAAAAGTGCATTGCTGAGAGAAGAACGTTATACGCTTGCATTGAAGTGTACCGATCTTGCTTTGACGTTTGTGCCAGATGATCCATATGAAATCCGTGACCGTGGTTTCATCTATCAGCAACTGGATTGTCACCAGATTGCCGCCACCGATTATCAGTACTTTATTGATCAATGCCCAGATGACCCTGCATCTGAGTTACTCAAATCTCAAGTGAATGTCATGACGGAAAAAACCGTCGTCGTTCACTAATTAATTATTATTTAGAGAGAATATGATGGAACAGAAAATAGTTCACATTGGCGATATGCCAATTGCTAACGATAAGCCATTTACGCTATTTGCGGGCATGAACGTTCTTGAATCTCGCGATCTTGCTATGCAGATCTGTGAGCACTACGTGAAAGTAACAGAGAAGCTGGGCATCCCTTATGTATTTAAGGCGTCTTTTGATAAAGCGAACCGCAGCTCTGTTCACTCATACCGTGGTCCTGGTATGGAAGAAGGTCTCAAAATCTTCCAAGAGCTGAAAGATACCTTTGGCGTGAAGATCATCACTGATATTCACACTGAAGCACAAGCTCAGCCAGTTGCAGATGTGGTTGATGTAATCCAGCTTCCTGCGTTCCTTGCTCGTCAAACTGACCTTGTTGAAGCAATGGCTAAGACTGGCGCGGTTATCAATGTGAAGAAGCCTCAGTTCATGAGCCCAGATCAAGTGGGCAACATTGTCGACAAGTTTGCCGAATGCGGTAACGATAATATCATTCTTTGTGAACGTGGTTCTTGCATGGGCTATGACAACCTAGTCGTTGATATGCTAGGTTTTGGCGTGATGAAAAAATCGTCGAACGGCAGCCCAATCATATTCGATGTGACTCACGCGCTTCAAATGCGTGACCCATCAGGTGCTGCATCTGGTGGTCGTCGTGAGCAAACTGTAGAGCTTGCTAAAGCAGGTCTGGCTACAGGAGTTGCTGGTCTGTTTCTTGAGGCGCATCCTAACCCAGATCAAGCTCGTTGTGATGGTCCTTCAGCGCTACCTCTAGATAAGCTAGAGCCGTTCTTGAAGCAGATGAAAGCACTTGATGACCTTATCAAAGGCTTCGATCATATTGATATCAAGTAGTTGATTAAAATTAAGTCGTTCGTTGATATGCTAAATAGCTGAGGCAGTTATTTAACACCAGTCGAAACAAAAAACGCCCACTTTTCGAAGTGGGCGTTTTTTTATCTAGAATCTGCGTTGAGGTCATGTTCTAGTTTAAAGAGTTGTTAATGAAGCGTGTAATATCTCCAAAAATGAGTGCATGAGTGTGAGGTCTGTCCTGTAAGTTGTAAATTGCTGACATGCATCACACTTTGTAAGTAAACGATTGCCTGTGATGCAGGGGAAGTTTGAGTGTAATCTCATAAATTTGTTACACTTAACTATTGATCTATGCGTGACCAATTCGACATAAATATGAAATCGTCGTGTTACATCCAGAATGTTAATTTAATATAAGTCATGTTGAAGTCTTATTGTTCGAACTCTAGGAAAGGGTCGCAATAGGTCATAAAAAAGCAGTGGATTCCCCTAAAAAGTTCAAAGGTATGACAATGAAGCAACGCCTTATTCTAAAGACAGCACTCAGTGCTGCAATCCTAGCGACATTAGCTGGGTGTGCGTCTCAATCAACCCATGATTGGAACCAAGACGAAACTTACAAGCTAACGATTCTTCACACAAACGACAACCATGGTCGTTTCTGGCAGAACAAATACGGCGAATACGGCATGTCTGCACGTAAAACGCTAGTTGATCAACTTCGCGCAGAAGTTGAAGCTGAAGGCGGTAGCGTGTTGCTTCTATCTGGCGGTGACATCAACACTGGTGTACCAGAGTCAGATTTGCAGGATGCGGAACCTGATTTCAAAGGTATGAATAAAATTGGTTACGATGCAATGGCATTGGGTAATCACGAGTTTGATAACTCATTAGACGTACTACAAAAGCAGATCAACTGGGCTAATTTCCCAATGCTATCTGCAAATATCTACGATAAAGCAACAGGCGAACGCAAGTTCCAAGCTTACGAGATGTTTGAAAAGCAAGGTATTAAGATTGCGGTTATCGGCTTGACCACTGAAGACACGGCAAAAATCGGTAACCCTGAGTTTATCGCGAGCATTGACTTCCGTGACCCTAAAGAAGAAGCGAAGAAGCTGATCGCGGAACTTAAAGAAACAGAAAAGCCAGATTTAATCTTCGCTGTGACTCACATGGGTCACTACGAAAACGGCCAGCGTGGGGTTAACGCTCCGGGTGATGTAGCACTTGCTCGTTACCTAAACGAAGGTGACCTAGACATGATCGTTGGTGGTCACTCTCAAGAGCCTGTATGTATGGAAGGCCCTAACGTTGCGAAGAAAAACTTCAAGCCGGGTGATGAGTGTAAGCCAGACGTTCAAAACGGTACTTACATCGTTCAAGCTCATGAGTGGGGCAAGTACGTAGGCCGTGCTGATTACGAGTTCCGTAACGGCGAACTAGAGATGGTGAGCTACGATCTGGTTCCAGTTAACCTTAAGAAGAAAGTTAAGATTGACGGTAAGAAGCAACGTGTTCTTATTCAAGATGAAATCGCACAAGATCCAGAGTTGCTTGAATTCCTACGTCCTTTCCAAGAGCAAGGTCAAGCACAGCTAGAAGTTCAAATTGCAGAGACAAATGGCAAGCTTGAAGGTGATCGTAACGTGGTGCGTTTCCAACAAACTAACCTAGGTCGTTTGATTGCGACTTCTCACATGGAGCGTGCAAAAGCAGACTTTGCTGTGATGAACTCTGGTGGCGTACGTGACTCAATTGAAGCAGGTAATGTCACTTACAAAGATGTGCTGAAGGTACAACCTTTTGCAAATATCCTGACTTACACGGACATGACGGGTAAAGAAGTTCTAGATTACCTAAATGTCGTGGCAACTAAACCAATCGATTCTGGTGCTTACGCTCAGTTTGCTGGTATCTCAATGACAGTAGAAAACGGTGAAGTATCGAATGTGTTTATCGGTGGTAAGCAACTTCGTTTAGACGAAACTTACCGCTTCACAGTGCCAAGCTTTAACGCTGCTGGCGGTGATGGTTACCCTAAATTATCTGATCACCCTGGCTTTGTGAACACAGGTTTTGTTGATGCTGAAGTACTAAAAGAGTACCTAGAAGCGAACAGCCCGGTTGACGTGAACAAGTACGCACCTTCTGGTCAAATGGTTTATAAGTAATTGACCCCAGTTGATGAGTCAATAGGTGCTAAATTAGATTGACTCTAGCACCATGATAAATTTAACTAAAGCGACGCCTCGGCGTCGCTTTGTGTTTATCTATCGTTTGGATTTTGTTATGACCCCTGCAATCAACCTTGCCAAGAAAAAGAAAATTGTTCATACCGTGCATCAGTATCATCATGATGCGAATAACACGAACTATGGATTAGAAGCCGTTGAAGCGCTTGGTCAAGATCCCAAACGTGTATTCAAAACGCTCTTGTTCTGTTTGAATGGCGTGGCGAAAATTTTGGCGGTTGCCGTTATTCCCGTCGACCAGAAGCTAAATCTAAAGTTGGCAGCAAAAGTGGCGAAAGGTAAAAAAGCAGAGATGGCTGATCCTGATATTGCTCAGAAAACGACAGGTTATGTGGTGGGAGGAATCAGTCCTCTTGGTCAGAAAAAAGCATTGCCTACCTTTGTGCATTCCAGCGCTACCGATTTTGAAACGATATGTGTGAGTGCAGGGAAGAGAGGATTAGAGATAGAGTTAGATCCGAAAGACTTAGTACTACTTACGCGTGGCCAGTTTGCGGAACTATGCCTGTAGCTTGTACTTTCCATAACGATAAACGTACATACTCACAAATAAAAAAGCCCGCTAGACTAATCTAGCGGGCGTTTCTTTATCGACAGTCCACCGGAAAGGGTTGTGACTACTTTTTCAGGCCTAAAGTACCACCAACACGTTTAGCAGCTGGTTTGTTCGGTCTGTTTGAATCTTGGCTGCGGTTTGTCGGCTTACCGCTTCTACGTTCGTTATTGTCGCGATCTGTGCGATTGCGATCCGAACGGCTTTTATCTGAATTAGAACGCTCTGAACGAGAGTTTGATTTCCAGTTCTCGGTATTGCCACCGCCACTGCTTTCACCATTCGATGAATTACGGCCTCGTTTCGAGTTAGGTGCATGACGGAATTCGTCCGCATTGTTACCACGATAGGTGCGAGTACGATTTTCGTTTTGATTGCGGCGCGCTGTGGAAGTTTGGTTTTCTTCACGGCTGTCGAAAAGTTTTGCGTCTGTCGCTTTACGAATGCGTTGGCCCTTAGCGTTCATTTTTGACGCGTCTTCAGTACTTACAGAGCCTTCACACATCGCTAAAATTTCAGTGATCTCTTCGTCGCTCAGGTAGCGCCATTTTCCGTTAGGAATACCGTCTAGTGAGATGTTCATAATACGAACACGGCGCAGCTTAAATACTTCATAACCCAGAGCTTCACACATACGGCGAATTTGGCGGTTAAGGCCTTGCGTTAGTGTGATTCGGAACGAGAACTTAGTCTCTTTCTCTACCTTACATGGCAAGGTAACAGTATCGAGAATATGAACGCCAGCGCCCATTTGCTTCAAAAACTCAGTCGTAATTGGTTTGTCTACACGGACCACGTATTCTTTCTCGTGGTTGTTACCTGCACGTAGGATTTTGTTTACGATATCGCCATCGTTAGTTAAGAAGATAAGACCATCAGAAGGTTTATCTAGACGACCAATAGGGAAAATACGTTTGTGGTGGCCGATAAAGTCGACGATGTTGCCAGGAATATCACGTTCAGTGGTGCAGGTGATGCCTGTTGGTTTATTAAGAGCAATGTAGATCGGCTTCTCTTTTGAGCGAACAGGTTTATTGTCGATCTCAACATCATCACCGGGCAAGACTTTAGTACCCATTTCAGGGATCTTACCGTTAATAGTAACTCGGCCTGCATCAATGAGTTTGTCGGCTTCGCGGCGTGAGCAAAAGCCAGTTTCACTGATGTATTTATTAAGGCGTTTAGCTTGGGATTCTTGTGACATGATATTCTCTTAGCGTTTCACAACGGAAATATAGATAAACAAAAAGCAACCTTTGGATAGTTGCTTTGAGTTGGGGTTCGTTAACTAAAGACAATTTTAGCACTTGGTGTGAGTCTAGGCACTAAATATCGATCTTGATGCAAAATCGCTATCAGGTACTTATCTGTTTCAACGAGTTAACTGGTGCGTTTTTGATGGCGCTCTCTGTTCTCTAGCTTTTTGTCATTGCTCTTTCTGAGCATTACGTACACTGCGCCAGTACCACCATGAAATTGCTGAGCAGAATGAACACATTGAACATCGTTAATTTGCATGAGCCAATTCGCCACGTAGCTTTTCATCATAGCTGGTGGATTTGAGCGCTCACCTTTACCGTGAACAATGATGACGGTGCGAACATCCATTCTTAAACACTGGCGTAAAAATGAGAGCACTTCGTTACGAGCGTCTTTCAGTGTTTTTCTATGAAGGTCGAGTTTGGCTTGAATAGGATATTTTCCTAAGCGCAGCTTTTTGTATACGCCTTCTTGTACGCCATCTTTCTTATAAGCAATGACGTCGTCTGGTTTGACCATTGGAGAATAGTCGAGTGAAAGGTAATCTTTTTCATCCTCAGACAGCCACATCGCGGCTTCACGCTTGGCAAGGTGAGATTCGGTAACTCTATGTACCTTTTGATGTTCAGCGGTGTCATGGTCGATACGCTTAACATCGCCCATCATTTGTTGGAATAACTCTAAGTCGTCATCATGAGACATAGTGTTCATCTCAAGTTGGAGAAGGATAGGGTAAGTATACCTAAGTTGAGACAGGGTTTGAAAATGAAAAAACCGGAGCAGGCAAGAGATATCTACTCCGGTGCAAAGCGTTTTAACATTTATTTATCAAGAAAATGATACTTAAAAGTAAATGATCCAGGTTGAGCGATTCTAGTGAGGAGATTTTTCGGTCATAACTTTGTAGATGAAGAAGCCTCCATAGAACATCATGAGACCTAGAGCCCCGAATATTACTATCATTGAAGATAGTCCCACTGCATTACCAAATAGGAGTTCTAGCCAAAAGTCCATGTGTATACCTCAAAGTTATATGACACGGCTTAGTGTATTAACTGGTGTTATCAATTTACTGATCTGGATCAATCCTGTTTCATAAGTTAAATACTTGTTGGCAACTGTGTGTTTTTCGTCACATTGGCATTGGAGTTGTACGTCTTTTGTTCGAACGATTCGATATTGTAAAAAAGAGTGAAAAAAGCTCTTGCGCATAAATTCAGAATCCGTATTATACGCTTCATCGACAGGCAAACAGCCCGTTAGATATCTCGGTGAATAGCGCAGCTTGGTAGCGCATCTGGTTTGGGACCAGAGGGTCGGGGGTTCGAATCCCTCTTCACCGACCACATTTAGAAAGCCTGCTCATTGAGCAGGCTTTCGTCGTTTCAGAGCATTGAAAATGGGGTTTGAACCTCGCTAGTTTTTTGCATCTACCTCAAATTGACACTCGGCTTGTTGGCTTTGTGATTGTTGAGTGACAATGAAACCTTTCTCTTCTAATAACTGTAAAAGGTTGCCTTCTCCGATGAGGTGTAAAGTACCAACGACGAGCAAGTAGTGTCCCTTTGAATCCAGTTTCCAATCATTAGCGAAGAGCTTGTTTGCCCAGTCGATATTTCGATCGGTTAGGAATGCTTTTTCTAGGTCATGTGGCATTTCCGACAGTTTCGCAAACTGCTCTAGTTTCGCTATATCTCCCGCTTTCCAACTCTCGATTAAGCAGTGAGTGTCGTCATCAATATGATCGAATTGTTCGAGGCTAGTCGTTAACCATTCTTTACCAGAATCTTTTTGTCCTGAAATTAGATCTATTTGAAATTGTAGAGGCTCTAAGCTGATAACAGGCACATCTTGAATCGTCGCCTTGTAAGCCAAAGTAGCATCAACACCGCCGGCCGATGCGTAGCCAAGATTCTTCAACTGTTGCATTTGTATCGATATCGCTGTCGCCCAAGGTGGGGCATTAAGTAGTTGCTGAGTTGGCATGTCTAATGACTTTGTTATGTCGACCAGCATTTGTTCTTGCTCTTCGTTTAATACATCACTCGTAGTCACTTTAGGCGTGGGATATACAACGCCCTCTGACTTTCTGACATCCGTTTCGACAATTAGCCCGTCACTCTTTTTCAACGTGTCAGTGATCTGTGTGGGAAGCGGGTACATGCTCTCGTTACCTACATGTATCGATCCTAGGATAGTGAGCGTCAAATCATCCTTTTTTGCTTGCCAATAAAGAGGTTCGGCGACCGCTTGCTTTGCGGAAAAGGCGAGAGTGAGTAACGTAAAGTACAAGAATGTGCGCAAAGAGAGCTCCTTTAGAAAGAAATAAACTCGTTAAAAAGGGTTTTGACGGAGTTTTTTAACGGTTTTTTTTGAGAACGATGTCACGTTGTTTGTACGAAAAGTATAACAACACCAACAAACTGTTAAACCTTTCTCTCTATCAACGACATGATTTTATGAAATCCTTTGAAAAGATTGTGATTTAATTCTCAGTTATTACGTCAAAATAAAAGTGACGGAAGTGTCGTTAATCGTAACTTGATGATTTTATTGCAATTAAATTTATCAATATTTTTTAGATTTGAAGCTGATCACTGAATTGGCCTGATTTAATTCACGGCAAAAAATAAGCCCATATAGTTTATCTAACTTTCGAAGCGCTCCACTTTGCTTCTGACTCAATTTTTAAATTAATGGGTGAATACGATGTTGAAGAGAAACTTACTATCTGTAGCAGTATTGGCTGGCTTGACGGGTTGTGCAGTAATGCAAGCACCTGAGCAACGGGTTGTTAATGCACTGGCTGATAACCTTGACGTGCGATATGAAATCCTAACCAATCACGGTGCGAATGAGGGTATGGCTTGTCAGGACTTAGGTGCTGAGTGGGCGTCATGTAATAAAGTGAACATGACCTTGACCAATGACGGTGAAGCGATTGATTCGAAAGATTGGACTATCTACTTCCACAGTATTCGCCTTATTTTAGATGTTGATAACGAACAGTTTAAAATCACTCGTGTAACGGGTGACCTACACAAACTAGAGCCTACAGATAAGTTCGATGGTTTTGCGGCTGGTGAAGAAGTGATTCTTCCACTGACGAGTGAATACTGGCAACTGTTTGAAACCGACTTTATGCCAGGTGCATTCGTAACCGCGCCAAACGCAGAACCTAAGATGATTGCTTCATTGAATACGGAAGATGTCGCGTCATTCGTAACGGGCCTAGAGGGTAACAACCTTAAACGTACACCTGATGACAATAACGTAATGGCTACAGCGGTGACACGTTTCGAAAAGAATGCGGATCTAGCAACGCAAGACGTATCAACAACGCTATTACCAACGCCAATGTCGGTGGAAGCGGGTGAAGGTTCAGTCAGCATTGCTGGTGGTATTGCCCTACCAAAAGACGTATTCGATGCTGATCAGTTCGCTGCAATTGAAGAACGTGCAGATGTGGTAAACGTAGATGTGAGTGGTGACCTTCCAGTAAGTGTTACCGTTGTTCCTACTCAGTTTACGGGTGATTTAGCAAAATCTGGCGCTTATGAACTAAGCATCTCGGAAGAGGGGATTGCGATTAAAGCGTTTGATAAAACAGGTGCTTTCTACGCAGTTCAGTCTATTTTTGGCCTAATAGACAGTCAGAACGCTGAATCATTACCACAACTGTCGATCAAAGATGCGCCACGTTTCGATTACCGTGGTGTGATGGTGGATGTTGCTCGAAACTTCCACTCAAAAGATGCCATCCTAGCAACGCTAGATCAAATGGCGGCATACAAGATGAATAAACTGCACCTTCACTTAACAGATGATGAAGGCTGGCGTTTAGAAATCCCAGGTTTACCAGAGCTAACGGATGTAGGGTCTAATCGTTGTTTTGATTTGGAAGAGCAAAGCTGTTTACTGCCTCAGCTAGGTTCAGGTCCAACAACAGACAACTTTGGCTCTGGTTTCTTTAGTAAAGCGGATTACGTCGAGATTTTAAGCTACGCCAAAGCGCGCAGCATCGAAGTAATTCCAGAAATTGATATGCCAGCACACGCTCGTTCTGCTGTGGTATCGATGGAAGCGCGTTACACTCGCCTAATGGCGGATGGTAAAGAAGCGGAAGCAAATGAATACCGCTTGATGGATCCACAAGATACATCGAACGTGACGACTGTTCAGTTCTACGATAAGCAAAGCTTCATTAATCCATGTATGGAATCTTCATCTCACTTTGTTGATAAAGTGATCTCTGAAGTGGCAGCAATGCACCAAGAAGCGGGCGTTCCACTAACGACTTGGCACTTCGGCGGCGATGAAGCGAAAAACATCAAGTTAGGCGCTGGCTTACAAGATATTAATGCAGAAGATAAAGTGGCTTGGAAAGGCAACATCGATTTGTCTAAGCAAGATAAGCCATTCCAACAGTCTCCACAGTGTCAGTCTTTGATCACTGATGGAACGGTAAGCGACTTCGGTCATTTGCCAAGTCACTTTGCAGAGCAGGTATCTAAGATTGTTGCTGACAAAGGCATCCCTCACTTCCAAGCATGGCAAGATGGCCTTAAATACAGCGAAGGCGAGAAAGCATTTGCAACCGAAAGCACTCGCGTAAACTTCTGGGACGTTCTTTACTGGGGCGGAACTTCATCAGTATACGACTGGTCAGCTAAAGGGTATGACGTGATTGTCTCTAACCCGGACTACGTATACATGGATATGCCATACGAAGTTGATGCTGCAGAGCGCGGTTACTACTGGGCAACGCGTGCAACAGATACACGTAAGATGTTTGGCTTCGCACCAGAAAACATGCCACAAAACGCAGAAACATCATTAGACCGTGACGGCAATGGCTTCTCTGGTAAAGGCGAAATTGAAGCGAAACCTTTCTATGGTTTGTCTGCACAGCTTTGGTCTGAAACAGTACGTACCGACGAGCAGTATGAATACATGGTATTCCCTCGCGTACTTGCAGCAGCAGAGCGCGCATGGCACCGAGCTGATTGGGAAAATGACTACAAAGTGGGCGTTGAGTACTCTCAAGAAACCAACTTAGTGAATAAGCAGGCTCTAAACAGCGACTTTAATCGCTTTGCGAATATTGTTGGTCAACGTGAACTAGCTAAGCTTGAGAAAGCAGGCATTGATTATCGACTACCAGTACCGGGCGCTCAGGTTGTGGATGGCAAGCTAGCGATGAACGTTCAATTCCCAGGCGTAGAGCTTCAGTACTCTGCTGATGGCGAAAACTGGTTAACGTACGATGAGCAACAACGTCCATCGGTTTCTGGCGAAACTTACATCCGCTCTATCTCTGAAAGTGGCGAGAAAGTAAGTCGAGTAACCTCAGTTAAATAATCGATAAGCAACATTAATAGAAGAGCTCCCTCGTTATTATCTTACTCAAGGTAAAAAGTGGGAGCTCTTTTTGTTTGTTGCGAATTAGGCTCTCATCCAAAACGGAAACATATAGAAACCGTCTTGGTTTATAACGTCAACAGTGCACATAAGATGAGGTTCATCACAAAAGTGACGCACTTCTCATTATTCTCTTCAAAAAATAAGTCCTTCATAAAAAACTCTAAATCAAATGTGATTCAACTTACTGAATCTAATTTCGCACCGTAAAATAATGTGATCCCGATCTGTACATTTTTCCATCTTGAGTTTTTTATCAATTTTTATGTTTTTAAGTGACTGATTTTAATCTGTTAAATAAGTTGTTGTTTTTTGATAGTGAGAGAGATCACTCTGCCTACTCTTTTATTTTGAAACGCAAATTAATTCGAGCAACATAGATTTCATGCCAGGGAGGCGACCAACTACTCAAGCGGTGAAGGTGAATGATGTACCGAAGATATGCCGCTGAAAAATCAAACTAAGGCAGTTTACTATGAAAAAAATTATCGCTCTAAGTGCTCTTTCTCTTGCTTTCGCTTCTAGTGCTTTTGCTGGTTCTTCTTACGTAACAGGTAACATCCAAATTCATGACGATGGCCGTATTCACGGTTCTGACATGACCTCTACGCTAGAAGCTGGTCACACGTTTGACAACTCTCTAGGCGGCTTCACGGTTTACTCTGAGTTTGATGGCATCCAACTGGGTAAACTTGAATCTGAAAATGGCGGTGCAGGTAATACTACTCCTGGCATCACTGTCGGTGGTGAGCAATCTTTCAACATTACTGACAACCTATGGGTTGCTGCTGGTTACCAACACCTATTCTCTGCGGGTGAGAGCATTCAGTTCCGTCCACTAGTTAAGATTGGTTACAACTTCGATAACGGTATCTCTATTAGTAACCGTACTCGTGCACACATTGACGATACTTCTGCTGATGCTGACACAGACTACCGCATGGATAACCGCATTGCTTACACAGTGAATGCTGACCTAGCGCTTAGCTACAACAACGTATACATGATTGATGCTGAAGCGATGGACCACGAGTTACGTGCAACATGGACTCGTCAAGGCGTTCAACCTTACTTTGAGTTCCGTAGCCAAGCTAACGGTGTAGATTTCGCAAACGGCGACTCTAAGCAGAACAACGCCTTCGTATTCGGTGCTTCTTACGGCTTCTAGCTGATTCACTTGGCTGTTTAGTCGATTAGATTATTGGCCAAGTGAGCTTCTTCGTTAATTAGCTTTTTGTTAAATAGCGTATTCGCAAACTAGCGACGAAAATACAGCGGCACTAACAGCCCGGTTAGTGCTGCGATAAGATTTGCTTTACTGTCCAAAAGCAAAGAGCCTAGCAAGTAAACCACAGTCTTGGGTTTGCTTAATGCTAGGCTCTATTTTTATAACTTCTTAAATATTGCTGTGTGTCAGTTTATTTACGCTCTAATTACCATTGTAATGACGGTATTCAAACACCTGACCTTTCTCGTTAAACGCATACACAGAATACTCGTCTTTCTTATCGCCATGCTCCATGCCCGGAGAGCCCATAGGCATACCAGGAACAGCCAAGCCAATCGCATTGCGTGGTGGGTTTTCTAAAAAGGCCTTCACGTCTTCTGCTGGAATGTGCCCTTCAAATACGTAACCGTCGATCTCTGCCGTGTGGCAAGAGGAAAGCTCTGGCGTTACACCTAGCTTTTGTTTGATTGGATTCATGTCATCGTGGAGCTTCTCTGTAACATCGAACCCGGCATCTTGCATATGTTCTGTCCATTCTGTGCAGCAACCGCAGTATGGTGATTTGTGGTTTAAAACATCAGTAGCTAAAGCTTGTCCTGAAATTGCAGCGAGTGCTGTAAGAGTCATAACTTTACGAATCATGGTTGACCTCATGAATATGGTTTTTATTGATATTAGAATGAGTGGGCTTGAACAATCTCAGCCTGTTGGCATTGCTCACTACTGTAATTGACGACATCGCCATCGCTGCGCCTGCAACGACTGGGCTTAGTAGAAATCCGAAAAATGGGTAGAGCACACCGGCCGCGATAGGAATACCAAGTGAGTTATAGATGAAGGCACCAAAGAGGTTTTGCTTCATGTTTCTCACGGTCGCTTGGGACAGCTCTATCGCGTTACTGACAGATAAGGGCGACGAGTTGAGTAGCGTCATTTGAGCACTTTCAATCGCGACATCGCTGCCGCTGCCCATTGCTATACCTATATCCGCCTGAGCAAGTGCAGGCGCGTCGTTAATCCCGTCTCCGACCATGGCTACGCTCTTATACTGTTGTTGAAGCTGAACAATATGCTGAGCTTTCTGCTCTGGAAGCACCTCCGAGATAACCTCGTCGATACCGACACTTTTACCTATCGCTTGAGCAACAGAATCGTTGTCGCCTGTTAATAGCACGGTGTGAATTCCGGCGGATTTTAGTTGAGCAATGGCTTGTTTGCTATCTATTTTTAATGCGTCTGAAATGCCAAATATACCTTCCAGTTTTTGATCGATTACAACGAAGATGGGTGTCCATGCTTGTGTACGACAAAGCTCGACAAAGTCCGCGCCAATTTTAGTCTCAATGCCGAGTTGGGTGAGGTACTTTAGAGAGCCGACTTGAACGTTTTTGCCGTTAATTATTGCTTGTACGCCAAGCCCTCGTTGATTTTCGAAATCACTATGGGGTAGTGCTGAAACTTGTAAGCTCTCTGCATATTGGCAAACGGCTTTGGCTAATGGATGCTCTGACCCTACCTCTACCGAATAGGCGTACGCTAGCAGTTCTTGCTCTAATAAATCGCCATAAAAGGCTTGCTGAACGGTTGGCTTACCTTGGGTTAGGGTGCCTGTTTTATCAAACACGACAGCATCAATTTTGCTTGCAGATTGCAACACATCGGCATCTTTGATCAGAACGCCAAACTCAGCGGCTTTGCCAACGCCGACAGTAATTGAGAGCGGCGTTGCTAGGCCTAAGGCACATGGACAAGCGATGATCAGCACGGTAGTCGATACCACAAGCATGTAGCTTGCACTGGGTTGCGGGCCGACCAAAAACCAAACTAAGGCAGCAGTTGCTGCGATCGCGACCACAACAGGTACGAAAACAGCAGAAATAGAGTCAGCAAGCTTCGCAATCGCAGGCTTGCTGCTTTGTGCTTGGCGAACCATCTGAATGATTCGAGCCAACATGGTGCTTGAGCCAATCCCGGTCGCTTCAATGATCAGGCTGCCATCACCATTAATGGTGCCCGCCGAAACGCCATCATTAATCGATTTAACGTTGGGAAGCGGCTCGCCAGTCAGCATCGACTCATCGATATAAGATTCGCCAGATACCACGACACCATCGACAGGGACTTTTTCTCCCGGTTTCACTCGTACTTGCATACCGACTTGGATGACCTCTACGGCGATAGTTTGCTCTTTACCATCGACGATAACCACGGCTTTTTGAGGCTGTAAGTTTATCAGCGCCTGTAAAGACTTAGTGGTACGTGCTTTGGCTTTGGCTTCAATGTAGTGACCCAAAGAAATAAGGCCAACAATCATGGCGCTGGCTTCAAAATAGACATGACGAGAAGCTTCAGGGAACCACGATGGGATCAGAACAACCAACATTGAATAGAACCATGCTGCGCCTGTACCCAGAGCGACCAAGGTATCCATGGTCGCACGTTTATGCATCAGAGATTGCCAAGCATTGGTGAAGAAGCTGCGACCTGAGGTTGCAAGCAGTATCAAACAAACGACACCAACCAAGCCCCAAGTCAGTTGGTCGTTAAACGTGGCAATGGTCATGCTGCCACCGAACACGCCCCAAGCCATTAGCGGAGCACCGATAAGCAGCGCACTTACTGAGTTTCTAAGAAAGGCTTGTTGAGTACAAAGTTGTTGTTCTTGCTGTTTTTTTTGTTGAGTTGCCGCGTCATCAACGAACTCGGCACCATAACCTGCGTTTTTCACCGATTCTATGAGAGCGTTCTCGATGACGTCACGTTTTTTAGACGTGAAGACCAAGGCTGTCTGCTCTGCGAGGTTGATCTGAGCTTGGTCGACGAACTCATTCTTTTTCAGCGCTTTCTCTACCGAAGAAACACAACTCGCACACGTCATTCCCTCAAGAACCAGGTGATAGGTATATTGGCTAGCAGCAGGTTTATCTTGTGTCGGCTCCACTGGCGCTGTTTTTTTATCGTCTTCTGAATCTGAATTAGATAAAGGCTCATTAACTTCAGTGTAGGGAGCCGCGTGATAACCCACGCTTTCGATCAGCTCAATAAGATCGGGTTCTGAAAGCAGAGTAACCAAGGACAATTCATGTTTGCTGATTTCTAGGTCTGAGATTTGCTCGGTGTGTTCAAGTGCTTGAGTCAGCTTGCTCACGCACTTACCGCAGCTAAGACCGGATAACGAAAGGTGTAGTTTATTGCCCATGCTATAACCAAGCGTCGCTAACTTTTCGTTGAGTTGAACGTAACTAAAAGGAGTCGAAATATCGATGTATGTCGGCGATATATCATTGATCGTCGTATTGTCGAGTTCGCCAAACAGTGTGCGAACTTTCTTCGCACAACCCATGCAATTTAGGCCGTTGAGCGCAGTTGTGTAATGGTTCATATCGATACTCCAATTCTCATCTACGCCTAACATAAACCTTCCCGTAAGGGTAAGGTCAAACATAAATTCAAGAATTTGATATTAGTGGCATATTAATGGGTGGGGTACGCTGGTGAAATAAGCGGGAGTTAAAGAAAAGCGTGGCTATAATTTATTGGCTCAGACTATAGATTTGCTACATCGAAGCTGAATTTGGCCTTTCTACAGTGGCTTTCGCACAAGATCCGCGCATTAATCATTCACTACTGATTGTAGATTTAAGCGGTGGTGATAAAATAGCGCCCAAAATTTAGTGATATTTGGCTATTACAGACTTTGTATTAGACCCCACTAAAAGAATCACCTACATAATCAAGGTATTTAAATGACGGTTAAAACTCGTTTTGCTCCTAGCCCAACTGGCTATCTTCACGTTGGTGGTGCACGTACTGCACTTTACTCTTGGCTATTCGCTAAGAACCAAGGTGGTGAATTCGTTCTACGTATCGAAGACACGGACCTTGAGCGTAACTCTCAAGAAGCGGTTGATGCAATTCTAGAAGGCATGCAATGGATGGGTATGGAATGGGATGAAGGTCCTTACTACCAATCTAAGCGTTTTGACCGTTACAACGAAATGGTTGATAAGCTACTTGCTGAAGACAAAGCATTCAAATGTTACGCGTCTAAAGAGCTGCTTGACGAAATTCGTACAGAGCAAGAAGAAAACAAGGAAATGGCTCGTTACGATGCGAACCACCCTAAAATTGTTGCAGCAAACAAAGCAGCAAAAGAAGGTGATGCGTGCGTTATCCGTTTCCGTAACCCTAAAGAAGGCAGCGTAGTATTTGATGACCAAATTCGTGGTCGCATTGAAATTTCTAACAGCCAACTTGATGACCTAATCATTCGTCGTACAGACGGCGCTCCAACTTACAACTTCGTAGTTGTAGTGGATGACTGGGATATGGGTATTACACACGTTGTTCGTGGTGAAGATCACATCAACAACACACCTCGTCAAATCAACATCTACGAAGCACTAGGCGCGCCAGTTCCAACTTTCGCTCACTGTGCAATGATTCTTGGTGATGACGGTGCGAAACTTTCTAAGCGTCACGGTGCTGTTTCTGTAATGCAATACCGCGATGAAGGTTACCTACCAAATGCACTGAACAACTACCTAGTTCGTTTAGGTTGGTCTCACGGTGACCAAGAGATCTTCTCTCAAGAAGAGATGATTGAGTTCTTCAGCCTTAAAGCAATCAGCAAGTCTGCATCTGCATTCAACACTGAAAAGCTACTTTGGTTGAACAACCACTACATCAAGACTTCTGAGCCTGAGTACGTTGCAAAATACCTGCAATGGCACCTAGACGCACAGAAGATCGATATAACAAACGGCCCAGCGATCACTGAAGTGATCAAGCTAGTTGGCGAGCGTTGTAACACGCTTATCGAACTTGCTGAGCAGTCTCGTTACTTCTACGAAGACTTCTCTGAGTTTGAAGCTGGCGCAGCTAAGAAGCACCTACGTGGTGTTGCTAAAGGCCCACTAGAACTTGCTCTTGCTAAGGTTGAAGCACTTGAAGATTTCACTACTGTAAACATCAAAGATGGTGTGATTGCAGCGGTATGTGAAGAGCTAGAGATCGGCATGGGTAAAATCGGTATGCCACTTCGTGTAGCAGTAACAGGCGGTGGTCAGTCTCCTTCTGTTGATGCTGTGATGGAGCTTGTTGGTAAAGAGCGCGTAATCGCTCGTATCAAGATGGCTCTTGAGTTCATCGCTGAGCGTGAAGCTAACGCTTAATTGAGCGATTGCTAGATTTAAAAAAAGGGTCAGTAACTTGGTTACTGACCCTTTTTATTTGTCTTGAGCTTCGTCGCTTAGAGCTTTGCTGATTAGAACAGTGTCGATTAGAGTTGAATCGTTATAGCTTGTCGTCAGTAATCAGTTGGGTCGCTTGAGCCGCTGTTTTTTTATCGAACAAGATATCCATCATCGCTTTGATGCGTTCGATATCGTCGCCAAACTTTGATAAATTGCCGCTATTGGGCGCCTTAAATTCTACGTTGCCTACGCGCTGTTGATCTTGATAAGCTGAGATCTTGGCGTCTGCCACAAAGGTTCTGAAATCCCAACTCCAGCGAGATACGTAATCAAGCGTAATATCCTCTGGGTTATGTTCTGAACCGTCTGCAACGACTTTACATTTCACCTGATTGTTCAGGCACCAGTCGAGCATGGAATCGAGGAAAATGCTGCGTGTTTTTACATCTTCTACGATAGTGATATTTTCGACGTTATTTGCTTCAGGAAGTGCATTTCCTGAATACTTCGGGGCACTACAACCTGCGAGCAAAACGACAACAGCAACAACTAACCAGTTTTTCATTATCTATCCTAGATTTTTTTGAAGATGATTGAAGTGTTGATACCGCCAAAGGCAAAGTTATTGCTCATTAGGTATTCAACATTTAATTCACGGCCAGATCCTGTGATGTAATCAAGCTTGCCGCAGCGTTCGTCGATGTTCTCAAGGTTCAATGTTGGGCTGAACCAACCTGAATGCATCATTTCGAGGCTTAACCAAGCTTCAATCGCACCACATGCACCAAGTGTATGACCAAAGTAGCTTTTCAATGAACTGATTGGCACTTCGCCAAAAATGTTCGCCGTAGCATTACTTTCTGCAATATCGCCTTTTTCAGTGGCGGTACCGTGCGCAGAAACATAACCGATTTTTTCTGCCGGAAGTTGCGCATCTTTCAGAGCTTTTTCCATACAGATTTGCATGGTTTCCATCTGAGGTTGGGTCACATGAGCAGCATCGCAGTTGCTGGCAAAGCCGATGATCTCCGCGTAGATCTTTGCACCACGAGCCACGGCATGTTCATACTCTTCAAGAACAAGCGTGCCGGCACCTTCACCAATAACTAAGCCATCGCGCTCGCTGTCGTAAGGACTAGGGGATTTTTCTGGCGTGTCGTTTTTTAAACTGGTAGCAAAAAGGGTATCGAAAACAGCAGACTCAGTAGGGCATAGCTCTTCACCACCACCGGCAACCATTACGGTTTGGTAGCCGTGTTTGATCGCCTCATAGGCGTAACCAATCGCTTGGCTTCCTGAAGTACAGGCACTGCTGGTGGGAATCACGCGGCCGCGCAGGCCAAAGAACAATCCTACGTTGACCGCTGCGGTGTGTGGCATCATTTGCACGTAAGTTGTTGCGGTGATCGCTCGTGTCGACTTCTCGTTGAGCATTACGCCAAACGCGCCTACAGCATCAGTACTGCCGGTTGAAGACCCGTAGGCAATGCCCGTTTCTCCGTTAGTTAGAACATCATGTCCAATCAACCCTGCTTGCTCTAGTGCATCTTCAGTCGCGACAGTGGCTAAGCGAGAAACCCGACCCATGCCTCGAACCTGTTTACGTTTGTAGTGTTTTGGTAATTGGAAGTCATCAATAGGCGCAGCTAGTTTAGTGTTGAGGCCATCGTATTGCTCAAAACTTGGCATATATTGAGTGGCATTTTCACACGCTTTCAGTTTTGGTTCGATGTGCTGCCAATCATTACCAAACGCGGTAACACCAGACATGCCAGTTACAACAACGCGGCGGGTCATACTAAGCCTCCATTGACTGAAATCACTTGGCGAGTGACGTAGCCTGCAATATCAGACATTAGGTAGCTAACTAGGCCTGCCACTTCTTCCGGCTCACCCATTCGACGCAGTGGTACTTGAGGAAGCGCATGATCTTTCACATGCTCATCCACCATACCTGTATCGATCAAACCCGGAGCGACACAGTTTACTGTGATTTTACGTTTCGCTAGCTCTAAAGCCAGAGACTTAGTTGCGCCAATCACGCCCGCTTTTGCTGCTGCATAGTTGGTTTGACCGCGGTTACCCATGATGCCGGATACAGAAGCCAGAGTAACAATTCTACCGCCTTTGCGTTTTTGAACCATAGGCATCACGCACGGGTGAAGAACGTTGTAGAAGCTGTCGAGGTTGGTATGGATAACGCCGTCCCACTCTTCTTCCGTCATGGCTGGAAATGCGGTGTCACGAGTAATACCGGCATTATTCACAACACCATAGTAAGCGCCATGCTCGGCAATATCTGACTCAAGTGTTTCGCGACATTCGCTGCGATTACTGATATCAAATTGGATTAGACGTCCAGCACCACCGAGCTCAGTGATCGACTTTAATGTGTCTTCGGCACCCTGTTTGTCACCCATGTAATGAACGGCGATTTCAAATCCGTCTTTTGCGAGTTGAATAGCGATCGCTTTACCAATGCCTTTGCTGGCACCAGTGACTAAAACCTGTCGGGTCATGATGGGCTCCTAGTTTTCATTTCTTGTAATTTTTGTTCGGTCGGCACGTAGACGTTGAGTTGGCATTGAGCCACTATCTCACCTTGGTCTTCGACTCGGGCGGTAAACACAGCCATGCCACTGTCTTCCATCAGTTGCTCGGCGTAGATATCAAGGGTCTGACCTTGAGTGAACTCATCACACAGTGACTTGTAACGGCGAGAACCCAGCAAGAAGCCGATCGGGGGAGCAGTGCTGTTTTTTAATGCGTGGTATCCAGACCACGCGGCAACCGACTGCGCCATAAACTCGATACCAACATAAGCGGGTACGGTTTGAGTGTCTGCGTTAAAGAACAGGTTATGTGCTCCAATATCCACTTGGCAGTGAATCGATAACGCCTCTACGCTGATGGCACGATCGATTAATATCATCGGGTCATCATGTGGGAGAAGTTGGTCTACAGAGGGGATATCAGTCATTTACTACACCAAAAATCAGGCTAATGTTGTTGCCACCAAAAGCAAATGAGTTACTTAAGATGTTCTTTACTTTAAGTTTCTGGGCACAGTTTACCAAATCAATCTCAATATCCTCAGCTTTATCCTGACATTTTTGTAAGGGAAGCGGTAAGTCATATTTTAAAATATGCCATGCTATTGCAGCCTCTATCGCACTTGCAGCGCCAAGAGTATGCCCGGTGAGCGGCTTGGTTGAGCTAACGGGAACCTTGTTTGCAAAAATACGATGAATGGCTTTGCTTTCCATCGAGTCATTGAGCTGTGTTGCGGTGCCATGAGCATTGATGTAACCAATGTCATCCGCTTGTAACTGTGCAGAATATAAAGCTTTTCTCATAGCTTGTTCTGCGCCATTTCCTTCAGGGTGGGGCGCTGAAATGTGGTGTGCATCAGAGCTATCACCACAGCCTAATAAAGCAATGCTAGGTATATTCTGGTTTGTATCAGCGACATTCACTTTTGTTTTACTGAGCAACATAAATGCCGCTGCTTCACCGATGTTGATGCCATTTCGAGAGGCACTAAATGGCTGACAATGTGTGGTCGAAAGTGCTTCCAGACCATGAAAGCCATTGAGCGTCAGCTTACACAAGGTGTCTACACCTCCAACCAACACAGCATCAGCCATGCCTGAATCCAACAAGCGTTGAGCGGCCAGAAATACACGGCCACTGGACGAGCAAGCGGTCGAGATTGCGTAGCTTGGCCCTGTTAATGAGCAATATTGACTAACAAACTCAGAGGTATTCCCTAGCTCTTGTTTTGAGTAGTGATAGTGCTCAGGAAACTCACCGTTTACCAATTTATGTTTGAAAGCGGCTTCACCATCAGAAATCCCCGAGGTGCTTGTGCCGATAATCACAGCAATTCTATCTGCGTCAAATTGTGACTTTGCTTGCTCGATAGAATCTTTGATTTGCTCAAGAGCCGATAAAGCTAACTGATTGTTGCGAGTAGCGTATTCGGCAAGGTGCTGAGGGATTTCAGGCAGTTCACCAGTCACCTTACCGATGACAGTCGACTTGCCATCATTCAGCATATCACTGACTTCAACCATATTGGATTTACGTATGTCTTTGAGGCAGCCGTGAATGTCAGCAACGCTCGAGCCTAGCGCCGAGTGGAAACCACAATCTTGGATGTAAATAGGCATAGTGTTCAGCTCTTACTTGGGTTATCAGTAATCGTTGAGTTCAACGTTTGTATGGTGATGGTGTAGCCTTGGACCAAATGCTTGAAAACAATGTTTCCAGAGAGCTTCGGTTCATTAGTTTTTGCTTGATACTCGATACGAATAATGGCTCGTTGGCTACTATCAAACACGGTTCTTGTACTGTTAGAATCGACTATGTGCCAACCTATATTTTGCATAGGCTGAGTCCACGCTTCAACTGGCCATAGAGTCAGCATTAAATTGAATAGCACCTGCTCCGGTTGTGGCAAAGTTGCACCAAGCCCAGACAAAATTTGCGTATCAATCACTTGGTCTTGGTACTGCAGTGACAAAATTCGAGTGCCCCAAGATGAAAAACCAGCTAGCACCACTTTATCTGGTGTCACTTCAACTTGGACAGGAAGTTGTTGAGTTTCGTCTTGCCAGGTTGCGATAATCAACTGACTTGCCGTAAATGAAAATTCAAGCTCAGAAGGCAAGGGTAAGGTTAATTCGGTATCATTGTCGACAGACACACTTGCGCCAGCCGGCTGCTGAGAAACCATTGAACAGGCAGTGAGTAGAATACCCACTAGTGTGGCGAAGGTTATCTTATATATCTTGCTCATCGAAAAGCCTCTCGAGAGGTTGGTCGTTCTACGTTTTTACTACTGTTGATCGCGAGCGGCGAAAGTAGCCACGCGACAAAGATCCCTGTCAGAACAGTAACACCGAAGCTATGAATGGCATGAGTCTGACTTAGCGACAATAAGCCAAATGAAAGCAACGTTGTGAGACCCGATAGGGTAATCGCTAATAAGGTGCTTAGTGATTTTTTCTGCTCAGCAAAGAACAGGGTATAGTCGATACCAATCCCTAAAATTAGAATGAGTCCAAGCAGGTTAAACAGATTCAGTGTCGAGCCTAAAATGCCCGTGACCGCTAGCCCTGCGACTCCGGAAATCAATGAAGGCAACAGCATTAATAGGCTTTGCTTCACACCGTAGCGCCAACCTAAAACCATTCCAATTGCTGCCAATGCTATCAATAGTAGTTCGGTGATCTTGACTCTATATTCAGCAAAAAGCGACGAGATTTCATCGGCTTTATTAAGGTATTTAACACCTTGTTGCTGAGCAAAGCTTGAATCGAGCCATTGAGAGAACAGTGCTGAGTTTGTAACGTCTTTGATCAAAATGACTGACGCCGCTTGTCCATCGATAGGTTTTAACCAAAGTGGTCGAACAGGTTCTGACACCGGTGATTCTAAAAATCCAGATACTGTGATTGCTTCGAACTTAGGTAATTCTGGAAAGCTAGGCCAACCAAGCGTGTTCTGTAAGATATGGCTTTGCTGGCGATAGAGTTGTTCAACCAATTGATAGTTATCATGCTGGTCTTGTTTACTTAACAACTGCTGATTGATGCTGCGATATCCTGAGATACCTTGGCTATCGATTAAAGATTCTAAGCTCGCGGTGATTTCCGACAGTTTTTTGAGTAGCTTTTGGTCGCTCTTGGCAGTCACCAAAAGCATACTTTGACCACTGCCTAATCCTGATATCTCAGTAATGGCTTGTTCTTGCTGTTTGAGTTGATTAGGTATCGCTTGAAGTTGACGAATATCGTCGTCGTAGCGAATTTGGCTGAGTGACATCAAGCTAACGACAGTCACTATTAATGGTAAGCCAATTCTAAATTTTTGGTTGCTCCACAGGCTTAACCAAGTATGCCAAAGCTTCGACAAGGGAAGAGGGCGTTCTTGGCTTGGTTTTGCCGCTAAAACCGGATACCAACACACCACACTGGCGTAAGCGGCGAACAGTCCAATCGACGAAAAAAGAGCAAGTTGCTGTAAACCCGGGAAAGGTGCCACCAACAGACCTAGGTAACCAATCAAGCTGGTGATCAGACCCAAGGTGATCGCAACAATAATATGTTTCAAGCCTTTGTCGCTTTGCCACTTGCTTCCTGCTGCCAAGCGATCAGTCAGGTAGTGAAAGGAGTAGTCGATGGATACGCCAATCAAGCTGGCACCGAACACCAAACTAAACAGGTGAACCTTGCCGAAGATAGCGACGGTACTTGCCAGCGCGACCAATAAGCCGCTACTGATTGAAAGTAAGGATAAGGCAAGTGGGAGGGCGCTACGAAATGTTAGCCACACCAATAAAATTACACCTACCAATGAGCCCAAACCAATGGTGCTGATTTCTGATTTCGCACTTTCGGTACCGTAATTGGCGTAGAACACCACACCGGTATGCTGCACTTTGACACCAAACTGCTTTTCGATCTGGCGCTCAATTGAATCAAGATCTGGAAGCTGCTCTTGAATCGCTAAACTATAAGGCGAACCTGCCAGAGTCGCAGTCACCAAAATATGAGTTTGCTCATTAGACTGGACTGTGAGGTAGCCTTCTTTCAGAACAAAGTTGCTTGATTGAACGCCAACTGCACTGATGTAGTCTCGAAATAGCAGAAATGGGTCGAGAGATAGCTCTGCTGCAGTGACGCCTGAGAACGGATTGTACAGAGATTGAATGACATATTGAGCTCGCGAATCCGGCGAGTAGGTCAGCGTCTCTTTTTGTTGTTGGGTTAGAAGTTGAGCTCGGTGACGAAAATAGAAATCGCTCCACTGGCTTTGAGTGCTGGCGTTGATTTTGCCTTGAACTTGCTTAAACAGAGTTGGCTGATTTGAGAAAGCTCTTTGGTTAAGTTTTTTTTCAAAAGCGTCAGTCGCTGTTATAGCCTGTTCGACGTCGGAGGCACTTATGATAAACACCACTTGCTCACTCATCGAGCTAGATATTTGCTGAAAGGCTTGCTCTACCATGGGGTCTTGCTGGTTTTCTGGCAGCAATTTCATGATGTTGCTTTCAATGGGTACTGACGAAGAAAAAGCGAATTGTTTGATCAACAATCCGCTAAATAGCATTACGACAACAAGCCAAGCAAGGGCTAGGCTAGAATTGGAATTGTTGCGCTTCAGCATCTGATAATACTTCCGGTAGATGGCTTAACTGGCTAAATTCGATCACTGTGCTATCTCCACGAATTTCCTTTAGCTCAATGCGCTCAATATCATTGTGTCCTTGCAGCGTGATGGCTTCAAACACCGCATTCATTGGAGAACTTTTTGGTATTAGAGTGAGTGTCCATGACGCACTCTCTGTGCTTTTATTTGCACTTTCATCTGAGCTTGGCTCGTTCGCTGGTTCAAATGACAGAGAGAATTGTTCTTGAAGTTTTTGCGTATCGCCGTGGAATACTGACAAGAAGATATGGCTGAAATAAAATGCCATTGGGTTTTCTTTGTCAGTAATTATCTTAGCAGGTTGATCAGCAAACCTTTGACTCAGTTTGTTATCTGTGAGCACTAGGCTCACAGGAAACGGGGTTGCTTGCGTCCAAAGTAAACCACTCGACTTATCTAATAAAAACGTTCCTTGTGACGTCAGAGGTTGGGCAAACATTTCCATATTGCGTGTTTGAGTAAACTCGCCACGGACAATACTATTTGCGCTCAACACCGTTTTCAGTTCTGAAATAGAAGTTACGCTAGTTGTGTTCTCATTAGCGGTAGTAAGGCCACTTACCATCACAGAAGCAAGCCCTAGCAGCGCGATGCTAATGTGTTTGCGACTGCGTTTAAACAGACTCATGTTTCACCTGTTGGTTGTTAGAGGCTTGAGATTTATGTTCAGCAGCTAGAGGTAAGCAACCGAATTGGTGCCAATGCTTAACTTTATCGGTAAATATTTTCGGCGAAGCAAAACACATCTCTTGCTCTTCAATGGTTACCGCAACTTGCATGGTATGAGCGCGTGTCATACGAGCACCTGTGTTGGCATCGTGAATTTCGTAGTCAACACGCAAGCGGTTTTCCCATTCAGTTAACTTAGCGGATACCTTGATCTGATGATTAAACGGTATCGCTTTGATGTACTTTACACGCGTGTCGATGATCGGCCACATGTAGCCTGAATCCTTCATCTCATGATAGTTGTACTCAATCTTATCCATCATGATGCGCCTTACTTCTTCAAAAAATCGGAAGTAATTACCGTGATAGATCACGCCCATTGGATCGGCATCTTGGAATGAGGTTACTAAAGTAACCTCAGATTGTAATGGATGAAGGATTTCAGACATAAATCGCTCTCAACAATATTGCGTAAAGGGGTAGCTACTTTATGAGGTTAGCTACTTTATGAAGTTAACCACTCTATGAGTAAAGTGACCAATACTGACTTTGAATACGAGAAATAAAGTGGCGTAGATTGCCTTCAAGCGGACGATCCTCGACAATAAACTCAAACTCTTTGAGTACTTCGTCGCGAATGTGCTTCAGATTTTCACTCATGTGGTGCTCATCAAGCTCATTGTGGCGCTTACGAAGTTCAAGCGCTTGTGTACCCGCGAGAAGTGATGCTGCCGCTACTTGTTCAGTCAGTTCTAGAACACGTAGGCAATCACGAGCCGCTATGGTGCCCATGCTGACTTTGTCTTGGTTATGGCACTCGGTTGAACGAGAGAACACGCTTGCTGGCATGGTGTGTTTCAATGCCTCTGCTGTCCAAGCTGAAACGCCAATCTGTACTGCTTTGAAGCCGTGGTTAATCGGCTTACGTTCGCCTTCTGCACCGGTTAGGTTAAATGGTAAGCCGTTGTTGAACTTGTAATCCATCAACTGCGCCATTTGGCGATCAAGTAGGTCAGCAAGGTTGGCTACTGCTGTTTTTAGCGTATCCATTGCCATTGCGATATGACCACCGTAAAAGTGTCCACCATGCAGTACGCGCTCATTATCACCATCGATAATTGGGTTGTCGTTGGCGCTGTTTAGCTCGTTCTCGATCATTTGGCGAAGCCAAGGTAGGGAGTCTTGAACGACACCGATAACGTGTGGAGCACAACGCAATGAGTAACGATCTTGCAGACGGTCACTGTTGCGAGGTGGGCGTTCTGCTTGAAGGTCGTCGCGTAACCACGCTGCAATTTGTTGTTGACCAGGGTGAGGTTTCACTGCGAACAAGGCTTCATCGAAGTGGAAGTCATTTCCTTGCATACCCACAGATACCATCGCCGTTATCTTAGTCGATAGTTGTGCTAGGTATTCCGCGCGTTTGTAGGCGATACAAGCCAAAGCTGTCATTACTGACGTGCCATTCATCAAAGCTAAGCCTTCTTTTGGCTTAAGCTTGATAGGGTTAATGCCTAATTCTTTGTAGACGTCACTGGTCGGGCGAACTTCGCCTTTATAGATAACATCGCGCTCACCAATCAGTGCTGCCGCTAAGTAAGACAACGGCGTTAAATCACCACTGGCCCCAACCGATCCTTCTTGAGGAATACGTGGTGAGATATCTTGATTAATCAGAGTAACGATCTGGTTGAGCAGATCGTGAGTCACACCAGATACACCTTGTGACAATGAACACAGGCGCGTTGCTAATACTGCACGAGATTGTTCGTGAGACAATATTTCGCCTAAACCACAGCCATGAAAGCGCGTTAGATGCAGTGGGAGTTCGTCGACTAGGTTTGGCGGAATCGCAACGGTACATGAATCTCCGTAACCGGTTGTCACGCCATAAATCACGCCTTCTTCTTTCAACAGACGTTCTAAGAAAGCGACACCACGGTCGATCTTAGATGTGAAGGCTTCACTTGAGTTCATCGAAGCTTTTGCGCCTTGTGAGATAGCTACAACATCCTCAATTGTGAGGCGTTCGGCACCAAAAGTGATGCTATTTGGATTCTTTTTCGTCATGGTGCTGGTTGCTCAATGTCCAAAAATTAAAAAAGTTATACCACTGAAGCGGTGCTTTCAGTGTGTAGTGCTGAAGTCGATCTGCGTATTTTTGCACGACTTGCTGTAAAGATTGTTCGCGTGTCTTTCTTGGCAGCTCGATCTTGTCGCTGAAATGCTCGAAATAAACATTAAAGTGCGGCTTAGGTTGTGAGTCGTCACGCAGCCCAAATAATAAAAATACCGGCGCTTTGAGAACAGAGGCTAACATAAATGGTCCTTGAGGGAAGGGAGCTTCCTTACCCAAGAACTCCGCCCATACTGAACGGCTCTCTTTGCTGGTGGAGGTTCTATCGCCAACAATCACAATCCATTCGCCTTGTTCTAGTTTCTGCTGCAACAAGATAGCGGTATCTGGCCCCATTGAGGTCACTTGGATTAGGTTTAAATCAGACTGCGGATTGACTGCTTTCATTACCGAATTAAAACGCTCAGCGTGTTCGGTGAAAACCAGCGCATTGATTTTGATGTTCGAGTGTCTGCGACCCAAAGCTCGGCACAGTTCGATATTACCAAGGTGAGAACCCAGAATCACGACACCTTGTTGGTTGGCTACCATGCTCTCGAATTGCTCTTGACCATGTATGGTGAGGTTATCTACCGAGAAATCGCCTTTCCATGCCGCTAACTTGTCTAGCATCGTATGACCAAAAGAAAGCAGATGGTTATAGCTGGTTAATTCAGTGGGTAACTCAATATTCTGTTGTTCAGCGTAGGTTTTCAGTTGAAATAGATACTGTTCTGAGGCGTTTCGTGCACGTTTTCCCGTTAGATGGTAGTAACCCATCACACCGCGTAAAATCAGATTGAATACGCCTCTGCCTAACAAGGTATAAACGGCCAATAACAGTTTGATTCCCAGCACAGTGCCGCGCTCTTGAGTTCGCGACCAATGGGGTTGTTCTGAACCCATTTGTTCTGAACCCATTTGTTCGGAATTTACCTGTCTTGAATCTGCCGAGGAACCTTGGCTATTTTCAGCCGATAAATTGTTCGCTGAGTCCGACTTGAAATGACGAGTAATCAGTTTTGGCGCTCTTGGCAGCATGCCGAAGAACAGTCTTGTGTGCATCCAGCTGATTTTTACGTTATCCCACAGAGCGTCGAAATGAGAAACACCATTTTCAGGATAAATAACTCGTGTCTCAATAAAGTCGATGTCGCAACCTTCCCAGTAAAGGCGAACCAGAATCTCAATATCGAAGTCCATTCGAGACCCAACGTCGTATTTGCTGAGCACTGCCCGTGTTTGGTTGATAGGGTACGCTCGAAAGCCGCACATGCTGTCTTTAATTGATAACGAAAGGGTTTCTATCCATACCCAGATATGTGTCGCGTAGCGTCCGTATAGCCTTGCCTTAGGAACGCTCTCGTCATAAACAGGCTGACCTGATATCAAGCGCTGAGGTTTGTCTTGCGAAGCCTGGATTAATGCGGGTAGCGCTTCAAGGTCGTGTTGCCCATCAGCATCAATTTGAATAGCGTGGCTAAAACCGAGATTTTGCGCTCGCTTGATACCCGCTTTTACTGCGCCACCTTTGCCTTGGTTCTGCTCAAGTGTCACCAGAGTTACGTTTGGATTATCAGCAAGGGGAGTCAAAAACTGTTTGGTCGCGAGTTCACTGCCATCATCAACAATAATGATCGGAAGTTTGAAATTAAGAAGTGATGAGACCACCGAGGGCATGGTTGCGCCGTGGTTAAAGCACGGAATTAGGAAGCAAGCCTTGTAGTTGCTTTCTTCAAGTGCGTGTTGAGAAACAGCCTCAGCGCTATTCACTTTTCTCTCCCAGCTTCATTTTGCCTGAAGAGTGAATCTGTTCGCCGTTGTTTGAGGTGTAACTAAAGCTCAGTTTGTCTTTGTCAGCGTCCCACTTTAATGACAACTGAATAGTCGAGTCTGGCAGGATCGGTTCTTGGAATTTGATGACTTCCATGCCTTTAAAGAAACCAGGGACACTCAGTTCTTGGACTGCGTAGTGAAGTGCCCAATCAATCTGTGTAACACCAGGAAGAATAGGAAAGCTCTTGAAGTGCCCCTTAAAATCGGTGATGTCACCAGCAATATGGAGTGTCAGGGTCGATTCTTTCTCTGCAGTGTCAACAGCAATGACGTTTGGTTTTCTCTTATCCATAGCGTGTGCTTAGAATCCTTGGGCTGAAAATGGGTGTTCTGACAAAAATATAAAAAGATAATCTCAGTGTAAAATACGAACAGCGGTTTCTATGATTTTATTAGCTGTTCGATATGAGAGGTTAGTCGCTTACCTTGGCTGTTGAGGGGAATTTCATCAACAATGCGATATTTTCTTGGGATAGCGATCGGTTCTAACCATTTTCTAAGTTCTGAACGCAGCATCAACCAGAATTTACCTTTACTCATGGTGGCGAATTTCGCTTGGCCTTCCTCTGATAATACCAAAACCGACGCCAAGATTAAGCGTTCCGGTTCTTCGAATGGAATCACCACGCATTCGGTTATCCAAGGCAGTTGCTCTAATCGTTTTTCCACTTCTACCAGTGATACTCGTTTCTCTTCTATCTTGATCACTCGGTCGGTTCGGCCTTTCAATATGAATTGACTCTCCGAGACCATTTCGCACTCATCAGCGGTTTGATACCAGTTGTTTTTATCGATGTACGGCGACAATAACTTAATGCAATTCTCACTGTTGAGACTAGCCTCAATACAGTCGAAAAGCTGCCAAGGTGTTTTCGCGCTCTCTTGCTGACGAAATGCGATGCCTCCGGTTTCAGTGCTGCCAAAAACCTCGATAGGTAAATAGCCGAGTAACTTCCGCGATTGGTGAGCGGACTCTGTAGGCAACGGGCCACCAGAAGAGAATATTGCAGCAAGCTGCGCGGTATTGATTTCGTTCTTTAATCGTTTGAGTAGAGCTGGGCTGCTGATCAGCACACAGTTTTTATTGGCGTGAGACAGAATCTGCTCAGGGTACTCAAGGTTGCTTCGAGCAAATGGAACACCAGAGCATAGTGGCCATAAGATTCTAAACAGCAAACCATAGATATGCTGGTGCGAGACGGTACTGTGAACTCGATTACCTCTGATCAATTCTCCCCAGTTCTTATCTAGCTGAGCCGTTTCAATATCTAGGTGTTCTAATGTTTTATTGATTGCCTTGGGTGTACCGCTTGAACCTGAAGTAAACAGGGTCAAATGGATTTCTGCCAAATCAACGGGCGGAAGATTATCGGTTCGAGGCTCGCGTGTTTCGGTGTCTAATAAGGTTTGGACATTGCGAACGTCACTAACCTTTACTTCGCCAATCGAATCATCAACTAACAGGCAGTCAAAATGTTCACTTAACTCGGCAAGCGCACAAGGTTGATAGTTGCCGGGCAAGATGATGTGCTTTTTGTTGACTGCACATGCCAAAAAGGCCAACGAAAATAGGTAGCTGTCTTGGGTACAAATCGCGACTCGTTGAACAGGGAATGGAGATAAAAGGTGTACGAGTTGAGATAAGTCGTCGTTAAATGTTTGCCATGTAATCTCGCAATTGTCGTCAAAGCAAACAATAGAGTCAGGCGATCTATTTTGACTGAGAAGATCAGACAACGAAACATAGGTTACAGTTTGGGTCATAACAATTTAACTCTGGCGAATGCGCTGTCTAACTACCCACTCACCCGCAAAGAGTAACCCGGCAAACAAATAGCTGAGTAGGCCATTGTATAAGGTCCATATTTCAAGCGGTTGGAAGCAAGTGTAAAGTGCGATTGAGCCATTAATAACGAAGAACAGACACCAAACTTTGGTGACTTTTCGTGTGTAATCAACGCCACTTTGCGGAAGTTCAGGTTCTTGGATGCGAGCAAGGCGTTCGATAATTGTTTGAGGTTGCCATAGGCTTGTAGCAAATACAGCCAACATACAAACGTTAACGATAACGGGATAGTAGGTTAACCAACCATGTTGCTTGAACGTTAACCCTAATACCAACAGAACAATTCCGGCACTTCCACTGATCCAAGCTAAGTGTTTTAGCTCTTTGATTTTAGCCTGACCACCAGTGAAAATGCGTACAGTAAAGATAACGGCCAGAACAATGCCAACGGTTTGTAGACCAAACTTGTTGAGCCCAAAGTAAACCGCTATTGGATAAGTGAAAAGTATGATTGCCGACAATAAAGTCAGCAGAGGACGCATTATGCGTCCTTCAATAGTTCAACCACAGACTCTACAACGTCATTAACGGTGCGTACTGCTTTGAACTCTTCAGGTTTGATCTTTTTACCCGTTACGTTTTGTAGATGTACGACTAGATCAACGGCATCAATGCTGTCTAGGTCAAGATCGAGATAAAGGTGAGCTTCAGGAGTGATATCTTCAGCATCAAGCTCAAACAGCTCAATCAGCGCATCTTTAACCTGGTTGTATACTTCTTGTTGGTTAGCTTGTGTCATAAAGATCTGTCTAGTTGTTCGTTTGAGATGAGATGTAATTAGCTAGGTTTTCAACCGAAGCAAAGTGCTGGCGAGTGTTTGAATCGTCGGCATCGATAACAATGTTATATTTTTTCTTGATAGCAAGACCAAGCTCAAGGGCGTCGATAGAATCCAGTCCAAGTCCATCGCCAAATAGTGGAGCCTCTGTTTCAATTTCATCAATGCTCATATCTTCAAGGTTCAGTGCGTCGATGATCAGTTGTTTTAATTCGTTGTGTAATGTTTCCACTTTGGCCTACTTAGTGCTTTATCTGAAATACTGCTTCAAGGGGGCGATTCTACATTATGCGTTGTATTTTCGAAATGCTGATATCGCCGTCGTTTTATTGAAGAGCTAAATACTTTCTTCGGAAGGGAAAATACTTTGTGCAAGATGATGGTTAAGGCGTCTTGCTGCCGAAGTTAAGTTGTTCGAATTCTCAATAAATGGTGCGACTTCTATTTTACCTTTCACCGTGACATGAAAAAAGGGTTTCGTAGCAGGAACTTGATACCATTTTTTCTCTTTCGTTAAGAATGTCGGAGAAACCGTAATGTGAATCACGCGTAAATCGGTTTGCGTTCGAGTGGCTATTTGTGCTGCACCACGTTGTAATGATGGTTCAACTCCTGGCGTTGTGCGAGTTCCTTCAGGAAAAACAAGCAACACGTTGCCACGTGAAAAACGTTCTTCACAGCGCTCTAAAAGGTCGTCAGGTGCTTGGTTAGGTATGTATCCCGCCGCTTTGACGATCCTTTTCATAAAAGGGTTTTCCCATATTGCAGCCTTAACGAGGCAATCGCATTGCGGCAGTTGAGAGGCGATCAGCACGTAGTCAATCAAACTTGGGTGATTGGCGATGATGATGCAGTTGCGATCTTCACGGAGCAGTTCGGCGCCATCAATTCGATAGTCAATAGCGCCAGTGAACTTCATTATTTGGCAAAAAGCATTGAATGAAAAGCGAATCAGTCGTTGAGCTTTAAGCTCTTTTTTAATGGTGTTAGATGTGGTGAGTGCGATCGACGGCAAGATCAAGAAGCTGAGAACTAAGCCTCCTAGACCAAAGATGGAGAAGCAAAGCCCTGTCGCGAATACTCGCCAATATTGATCGACCTTACTCATTCTTGAGTTCCAGTTTTTACGTTGTTGACCCACGACCAAGCTTGGTGCTTGCCTGCAATCGTCCAACGTTGGGTATCCAAAAGGATATGTTGTAGCGCTTGAAGGCCTTGTGGCAACTCGGATACTGATTGACTTGTTTCTACTGCTCTATAAATAGAGTAGTCATCGCCCGCAGTGAGAATTAAACCTAACGCGTAATCTGCGTAGTTTTGCGTCTCATATTCCTGGTAGAGCTCTGGCAGAGGTTGGTCGAAATCAATGACTAAAACACGGTGCGATGGATGTTGGTAGAGGTAAAGGTACGCCTCAATCAATGCATTATGGAAGGTGTCTTGTCCGGCCGCTATTGAGGTCAGTGGAATTGGTGCTTTCGCGGCAATCGTTGTGAGACCAGCAGCCGTGTTGTGTACTGATTGCGAGAATGCCATTGGCGAGGCATCATCACCTTCTAATATAGATTGAATTAAGATGGCGGTTCGGTGCAGTTCACCATGCCGACTGGCAAACACTAGGTAATCAATCGAGGTGTCTTTTAACAGAACCAATGCGGTTTGGACAGCAAGCTTGCTTTGTACGCTCATTCGGCGGCGCATCATTGGCGGGATGGCTTTAAATTCAGCTGTACCATTGTCTGGCCAAGCTAAATTAGCGCTCCATGTTTGCCATTCGGCATCAGAATTAAGACCGGCCGCATTTGCAGACCATTTCTCAATATTAAACGACATTAATTTGGATTGATTTGACATAGAGTATTGATTTGCTTTGGGTCTAACTAAATACTATGCGCGCTTATAAATAAACACAGGTAAGGGATTTAAATGAAATTACTAAAAATAGCCGTTTCAATATTGTTCATATTCGTTCTTGCAGGCTGCGGACGTGTACAGCCAGTAATGAATGTTGAGGATACTCCAGTTGCACTGAATCTTCAAAGTAAACAGGTGAAATCAGCTATTTATGAATCAGCTGAGAACCGAGGTTGGTTGGTTTCAGAGATAAAGCCTGGCTTGATCCGTGCAGAGCTGTATGTTCGCTCACACCATGCTGTGGTTGAAATTCCTTATAGTGACAAATTTTACTCTATTCTTTACGTTGAATCAGAGAATTTGAAGTATGACGATGGTGAAATACACCGTAATTACAACCGTTGGGTTAATAACTTAAACGTTGATATTAAACGTAAGCTTGCACAAATGGCAGCTGAGTAATCCTCTATTATTTAAAGTTAGGTTTTTCGTGTCGGAATATAAATTAGATCCATTCAACGCTTTAGAAGCAAAAACAGAAGCGCAGAAGTTGTCTTTCGCTCCCATTGTTTTTCATACTGCCCGTACACTTCGTGATTTAGGTATCTTGAAATCGTTAGATGACGCGGGTATTAGTGGTTTACCTGCGGAGACTCTTTCGGAAATAACGGGCGTATCTGAGTACGGCGTAAAAGTTCTGCTCGATATGGCGTTAAGTGCTCATATTGTTATTTGGGACAAACCTAACTATAAAATGGCTAACCTTGGTTTCTACCTTCTGCACGATGGGATGACCAACGCGAACATGGACTTCACGGCTGATGTTTGTTACGCCGCGATGATGCATTTAACGGAAGCGATTGAAGAAGGCACACCTGCGGGCTTAAAAGAGCTAGGTGACTGGGAAACCATTTACCAAGGTTTGTCTCAATTGCCAGAAAAAGCAAAAGAGAGCTGGTTTAAGTTTGATCATTTCTATTCAGACCGTTCGTTCCCTGTTTTGCTTGAGAAGGTCTTCAGCAAGAAACCTAAGTCGCTGGTGGATATCGGCGGTAATACGGGTAAATGGGCGATGCAGTGCTGCAACCACGACTCAGATGTTGATATAACGATTGTAGATTTGCCACAGCAACTAGAAATGGCAATGGCAAACGCGACACTACATGGCCATCAAGACCGAGTAACGCCATTCCCAGCCAACATGCTCGACAAACAACAAGTGTTGCCGACGGGTGCGGATGTGTGGTGGATGAGCCAGTTCCTTGACTGCTTCTCGCCAATGGAAATTCTAAGCATATTAAAACGAGTTCGCTCTCATATGTCAGAAGAGGCGACTGTCTATATCCTGGAACTGTTTTGGGATGCACAGAAATACGATGCGGCGTCTTATAGTTTAAATGCGACTTCTCTTTACTTTACTTGTTTGGCCAACGGTAACAGCCGTTTTTACCGCAGTGAAGATTTCTTAGAAATCGTTGAGGAAGCTGGCTTTGAAGTGGTGACTCGTACCGACGATATCGGCCTCGGTCACACACTGCTTGAATTGAAAGCTAGCGCGCAATAAAAATAACAAATATGGCTTAAATAAATGAAGAAAATATCAACTCAAGTGGTGATCATCGGAGCTGGACCATCAGGGTCTGTTGCCGCGTCTTTGCTTCACAAGAAAGGCATCGATGTTCGAGTGATTGAAAAGAGTCTTTTTCCTCGCTTTTCTATTGGCGAAAGCCTGTTACCTGCTTGTATGGAAGTGATTGAACAAGCCGGTATGAGCAAAGCAGTAGCTGAAGCTAACTTCCAATTTAAAGATGGCGCGGCTTTCCGTAAAAATGACGTTTATACGGCGTTCAATTTTGAAGATAAGTTCTCTTCTGGACCGGGAACCACGTTTCAAGTTCAACGAGGCGCCTTTGATAAGGTGTTAGCCGATGCTGCTGAAGCACAAGGTATTACCATTGATTATCAACATGAGTTGATGGGCATTGATTTCACCGAAGGCAGCACGACTTTAGATGTCCAAGTTCTTGATGGAGAGCGTTATCAGCTCGAAGCTCAGTACGTTTTGGATGGCAGTGGCTTTGGCCGAGTACTGCCTAAAATGCTTAACTTGGAAGAGCCGTCATCGCTTCCTCCACGCAAAGCTATTTTCACGCACATTAACGATCATGTTTTAGACGTTGATACTGAACTAGAATATGACCGCAATAAAATTCTCATATCAGTGCATCCATCTAATCCTGATGTTTGGTACTGGTTAATTCCGTTTAGCAACGGCGTCTCATCATTTGGTGTCGTCGGTGAGCCTAAGTTCTTCGAGTCATACCCGGAAGATAAGATTGCCGCTCTTAAGCAATTAGCAACCGAAGAGCCTGGATTAGCTGAAATTTTAGCAAATGCCGAATACCCAAACCCTGCAGGTGAAATAGGTGGCTATTCTGCCAACGTAAAGCACCTTGCAACGGATAAGTATGCGCTGCTGGGTAATGCCGGTGAGTTTCTTGACCCTGTATTTTCATCAGGCGTTACGATTGCGATGAAGTCGGCCCAGTTTGCCGTTGAGTGTGTGGAAAAGCAGCTTAATGGTGAGAACGTCGATTGGGAGCGCGATTATGCGGCTCCGTTGATGGTGGGCGTAAACACTTTTAGAACGTATGTTGAGGGGTGGTACTCAGGTACTTTGCAGGATGTGATTTTCTATCAAGATCCAAACCTGAAGATTAAGCAAATGGTATGCTCGATTTTAGCTGGTTACGCATGGGATCAAACTAATCCGTACGTGAAAGAATCGCAGCGTCGATTGGCGACACTGGCAGAGATATGCCGAAGCTAGGTAGTCTATTCAGTGTGTGAGAGTATCTTCAAGCGCTAAGGTGACTAACCTACAAACAAAAACAGCCGCAAATGCGGCTGTTTTTGTTTCTGAAAATATGGGATTTCAATTCAATCGAGTGAAGACTACTTCAAGTCGATGCTGTTCAGTCGTCCCATAAATATCAACAGATCAATCACATCTTTATGGGCATCAAGCAGGGCGCGTTTGGTTTGGCTATAAGCGGCAAGTCGTCCATGCTTTCTGATTGAGCACACTTTGGTTTTGTATTTGTAGTCGCCGTTATCTGAGAATACACGCCACTTAGCGATGTAGCATTCGTCGCGGTGTTCAGGATCAGTCTGGGTAGGATTAGGCTTGAATACAACTTTTGGCTCTAAACTATGAGGTAGGCGCGTCATCAGATAGGGCTCTTTGAGGACTTTGGGCCAAAACTTGCCCCAAAGCTGTCTGCCCAGTTCGTCTCGTAACTTGATGGTTTTCTTTAGTGCTTTGTCTTCACCCATGCGAACAAAGCCGACAGAACGATGCAGTACCGTATCATCGGGTGTATGGATGTGAATTTTAAAAGCGGTTTTACCTTTCGATATGAAGCGGTAACCGGTAGCACCAATTAGATTATTCAGGCTCATAGTTTGCTAAATGATGATTATGTTATTAATAAGATTACGACAAATACGTAAAAACCGAAACTAATCATCATGAAAAAAATAAAGCCTTAGTACTTTTGCTAAGGCCTTATTAGAAACTATGAGCTGGGAGTGACACTAACTACATGATTTTCTGCATCACATCACCAATTTGAATGCTTCCTGCAAGGCTAGGCTGATCAATCGTGAGTTCGGCTTCATTTTCATAAACACGAGAAACCGTCAGAGTGATATCACTTTGAGATACTTTGTTACGTGGTAAGCCTCTTTGGTCGATAAACGAACCCGTGTGCCACAATTGCAGTTTGTCACCTTGTTGCACGCCATGCATTCGACCAAGATCAATGGTTACTGTATTGCCGTAGACCGCCGCAACTTCCGGAAGGGTAATCTTACACGATACTTCTGATTCCAAGTCCAGCATGATATTACGGCTGACGCGAAGCATCATGCTGCCATAAGTGGATGCCCAGAAGCGCGCGCTGCGTGTATCGACTTCACTGGTTTTAGCAAATGGCCATTTTGCTACTTCACGATAGCTACGATTGTAAACTTGGTGACCTGTTTTACCGTCGAACACTTGCATCTCTAGTGCAAACTGTCGGTTGATAACGTCATCTTTCAACAACTTAGATTCGACGGTTGCCGTTAAGTCGGTAATGTCGCCACCAATGATGTACTGCGCGCCTGTGTCTTGAGCGATCATCTTGATTATGTCAGGTCGACGCTTATCGATGTCATAATTTGTTGTACCAACCGAGACAAAGCTACGAGACTCTTTTGCCAACTGTCGATCAACGACATGGCCGAAATCATCACCGATGTTATAAATTCTTCCCATTACGGCTTGTTGAGGGGAGGTCACATCAATGTTGCCGACCAAAAATGTCTTCTTGTACTGACTTTCATGGCAAGCATTTGCCGAAGGATAGATGTCGATCCTTGCGGTGATCATTAGGTTGCCACCGCGAGTCTTTACTTTATCAACCAATATGTAGCGTACTTCGTGATTAGTAAACTGGAACTCTTTTTTACTCGCATCCAGATAAGGCGTGAGGTTGGAGATACTACCGATATCAGCACCAGAGAACTGAACCGCTTTATATACCGCGTCTTCCAGAGCGTGGACTCTTGCGGATTCTTCCGACGATACGATGGCTGCTGTACCGGTAACCTCATACCAAGAGGCATGAGCACTGAAGCTTATGGTTATCAGTGAACTTATTGAAAATAAGTAAGAAATTATTTTTTTCATCTATTCGTTACCAGTTGGGTATAAATATTGCTTAACAAATAACTATAAGCTTGAAGCTGACTTAAGTGCGTTTTTCTTAATCTGAACTATTAACGAAAAGCAAAGACTGTTCCAACATTGTAATCCATTGAAAAGAATAATGGTGAGAACATATTGGAACAGGCAGCACTAAAACTATCTGGAGATTAGATAATGAAAAAATGGCTCGTAGTTATGAGTGTCGTGTTACTGACATCATGCGCTTATTCGCCGATCTATAACGGCAAGTCTGAATATTCAGGCAGTCAGTTTATGTTGATGGACAGCCCTCGTCACACCATGGATTTTTTCGTGGAAAGTATGACCGAAGATTTAATCGTGTCGAATACGAGTATCTCAGCAAGAACACCGATTGCGATTACCTCGTTTGTTGATCTACAACACATGGATACAACCAACTGGCTAGGAAATTCGGTATCGGAAGGTTTCATTCATCAGTTTCAGCGTCGTGGCTTCAAGGTTGTCGATTTTAAAACGACGGGTTCTATCCAAGTGACTCACCAAGGTGACTTTGCGTTAAGCCGTGATTGGAAAGATTTAGCTCAAGAGCAAGACGTCCAATACGTGCTGACGGGGACTATGCTTCGCCAAGAGGGTGGTGTTCTAGTTAACGCTCGTGTGGTTGGAATGCAAACTCGTATTGTGGTTGCTTCTGCACAAGGCTTCTTGCCGGCAGACCGTATTGGTCGTGACCTTGATACTCTGAACAGTATTCGAACTCAAGATGGCGTTATTATTCGTTCTGACCCAACGATCAGCCAGCCTTACACTGTTATTCTTCGCCCTTAGGAGTTCGAGATGAAGAAGTTAATATTTGTTGTTGCCGCTTTATTGCTTGTTGGTTGTCAGCCACTGCAAAGTATGAGGCCTGATGATTTCTTGGTTGCGGTTGGTTACGCGAGTATCAGTGAGCAAAAAGGTCGTAACGACGAAGAAAGGCGCATCCGTGCGATGAGAGCCTCTAAGATTGACGCTTATCGTGAGCTTGCTGAACAGGTTTACGGTATGCGAGTAAGCGGCCGAGCTGAACTTGAAGATCAGCGCCTTGGTACTGAACGAACTTCAGGTGCGGTTGATGGTGTTATTCGTGGCGCAGAAGTAGTACGTAGTTACCCTGTGGGTGATAGTTATGTAACGGAACTTCAATTAGATATTCGTAAGATGGACCAACTACGTAATTACGGTGAAGTGCAGGCTGTGCCAGAAAAGAGACAACAAACGCTATTCTAGTTGTATGATCTCTTAGGCTGTAGGTTAATGATCATCGAGTTCTGTTTATCTAGTTAAAAGATTACCCAGTTATATGAGTTGCCACTCGTTTTCCAGATGGCGTAGCGGCAATTGATAACTGACGTAAATAAAAAAGCGGCAAGTATGAAGATACTTGCCGCTTTTTTATTTATCGATTTTGTCAGGGCGCTCAAAGGCTGATTAGACGTTTTGATAAAGAATAACGACAGGAATAGTCTGGGATACAGATACAGATACAGATACAGATACAGATACAGGCAGAAGGTTAATAAGGGGTATTACTGAAGAGGGAGGCTTAACTAGGCTTTTACGTTGGTTCCCAGCGTAGAAATCGTATGCGTTTGACCACCGGCATTGTAGGTCATGCCAATTTTACCGTGGCTTTGTTGCATCATATTACTGAGTTTTTTGAAGCTAAGGTGTGCTCGATTCAAGGCTTCGCCATTAACCAGGTTCGCTTGATGGCAATCGTGCACTATGGACTTGATGGTTGCGACTAACTGAGCTAGTTCAGAGTTCTCGGTCAGTTCTGAGATATTGGTATGGGCTGCGATTCGTTGATCGGTTGACCTTAGTTGCTCAACTAGGACCACTTTTTCTTTGGCGATTCTCTCAATATCGTTTGATTGTCGGCTCGTGATCGCGGTTTTCTCTGAACTTAATAATTCAGATAAGGCTTTGGCATTTTGAAGTTGAAAATTAACTAAATCTGCTAGTGCCGCCATAACGTAAACCTATTCATAACCTCGTGTGCTTTAAGGCAATCACTTTAATCAAAAGTGATAGTTGGCTTAAAGACCTTTTAATTCATCTTCGAACTTGATCATATTGTCTGCCAGTTTTTCTGGATCGACAGTGTATGAACCGTTCGCAATCGCTTCTTTGATCGCCGCAACTTTTACAGAGTCAAAACTCGGTTGTGCCGCCATATCTTGGTGGAGTTGACCAATGGCTTTGCCTTGTTGGCTAAGCGAAACCGCATCTTTGCTTGCTGGTGATTTAGTTGATACATCAGAGCGTGATGCCTCAGAGCTAGAATCAGAGCGTACTGCTGATCGGTTGGGGGTCGTTAGGGTTTGCCCTGAACGAATATTATCAATGCCTGCCATAGTTAAGCCTTTTTCTTCAAAAATGGGAACCTGTACAGTCATTATCGACCATGGGTTCGAATACTTTAGCAATTTTTAGCTCAATAGTCGAAAAGGGACAAAACACTGTAGCCGTTATATTTGGCGTTAAGAGTGGAGAGCAAAATGGCTAACGATACCGTCAATTTAGAAGTAGAGAGTTAAAAGTAAACCGTGACTTCAGACATGCTGGTAACAATACCTTCAATTATACGTTGTGATTTATCATTTTTCACTCTTACTTGATCGCCCATTGAGCCATCCGTAAGTGCAGTACCTTTAGTGGTAATGGTCATGCCACCTTTAACTGCCTGTATGATAACCTTCTCATTTCGGCAAACGACACAAATATCGCCTCTTTCAACGACATCACCCGGTCTTAGGTTCTTTTTTACTTTGGCACCGATAACCTGTTGTGGGTTGGTGAAACCTTGGCGGCGAAATTTGTTAAGAGAAATCATGTCGGTAGTCACATCGTATTGACCGACAATCTCGCCTCTTGCAATTGAGCGCGTGGTGGTGACGAGTGGGACTGACATTGATAAGCGTACGGGCACATAAACTCGCCACTCGTCAGGAATGCATTGCACTAAAACCGTAATGCTACTGCGGGTATTGGTGGTGGTTGATGCGCTAGTTTCAAGCGGCACTGGACAGTCTGTTGCTTTAATTCTTGAGTCAACATTTGCTGAATTAACAAAGAGTTCGCCGCCTTGTGGCTGCTCAACCGTATCATGGATGTGTTGCTCGGCCGCAGACTGGATTATTTCAATTTGCTCTGGAGTCGCAGCTTGCACAAAAAAACTAAACAATATTGATAAAATGCCGATAAACTTAGCGACAGTTTTAAAAGTAGCTCTACACATTGCTATGGAAAGAGGTGGCAAATTTATTTTATAATATGTCATTCCGTTTCTCTGGTGGTTCGTAGCCTGCAGTAGACTAACACTTTTTATACAAAAAAGTTTGATATGGAGATGAGCTCATGACGGGTATTCTTGATTCGGTGAATCAGCGTACGCAACTCGTCGGTCAAAACCGATTAGAATTACTAACCTTTCGCCTAATGGGGCGTCAGCGCTACGGCATTAATGTCTTTAAAGTAAAAGAAGTGCTTCAATGCCCTAAGCTGACAAAGATGCCAAACTTGAACCCACTGGTTAAAGGTGTAGCACACATTCGTGGCCAAACGATCTCTGTTATCGATTTGAGCTTAGCGATTGGTGGCCGTCCTACAACGGATGTTGAAAAGTGTTTTGTGGTTATTTCTGAGTTTAACCGAACTATTCAAGGTTTCTTGGTCAGTTCAGTAGAGCGCATTATTAACATGCACTGGGAGTCAATTCTTCCGCCGCCGGATGGCGCTGGTCGAGCGAACTACCTGACAGCGGTAACTAATATCGATAATGAATTAGTTGAAATTCTTGATGTTGAAAAAATTCTTGCTGAAATTTCGCCTGTTGATGAAACAATGGACAGCAGAATTGCTGAAGAAATCGCAGAAGTAGAACAAGAGAAAGAATTGGTTCGCCGTATCTTGATTGCTGATGATTCAACTGTTGCTCGTAAGCAAGTTCAACGCGCCATTGAATCGATCGGATTTGAGGTTATCGCGGTGAAAGATGGTAAAGAAGCCTATGAAAAGCTGGTGCAAATGTCATCAGAGGGTAGTATTTACGATCAAATTTCATTAGTGATCTCGGATATCGAAATGCCAGAGATGGATGGATACACGCTGACTGCTGAGATTCGTCGTCACGCCGAACTTAAAGATTTATACGTAATTTTACACTCATCCTTGAGTGGTGTATTTAACCAGGCCATGGTTGAGCGTGTTGGGGCGAACTCCTTCATTGCAAAATTCAACCCTGATGAGCTTGGGGCAGCGGTTAAAGCTGCGTTAACTAACTAAAAGAGACATTAATGACTGCTATAACAATAAGTGATCAAGAGTATCGCGATTTCAGCCGTTTTTTAGAATCTCAATGTGGCATTGTATTAGGTGACAGCAAGCAATATTTAGTGCGCAGTCGTTTAAGCCCATTAGTAACGAAGTTTAAGTTAGCTTCGTTATCTGATTTGTTGAGAGATGTAGTAACTGGTCGAAACCGTGAGTTGAGAGTGGCAGCTGTCGATGCCATGACGACGAACGAGACACTTTGGTTCCGAGATACTTACCCGTTTGCTGTACTTGCGGATAAGCTACTACCGGAAATAGCGGCAAATAAACGACCTATTAAGATTTGGTCTGCAGCAAGCTCTTCAGGCCAAGAAGCATACTCAATGGCAATGACGATTCTTGAGACTCAAGCTCGCAAGCCGGGTATGTTGCCAAATGTATCGATTACCGCAACCGACATCTCTGCAAGTATGTTGGATATGTGCCGCACAGGCGCATACGACAACCTTGCATTGGGACGTGGACTTTCTCCTGAGCGCCGTCGTACTTTCTTTGAAGATGCGGGCGATGGTCGTATGAAAGTCAAAGACAACGTTAAGCGCATGGTGAACTTCCGTCCACAAAACTTGATGGACAGTTATGCGTTATTAGGTAAGTTCGACATCATTTTCTGTCGTAATGTATTGATTTATTTTTCGCCAGACATGAAGTCAAAGGTACTTAACCAGATGGCAAACAGCCTCAATCCTGGTGGTTACTTGTTGTTGGGTGCATCTGAATCGTTAACAGGCTTAACGGATCGTTTTGAAATGGTTCGCTGTAATCCAGGCATCATCTACAAATTAAAGTAATGAGTGGCACCAGTATTAGGTGTAACGTTACTGTCTAACTTCAAAACCCAGCCAAGTGCTGGGTTTTCTTTTTCCGGCTTAACCTATATCTTTAAGTCAGAGTGACATTCCAACCCACTCTATTTTTGGCTTGTATATTGCAAGTTTACCTACGAGTAACCTGTAAAAGTAATGGTCGGCCACTTTGTTTTAAAAGTTGGTATATATATTGCTTTGGTTATCTCATAACAGTCAGTTCTTGAGTTGAGGTTTACATGGCTATTTCTTTTGATAATGCTTTAGGCATTCACCAGCACACAGTTGGTGTACGTGAGCGTAACGCTGAGGTGCTTTCCACCAATATCGCGCAAGCGAACACGCCTGGGTATAAAGCAAAGGGACTAGATTTTAAGAAATCACTGCAAGCGGCAAGTTCTGGGGCAAGCATTGGTCTTAGCCGTACAGATGGTCGGCACATTTCTGCCTCAACAACGGTGAACGGGGAAACGAAGTATCGAATTCCTACCCAACCTGATACAGGAGATGGCAATACGGTTGATTTGGATTTGGAAAGAAACCTTTTCATGCAAAACCAAATTAGGCATCAAGCCTCTCTCGACTTCTTAGGAAGTAAGTTCAAGAATTTAACTAAAGCGATTAAAGGGGAATAATTAGATGAGCTTATTTAATGTATTCAATGTGACCGGTTCTGCGATGAGTGCTGAATCTGTTCGTCTAAATACGACCTCGAGCAACCTTGCGAACGCAGACAGTGTAAGTAGTTCTGCTGAAGAAACTTACAAAGCTCGTCACGCAGTGTTTGGCGCTGAGTTAAATAAAGCACGCAATAGTGGTCACACTGTGCCGGTGAAAGTATTAGGTATTGTGGAAAGCGATAAGCCGCTTAGTGCGGAGTACAACCCAGATCACCCACTAGCGAACAACGAAGGCTATATCTACAAGCCTAACGTGAACGTTATGGAAGAAATGGCAAACATGATTTCGGCATCACGTGCGTACCAAACGAACGTACAGGTTGCTGACTCGAGTAAACAAATGCTGCTGCGTACGCTGCAGATGGGTCAATAAGGATAAGGAGGTAGCATATGGCTGGAATCAACAACAATGTTGGTCAAAGCGGCTTGTCCTATGTTGACCAGCTGAAGAGTCTTCAAGATGGCGCTAAGAAGCCCGACGAAACAACAGGTAAGCAGGATCTTAAACAAGAAGATTTCTTATCTCTGTTGACTAAGCAACTTGCACAACAAGACCCTTTTAAGCCGGTTAGCAATGACCAGATGATTGCGCAAATGGCTTCATTTGCGACCGTAGATGGCATTGGTAAAATGAATACACAGTTTGAAAGCTTGAATTCATCAATGACTTCTAACCAAGCGCTTCAGGCCTCTTCTTTAGTAGGTCGTGATGTATTGGTTCCTGGTGCGGCAGGTGTGAAACCCGGTGATGGCGGTATGGCGGCAATGGTTAAGCTCCCTCAAGCCATGGACAATGTAATGGTCCGTGTTGAGAACGAAGTTGGTCAGTTGGTTCGTACATTTGATATCGGTTCTAAACCATCAGGTGACACGCGTGTTGAATGGGACGGAAAAGACGAAGACGGTAACCCATTGCCGGCTGGTAAATACAACGTTAAGGCGTCGGGTTTACTGGATGGCGAGAACACAGAGTTCCAAGTTTCCAGTTATGCGAACGTGAACAGTGTGCTTCTTGGTAAGGGTGATGGCAACGTACTACTCAATCTGGCTGGTTTTACATCGCCAGTACGACTTGCTGAAGTACTAGAAGTTGGTAAAGCGTAACTCTTTAAAAGAGTGATTATGCTAGCTAGATAGATTAGGAGAATATTGGAATGTCATATGTAGCTTTGAGCGGCCTATCCGCTGCACAATTAGATCTGAATACAACCAGTAACAATATTGCGAATGCAAACACGTTTGGCTTTAAAGAGTCTCGAGCAGAGTTCGGCGATGTGTATTCAAGCTCGTTGTTTACTAACGGAAAGACTACCCCTGGTGGTGGTGCTCAAGCAAATAAAGTTGCGCAACAGTTTCACGAAGGTTCAAGTATTTATACAAATAACCCAATGGACTTACGTGTCAGTGGTACAGGTTTTTTTGCAGTATCGAAAGACCGCATGGTGCCAGAGATCAACGAACTAACGCGTAACGGAGCTTTTCACTTAAATAAAGACAACTTCATGGTAACCTCGAATGATGAATTTCTTTTAGGTTACGATGTTGACCCAAACTCGGGTGAAGTTCTTTCTTACGCGCCAAAGCCTCTCGACATTCCTGCTGAGTTTGGTAAGCCAAAACAGACAGAAAACATTGAAGTAGGAGTTAACCTTCCTGCAAATGGTGATCTTAAAGACCCGGCTGCATTTAACTACCAAGATTCTGACACTTATAATCGAGCAACGTCTTCGACGGTATACGATTCTATGGGTCAGTCTTACAAGTTAACGACTTACTACCTCAAAGATCAGACTCAACCAAACACTTGGCAGACGTACTACACCATGTCAGATGAGAACGGTGAAAAGCCGGTCAACATTACTGGTGGTGATGCGACGAATGCACAAGGTCATGTTGGTCACACAATGAAGTTCAACAACGACGGTACGTTAGCAAGCCTGAACAATGGTCAGCCGATTAACTCGGAACCACTTGGTGCTGGCGCGAACCCAATTGACTTGAACGGTGCTGATCCAACTCAAGTGCTTAAGTTTGGTCTGGATTCTTCAACTCAGTTTGCTGCTCCGTTTGAATTGACTAAGTTTGATGAAGATGGTGCAACAACAGGTTTCTTAACAAAAATCGATTTCGATGAGTACGGCAGTGTTCTGGGTACTTACTCAAATGGTGAAAACGTGATGCTTGGCCGTGTAGGCTTGGTTCGCGTACCCAATGAGCAAGGTCTAGATAAGAAAGGCGGCACTCAGTGGGATTCTACTAATGACTCAGGTTCTAAAATCTGGGGTGAATCGAACAAAGGTTCATTTGGTAGCATTAACAACGGTTCGCTAGAGCAGTCGAACATCGATATGACTCAAGAATTGGTTGATTTGATTTCTGCTCAACGTAACTTCCAAGCGAACTCACGTTCTCTAGAAGTACACAACCAACTGCAACAGAATATTCTTCAGATTCGTTAATCGTTTCGAGCGTTTGAATCATCTGTGAATACCCAATTCAATGTTATTGAATTGGGTATTGTTGGTGAATTTAAATATGGCTGTTTGTCTTCTTATTTGCCGCCCCTATTGCCGCACGGTAATGCCACTGGCAATAACTCCTCCTCAATGATCCTTTAATGATCACCCCTCTTTGTTTGTTTCCTATTTAAATTATTGATAAATAACAGTTAAAAATATTGGCACAGTGTTTGCTTTATAAGCTTTAGAAGATGATTTTTTGGAGCAAAATTATGGATCGCGCACTGTTTCTTGCCATGAGTGGCGCAAAGCAAAATATGCAGGCTTTGCAGCTACGTGCAAACAACCTTGCCAACGTTAGTACAACGGGTTTCCGTGCCGATTTAGCACAAGCACGTTCAATGCAAGCGTATGGTGAAGGCATGCCTACTCGTGTTTTCAGCATGACAGAACGTCCGGGTCATAATTTCGCACAAGGTAGTGTGGTCACTACTGGTCGCGATCTCGATGTCACGATACAAGGTGATGGCTGGATTTCGGTAATGGACAACACTGGCCGTGAAGGTTTAACACGTAACGGTAACCTAAAGGTTGACCAAAACGGTTTGCTAACTAACGCAAGCGGCCATTTGGTGTTAGGCGAGAATGACGCACCTATCACGTTACCTATTCCTATTAGTAAAGTAGAAATCGGCACAGACGGTACTATTTCGGTGATTCCTCAAGGCGCTCCAGCTGAAGAATTAGCGATTGTCGACCGAATCAAACTTGTGCGTCCAGATAATCAAAGCTTATTTAAAGATACGAATGGTCTATTCCGTTCGAAAAACCCAGATCAGGCATACGAAGCAGATGCAGCGGTAACGTTGCTAAAAGGTGCCATTGAAGGCAGTAACGTAAATGCTGTCGGTGAGATGACCAGCCTAATTGACTTACAACGTCAATTCGAAATGCAGGTCAAGATGATGAGCACTGCAGAGGAAATGGACAAGTCGTCTGATTCACTGCTTCGTATGAGCTAATAGAATTTAAAGGAATTTGCTATGCATCCAGCATTATGGGTAAGTAAAACAGGCTTAGACGCCCAACAAACCAATATCTCAACCATTTCAAACAACCTTGCCAACGCCTCAACCATTGGCTTTAAAAAGAGTCGTGCGGTATTTGAAGATTTGTTCTATCAGAACATCAATCAGCCGGGTGGCCAATCGTCGCAGAATACCGAGCTGCCAAGTGGTTTGATGTTGGGTGCCGGTTCTAAAGTCGTGGCAACTCAAAAAGTTCACACCCACGGTAACGCACAAACGACATCGAACAGCCTAGATATGATGATCGAAGGTGACGGCTTCTTCCAAGTTGAAATGCCAGACGGTGAGACAGGCTATAGCCGAAATGGTCAGTTCACGCTGAACGGTGAAGGCGCAATCGTAACCTCAGGTCAAGGTTATGCTCTACAGCCAGAAATCGTGATTCCAGAAGATGCGATCTCGGTGACGGTTGGTAACGATGGTGAAGTATCAGTTCGCCTACGTGGTGAGCAAAACAACGTCGTGGTTGGCCAAATCACCATTACTGACTTCGTAAACCCAGGTGGTTTAGAGCCTGTAGGTCAAAACCTTTATTTACCAACGGGAGCAAGTGGCGATCCGCAAGAGGGCGTTCCGGGCTTTGATGGTTTGGGTAACATCCGTCAGTCGATGTTAGAAACATCGAACGTAAACGTAACCGAAGAGCTGGTTAATATGATTGAAGCTCAACGTGTTTACGAAATGAACTCGAAAGTTATCTCGTCGGTAGACAAGATGATGAGCTTTGTTAACCAACAGCTGTAATTGGTTTATTTGCCGTTTACGTACTTATTCATAATTAATAGATCTGCTTCTAGTCATTGATCTATTTACCATTGCCTGCTGAGAGTATATCGCCATGAAACGTATTTTTTGTTTAGTTTTGTTAGCTTCTATGACCGGGTGTACTGTGTTGGATCCGATCGAGACTCCGGCACAAGAAAACGCAACCACAGTGGTTGATGCGGTAGAAGGCGATAAGTCGGCTGATGAAAGCTCAGGCATTATCGATACACTTCGTGGTAGAACAGACCCAATTGCAGGCGATCCTGCATGGGCGCCGATCAATCCAAAAGAAAAACCAGAGCATTACGCAGCGGCAACAGGTTCACTGTTCAATATCAACCATATTGGCAGTATGTACGATGATTCAAAGCCTCGCGGCATTGGTGATATTATTACCGTTGCGTTAGATGAAAATACTCGAGCGACCAAAAAAGCTAATGCTGACATGTCTAAGTCTAACGATGCATCGATGGAGCCTTTGGCTGTTGGCGGCCAAGAGTTGACTATTGACAAGTACAACTTCTCTTATGATCTGAGCAATACCAACACCTTTGCTGGTGATGCATCAGCCAACCAAAGTAACAGCATTAGTGGCTACATTACCGTTGAAGTCATCGAAGTATTAGCCAATGGAAATCTAGTGGTTCGTGGTGAAAAGTGGATGACACTGAATACAGGTGATGAGTATATCCGCCTAAGTGGTACTATCCGCCCTGACGATATAGATTTCGAAAATACCATCGCTTCAAACCGTGTTTCTAACGCACGAATTCAGTACTCAGGGACTGGAGTGCAAAAAGATATGCAAGAGCCTGGATTCTTGGCACGATTCTTTAATGTATCACTGTAGAGCTTGAGAGGATGTCGGCTTACTGACAGCCTTTACCACTCGGCCATATTTAGCTAAGTTCTTGTAAATTAAATTATTATAATTACATAGCTACTATAAATTGAAAGCAATACAGACAGGTTACTCAATGAAAAAACTAACACTCGTACTACTTGGCATGCTATTTCTTGCCACCAGTGCCCATGCTGCACGTATTAAAGATGTGGCAAAAGTGGCGGGTGTTCGTAGTAACCAACTTGTCGGTTATGGTTTGGTCACGGGCTTGCCGGGTACAGGTGAGACAACTCCCTTTACTGATCAAACGTTTAACGCAATGCTGCAAAATTTTGGCATCCAATTGCCGCCCGGCACTAAGCCAAAAACCAAAAACGTAGCGGCAGTAATTGTTACCGCTGAATTGCCAGCCTTCTCTAAGCAAGGTCAGGAAGTTGATGTAACGGTGTCTTCTATCGGTTCAGCAAAAAGCCTTCGTGGTGGTACCTTACTGCAGACTTTCCTGAAAGGTCTAGACGGTCAAGTGTACGCGGTAGCACAAGGTAACTTGGTGGTGAGTGGCTTTAGTGCTCAAGGTAATGATGGTTCTAAGATTGTCGGTAACAATCCTAATGTCGGCATCATCTCTAGCGGCGCGACGGTCGAACAAGAAATCCCAACGCCATTCGGTCGTGGTGACTACATCACGTTCAACCTAATCCAATCAGATTTCACAACGGCGCAGCGCTTAGCTGATGCAGTTAATAATTTTCTAGGCCCACAAATGGCTTCAGCGGTTGATGCGACTTCAGTAAAGGTTCGCGCACCACGTGAAATCAGCCAGCGTGTGGCTTTCTTATCGGCAATCGAAAACATCGAGTTCGATCCTGCAGAGGGTTCAGCAAAAATCATTGTTAACTCTCGTACTGGTACGATTGTGGTTGGTAAACATGTTCGCTTAAAAGCGGCAGCGGTAACACACGGTGGTATGACGGTAGCAATCAAAGAAAACCTCAACGTGAGCCAACCGAATGCATTTTCTGGTGGTCAAACCGTAGTGGTTCCTGATTCTGATATCGAAGTCACAGAAGCCGATGGCAAGATGTTCAAGTTTGAACCGGGTCTAACGCTGGATGATTTGGTTCGTGCAGTCAATGAAGTGGGCGCAGCGCCTTCTGATTTAATGGCAATCCTTCAAGCACTGAAACAAGCTGGTGCAATTGAAGGTCAATTGATCATTATCTAAGGAATAAAGCATGATTAAGAATAACAATGACATCGGCTTTATTCACGATATCGGTAGCTTAGATCGTCTTCGTCAACAAGCAGTAAATGGTGAAGAAGGCAGCGAAAAAGAGGCACTAACTGCTGCGGCAAAACAGTTTGAATCGATTTTCACTTCGATGCTGTTTAAGTCGATGCGTGATGCGAACTCTAGCTTTAAGTCGGATATGCTGAACAGCCAGAACGAGCAGTTTTATCGTCAGATGCAAGATGACCAAATGGCGAGTGAGTTGAGTGCTTCAGGTTCATTAGGCCTTGCGGACATGATCGTTGCTCAGTTAAGCGCCGGTCAAGCAAGCGATGCGACAGAAGATAAGGTTCGTAGTGAAGGTTTTGATACTTCACTGCAAAGACCTCAGTATTCAGGCCGTTCAGAAGACAGAGTATCTGAAGTTCAACCTGCTTCCGCTGTTAAACAACCAGTATCCTTCGATTCTCCAGAGTCGTTTGTTACCTCAATGAAGCCTTACGCTGAAAAAGCGGCGAGTGCACTTGGTGTGGATTCATCTCTGCTATTGGCACAAGCGGCACTTGAAACAGGTTGGGGTTCTAAAATGGTTAAGAACTCTTTGGGGAACAGCAATAACTTATTCAACATCAAAGCAGATAGAAGTTGGAAGGGCGATAAGGTTGCTACGCAAACTTTAGAGTTCCATGGCAAAACTGCCGTTAAAGAATTGGCATCTTTCCGTTCTTACTCAAACTTTGAAGACAGCTTTAATGATTACGTGAAGTTCTTGAACGAAAATCCAAGATACGAAACGGCATTACAGCATCAAGGCAATTCAGAGAACTTTATCAAAGGCATCCATCAAGCTGGTTACGCAACTGACCCTAACTATGCAGACAAGGTGTTGCGCGTTAAAGCTAAAATCGATGAGATGAATTAGCCCCATCAATTAACAATGAGAGCTTGCCATGGCAGGCTCTTCTCTTATCCGCTCCTTCATATCTGGCCCTATTGTTTTTAGTTATTTCCTTACACTTCAATAAATTATGGTCTTTTAATCTTTCATTGTCTCTATTGGCACATATATTGCTTATTATCTTGGTAATATGCTGTTGTAGTTAATCAGTTCAACCTGATTTTATTAAGTTTTTTGGGGGCATTATGGCGTCGGATCTTCTGAATGTAGGGGCACAAAGTGTTCTTACGGCTCAGAGACAGCTAAACACCACAGGTCATAACATTTCTAACGCCAACACAGAGGGCTATAGCCGTCAGTCTGTGATTCAAGGTGTGAATGACCCGCGCCAGTACGGTGGGCAATCCTACGGTATGGGTGTTCATGTGGAAAATGTTCGCCGCTCTTGGGATCAGTTTGCCGTTAAAGAACTTAACTTATCGACAACCAATGCCGCTAACAAAGGCGATACCGAAGCCAACCTCGATATGTTGTCGAGCATGTTGTCATCGGTTGCTTCAAAGAAGATCCCAGAAAACCTCAATGAATGGTTTGATTCTGTTAAAACTCTCGCCGATACCCCGAATGATGTGGGTGCGCGTAAAGTCGTTTTAGAGAAAGCAGGGCTTGTCACTAAAACCTTGAACGAATTTCATGAAACGGTACGTCAACAGTCTGATTCAACGAACAAAAAATTAGAAGTCGGCATTGAACGAGTAAACCAAATTGCGGTTGAGATTCGTGATGTTCAGCGTCTGATGATGCGAACGCCAGGGCCTCATAATGATTTACGAGACCAACACGAAAAGCTGATCAATGAGCTATCTGGTTACACCAAAGTGACGGTAACGCCGCGCTCGAATGCGGAAGGATTTAACGTCCATATTGGTAATGGTCATACCTTGGTTTCTGGTAGTGAAGCAAGTCAACTGAAGTTGGTTGATGGCCTACCTGATACGCATCAGCGCCGACTAGCGATAGTTGAAGGTAAGTCTTTGAAGCCGATTACCAGCAATGATATCGATGGAAAAATCGGTGCCATGCTCGATATGCGAGACGAACATATCCCTGACATCATGGGTGAATTAGGACGTTTGGCGACGGCTTTCTCTGAGAAAGTAAACTCACTTCAATCACAAGGTTTGGATCTCAATGGCAACGTTGGCCAAGATATCTTCACCGATGTGAACTCTGAGCGGGTGGCTAAATCACGCGTGACGGCTGGTAGCCAATCAAAGGCAGACGTAGCGGTATATATTGATGACACCTCTGCCTTAAAAGGCGGCGAGTATGGCCTTAAGTATGACGGCAGTGACTATGTCGTGACCAAGCCTGACGGCGAAACGGTCAAAGTCAGCACCAATTCAACAGGTAATGCTTTTTATCTAGATGGTATGCGAGTCGAAGTTCGAAACCCGCCGGAATTGAGTGAGAAACTGTTACTGCGCCCAACTCGTAACTTTGCTGCTCAGATTCAGATGGAAACCAAAGACCCTAGAGATATTGCCGCACAAAGTTATGAGGCATCGACCACGTTCGCGAAAGGCTCGGCGGGGTTCAAGATCCTAGCGGCCGGTCAATTGCGTGAGTTTGAAGTGATTGTTTCACCAAAAGGTGAGCAGTTTGCCGTGACTGATCCGAAAGGCAATATTTTAATGCAACCGCAGCCGTACCCACCTGAAGGGCCGGTTACGATTAATGGCACGACTTTCGAGTTGACCTCTGGCGCGGTGGCAAACGATAAATTTACGGCAAACCTTGTCCCATCAGAGGGTGACAACGGTAACTTGCGTAAGCTGCAAGATCTCCAAACCGGTAAGATCTTGAATGATGGTGAGTCTACGATTTTAGACCTTTACCACAACTTGAATACCAACACGGGCCTGAAAGCGTCGACGGCAAATCGCTTAAGCGATATTGCCACCTTAGAAAAGGAATCCGCTCAGGAACGTATTGCTTCAGTGTCGGGGGTTAACCTCGATGAAGAAGCGGCAAATATGATGAAATTTCAGCAAGCGTACATGGCTTCTTCACGCATCATGCAAGCAGCTAATGATACGTTCAATACTATTTTGGCTCTGAGGTAGGAAGTATAAATGTTGAATCGTATTTCTAGCTTCCACAACTACCAATCTGTTCAGAACGACTTGCGCCGTCAAGAAAACAAAATACATCACAACCAAGCACAACTTGCTTCTGGCAAGAAGTTACAGTCGCCAAGTGATGATCCTTTGGCGACCCACTATTTACAAAATATTGGTCAGCAATCAGAGCAGCTTAAGCAATATAGTGATGCAATCGTCTTAGTTCGTAATCGATTGGAGCATCATGAGGTATTGATCTCCAACACCGAAGGCTTTGCTGATGAAGCAAAACGAACCGTGATGGAAATGATTAACGGTGCGCTTTCTCCAGAGGACCGTTTAGCGAAAAAGCGCGAGCTCCAAGAGTTATCGAATAACTTTTTGCATTTAGCTAACTCTCAAGATGAGTCGGGTAACTACACGTTTGCGGGTACTAAACCGAAGAATCAACCCTTCTTTAGAGATAACCAAGGCAACGTCAGTTATCAGGGCGATGACTATCAGCGAAAAATGCGTGTAGCGAGTAGTTTCGAGATGGCGATGAATGATCCAGGCAGCAAGTTATTTATGGAAATAGATAACCCGTTTGGTGATTACGAACCTCAGTACGAGCTTGAACCCGCGTCTGAATTGCTTTTGGAACGTGCGACGAACTCAGCTGACGATGGGTCAACGTATAAAGTCACTTTTGTTGATATGCAGACAGGAAATTATGCTTACCAACTTGAAAAGGATGGTGCAGTGGTTGCCGCTGAAGACTTTGATCCCTCTACTGGCATTGTCTACGAAGGGTTGAATATTCAAATAAAAGGTCAGATCACCAAAGGCGATTCGATCACGTTAGAGCCAAGAGAGACATTCTCTATCTTTGATACGTTCAAAGAGGCGTCTGAACAGGCTGAAAACCCGGTATCAGATGCTTCAGCCACTGCGAAATTACATCAAGTGACTGAAGAATTTCATGCTGCGTTTATTCATCTAACGAAGGCTAGAACCGATGTCGGTGCACGCTTGAGCACATTGGATATTCAAGAGCAGCAACATGAAGATTTTAAGTTGTCTTTAGCGAAAGCGAAAAGCAACTTTGAAGACTTGGATTATTCGAAAGCCATTATTGAATTTAATGAGAACTCTCGAGCACTCCAAGCTTCACAACAAGCGTTTGGTAAAACAAAAGACCTAACCTTGTTTAACTATATTTAACGACCAATCGGTATTGAATGACCAATAGGTATTTAGTGATGAATCAAGGTTCATCATTGAAGTCGATTCTTTGCCTTATGTGCTATGCCATAAGAGCGAATCACTTCAACGTTTGCCGTTTTTTTATACAGAATACAATGTGTTCGATATAAGCGGCAAAAAGCGGCAATGAGCGAAGGAGTTCAACTCACTATTTCGCTCTAGTAGTATAATATCGAGCCAGGTTTATCTCTAACTTATTGATTTTAATGTTTTATAAAAATAATCAATAGAATATTAAACTTGGCATACAACTTGTATCTGTATTTGTCATAAATGATTTATACAGTTCTTAATCCTTGAATAAGGTTTAACGAGTAATACACGGTCAGTGCTTATCCATATGAGAGTAAAGCTGGCCGCTTCGCAGAAAGTTTGCGAACTCATAAGGAGAGCAAAATGGCTATCAATGTAAGCACTAACGTATCTGCTATGACAGCACAGCGTTACCTGAATAAAGCGTCTAATGACTTAGCGACTTCTATGGAGCGCTTGTCATCAGGTCATAAAATTAATAGCGCAAAAGACGATGCAGCGGGTTTGCAAATCTCTAACCGCTTAACAGCGCAGTCTCGTGGCCTTGATGTGGCAATGCGTAATGCCAATGATGGTATTTCGATTGCTCAGACCGCTGAAGGTGCGATGAACGAATCAACGAACATATTACAACGTATGCGTGATTTGGCGATTCAATCATCAAACGGCACTAACTCGCCGGCAGAACGTACCGCGCTAAACGAAGAGTCAATGGCACTTCAAGATGAGCTTAACCGTATTGCGGAGACAACGTCGTTTGGCGGACGTCGTTTGTTGAATGGATCATTTGGTGAAGCATCATTCCAGATAGGTTCTAGCTCCGGTGAAGCGATGATTATGGGATTAACCAGTGTTCGTGCTGATGATTTCCGTATGGGTGGTACTACGTTCGATTCAGAAAACGCGAAAGACAAAGATTGGCAGGTGCCACCGACAGCAAGCGATCTTAAGTTCGAATTCAGAACCAAAGATGGTGAAGACATCGTTCTAGATATTAACACCAAAGCGGGTGACGATATCGAAGAACTCGCCACTTACATTAATGGTCAATCTGATTTGCTGAACGCATCGGTTACTGACGAAGGCCGTCTACAGCTATTCGTTGCTGAACCTGATCTTGAAGGTGCAATGTCGATCTCTGGTGGTCTAGCATCTGAACTAGGCATTAAGAGTGAAGGCCGCCCTACATCAGTTCAAGACATTAGCTTAATGACTGTTGCTGGTTCACAGAACGCAATCAGCGTGATTGATTCAGCAATGAAGTATGTAGATTCACAACGTGCTGATTTGGGTGCGAAACAGAACCGTCTAAGTCACAGTATTAACAACTTGGCGAATGTTCAAGAGAATGTAGACGCTTCTAACAGTCGAATCAAAGATACGGACTTTGCGAAAGAGACGACGCAAATGACCAAATCACAAATTCTGCAACAAGCAGGTACTTCTATACTTGCTCAAGCAAAACAGTTGCCTAACTCTGCAATGACACTATTGCAATAGTTATAGGTTGAACTTGCTGCTCGTGTTCAGACGTGAGCCATGCAGTAAGGGAAACTGGCAAGCATACTTACTATTGAATGTTTAGCTCTCTCATCTCTCACCTGCTATCCATTTTTACAGTAAGAATGCAACGGCAAGTCGGAAATGTGTTCATTTCTCGATGATCTCCACACAGGCTCTGACGCGCCAACTAGCCCCGGTTCTCTCAAAGGAAAAGGGGCTTTTTCCTTTCTGTCTTTCCACTATTTTTCTAGACTTAGTTTTCTGATCAGTACTTCTTCGATTTAACCAACTCGTTTTACCTCAAATAACCCTCTTTGCGACACAAGATCGACGTTGGTCTGAGATCTTTGGTGATTGTTCATTTCTCTACGTTGAGTAGTTCAAATATTAATTAGTGTGTTTTTTGAACGTTTTTAGATCTTTTCTCTGTTGAAGTCTTCCGCTGCTTTAGAAAATAATAAATATTAAGTTACTGATAAATAATGGTTTAATATTTTTTTTGTGGTTTTCTAAAAGTTTTTCTAAAGCTTCTGTATTTCGAGCCGTTATTAAAAGTAACTTTGAGAGAACTACTTGGTTTTCCGAGACGTCGGAAACCGCTATACCGGAAAATCAATTGGAGAAATCACCATGGCAGTGAATGTAAATACCAACGTTTCAGCGATGACAGCGCAACGTTACCTAAACAATGCTAACAGCGCACAACAAACATCAATGGAGCGCCTAGCTTCAGGCTCTAAAATCAACAGCGCAAAAGATGACGCTGCGGGCCTACAAATCTCTAACCGTTTGAACGTTCAGAGCCGCGGCCTTGATGTTGCTGTTCGTAACGCGAACGACG